>JAGDVY010000030.1 GCA_023255875.1 Hydrogenobacter sp. | reverse complement strand
ACGACTTGCATGTGTTAGGCACGCCGCCAGCGTTCGCGCTGAGCCAGGATCAAACTCTTCAATGGAACCCCAGGTATTAGGGTCCTTCCTCCTTATTCAGTTGCCAAGATGACAAGGGGCTTTTTACACCCCTCAGCTTTTCACTTCCTCATTCCAGAATTCTAATTATATATCCTTTCGTTCTGTTTGTCAAGTACTTTTTCAAGGGGTCCTTTTTGGACCCCTCCGTACACATTCTATTAATTATACACACATTTTCGTGTTTGTCAAGTCCCCTTAAGGCTATTCTGAAAACTGGAAACTTTACTTATTTTTTTGAGCTTTTGAGGGCTGTTTTAAGAAATCAAGTTTTTTCAGTGCTCTAGGATTTTTCAAACAGCTTCCTTTTTACTTGACAACTCATTCTTTTTTGTGGTATCCTTCAATAAACCTTCACCTCTCAAGGAGGTAAAAAAATGAGAATATTGGCTATAACACTCATATTTTTTGGCTTTGCCCTGTCCAATACTGATTGCAAAGAGGTGGAAGGTTATGCATCTTGGTATGGGAAAAAGTTTCACGGAAGAAAAACCGCAAGTGGTGAAATTTTTAACAAATATAAGTACACAGCAGCATCTAAGGTATTCCCAATAAACACCTATGTGCTTGTCAGGAACTTAGAAAACGGTAAAGAAGTGATAGTTAGGATAACTGACATAGGACCTTTTGTCAAAAACAGAATACTTGACCTTTCAAAGGCTTCCGCAGAAAAACTCGGAATGATTCACAAAGGTAAGGTAAGAGTAAGCGCTATACCTCTATATTGCGTTGCAGATGAAGAAAAAAGCGCAGATGATGAATATCTAAAAGACTTACTAAAAACCTATTAATTTCTGTTGATTACCAGTGTGCCACATCCGCCCAATGGGTCCTTTCTAAAACGGGTTGATAGGGTCACCTTTATACCGTATTTTTTTAGAAAAAGGAACTTATCTTCGTACTCCTCTTGACTCATCTGTTCAAAAGATCCAGTAGCGTTATAGTAAAGTAGAGTGGCACTCACTCCCAACTCCAAAACAAGCTTGGCAAAATCCTCAAGGTCTTCGTAGCTATCATTCACACCTTTTATCAAAAGGTAAGCAAGGCTTATCTTCTTTTTCTTAGTTTTTGACATAGATGCAAGTTCTTCTCGTAGTGTGTTTATTAGCGCATCTATATCACCGCCGTGTGGGACAAGCACTTTTCTTTTGTCGCTTCTTGTAGAGTGTATGGATACGGTAAGTCCATTGTGAGGAAGTTTTAGGAGTTCTTTTAGATGCCTGTAGGGAAAACCTGTAGTGTAGAAAGAAACCTTTAATCCTGCTTTCTTAAACTTCCAAAAGCTTTCCACTACATTCTGGTAGTTCATCAAAGGTTCTCCTATACCTGCAACAGCTATTCTCTTTATGGGAAAGCTATCTTTGAGAAATTCATATTGCTTATATATTTCCTCAGAGCTTAGATTCCTCACAAGTCCCTTGCTTCCCGAAAGACAAAAAGGACACCCAATGGCACAGCCCACCTGAGTGGAAACGCACAGGGTATCCCCACGGTAAAACACCGCTTCCACTTTGTTGCCATCTTCCAGCTGAAAAACAAAAAGTTGGTTTAGCTCACTCTTGAACGTTGATATAATCCTCATCTTCCTTAGAGGTCCTTCTACAACAGAGCCCACAATTTTTGCAGTGTCTAAGAGCCTTTTCATAATCGTAGGGTAAAAGCTTATAAAGGTCTATTTCTTCTTTTTTGTCTTCCCTTTGTACTAACACCTTTCCTCTTGGTGGGTCTATGTAGAGTATCTGGATGACCTTACCCTCAAAGCACAGCTCTGTGCCCACTTCTGGAAGGATGTTCTTAATAAGATAATTGTCCCTTTCGTAAGCAAGACAGCATATGAGTCTTCCACAGGGACCTGTAAATTTTGCTGGTGAAAGGGGAAGGTTCTGCTCCTCTATGTCTTTTAGGGATATGGATTCAAAGGTTTCTACAAATCTTACACAGCAAGGTACTTCACCACACATACCTATCCAACCCATCATCTGTACCGCATCCCTTACACCTACCTGCCTCATCTCTATCCTTTTCTTTATAATCCTTGCCAAGTCCCTAACAAGATTCCTAAAATCCACCCTCTGTTCAGCAGTGTAGTAAAAAAACACCTTTTTTTCGTCCAAAGGCAGGTATGCCTTTAAAAGCTTCATATCAAGTCCATGCTGAGATATTTTTTCCTTACAAAGGCTATATAACTCCTTTGCCTTCTCTAAGTTCTCCTCCATCTTCTTCATGTCTTCATCCGTTGCTTTTCTTAAGAAAGTAGCTTTTATAGTAGAAGGCTCTTTGGATACTCCCAGGACTCTGACCACTTCTTCACCCTTTTCGGAATTGACAACTATAAAGTCATCCCTGTTTATGTCATCGTTACATATACCTTCAACTTGAAGGATCTTACCCGTATCCTGAAATTTTGCCTTTATGTAAGACATGATTTGCCTCCTTATAAGCTTTTAAACAAATTTTTAAATATTCCTTATACCTGCATAAGCAAAATTTATGGCAACCTTCACACCATAATTTTAATATAGTACGCTATGAAGAAGTTACTATTTGTAACACTTCTGTTAATGGGTTTTGTATGGGCTGGAGAGTGGTTTAGCGATCCTGTAAGCGGTATAGAAACAGCCAAAAGAGAACAAAAACCAGTAATGTTTTACTTCCATTCGGAGCACTGTCCTTACTGCCTTCAGATGGAGACCTTTGTATTTGCTGATGAAAAGGTTTCCAAGTATTTGGACAAGTTCGTGGTGCTATCCTTAAGCATGGACTCACAGATAGGTAGAGCATGGGCAAGGCGCTTTAGCGTTTTTGGCACACCAACTTTTGTTTTTTACGATCCTAAAAAAGACACCGTTATAAGCGTAGTCTTTGGAAGTAGGAGCAAAGAGGATTTTATAAAACTACTTATAATGGCTTGTGAAAAGTCAGGCATGAAAAAGTGTTAGTAAAAACTTTATAAGGAGGTATAGTCATGGACAGAAGGCGCTTTTTGCTTCTATCAGCTTTGGGAATTGCTGGTTTGACCTTTGTGCCAGGTATTTTTAGACCATCCTTTGCTTCTTCCAAGCTTGAGGAAGACATCCAAAAAAGGCTTGGAGTGTCCCTCTCTCAGATCAAGGAGTCAGCAGATGTGAAGCTTCAGGCACCCACCATTGCAGAATCAGGTGCTAATGTGCCCGTTTCTGTAGAGTCAGATATCCCTGTAGAAAAAGTAGATAGCCTATGGATATTTGTTGATAACAATCCAAGTCCATGGATAGCGGATGTGAAATTCACACCTATGAACGGCAAGGTTTACTTTGCTACAAGAATCAAAATGGGTCAGACTTCCAATGTGAGAGCCATACTTAAGCTAAAGGATGGTTCATTCCTTATGGCAGCCAAAGAAGTTAAAGTAACCGTAGGCGGTTGCGGATAAAAACTCTAAAAGGAGGTTTAGGCATGGCTATAGGAGCTGGAATACTAAGAGTTCCAAAGGAAGCTAAGAAAGGAGAAATAGTAAAGGTACAGATGGTAATAACGCACCCTATGGAACCAGGCACCAGAAAGGACCCACAAACGGGACAGTTAATACCTGCCTACCACCTTACAAAGCTGGAATTGTTCTTTAACGACAAGTTAGTTTCAGTTATTGATATGGGCGGTGGTGTAAGTGCCAATCCCTTTATAGGCATCACTCTAAAGGTAGAAGAGAGCGGTACAGTAAAGATCTCCTACGAGGATAACAAAGGAGGAAAGTGGGAAAAGACAGCAGAGATAAGCGTGGTTTAATAAGGAGGAAAGGGTATGAGGAGGTTGTGGTTGTTACCCCTATTGATGGGAGCGGTAGGGGGTATCGTTTTTTACGCTCTTGCGCAACAGGAAGATCCTGCACAGGAAGTCAAAAAGCAGAAAGAGATGCTCCTTAAGGAGACGGGTATCCTGCCTGGAGATGTTTATGCAGAGCAAGGAAGGGACCTGTTTAACAAGCCCATGGGTTCTGCTGGCAAGTCCTGTTCAAGCTGTCATGGTCAGGATGGTAGATACCTAAAAGGAGCATACGCACACATGCCAAGGTATTACAAAGACGCAGACGCAGTTTTAGACCTTGACACAAGGATAAAGTACTGCATGGAAAAGTATATGGGCGTTAAAGATGTAAAGCACGACACTAATTTCAAGAGCATTGCCACCTTTGTAGCAACCCTCTCCAACGGCATGAAGATGGATGTAAGGCTTGAACACCCCAAGGAAAAGGAAATGTACCAAAAGGGCAAAGAGCTATGGTACGCAAGAGTTGGCAAGATGGACTTTTCCTGCGCCATATGTCATGACACCTTTGGAGGTCAAAGAATAAGGCTTCAAACCCTCGCAAGAATTAAGCAAGACAAAGTAGCAACCCACTGGCCCGCTTACAGATTTTCCAACGACCAGCTTTGGACTATGGAGGATAGGATAAGAGGGTGCTACAGTCAGATCAGAGTGACTCCACCACCCCACTTCCATTGGGCTCACATAGCTCTTAGCCTCTATATGGCTCATGAAGCCAACGGTGGCGTCATAGAAACACCAGGGTTTGTAAGGTGAGGAGGGAAAGGATATGAAAAGACATTTTATTCTTCTGTCAAGTGTGGTTCTCTTTGCCTGCGCACCAACACAGCAAGAAAAACCCAAACCTGCAGAAGCGCCAAAACCTCCACCACCTCAAGCAAAGGCTGAGGAGAAAAAGCATACCTTTGAAGAGGACATAAAGCAGGATGAAGCCCAAAAGCTATGCTCCAATCCTCAGGGTACGGTATCTGCGGATATGGTTGCCAAGTTCCTTGAGGAGCAAAAGAGGCTCATTAAATATCCTCCAAACGGTAAGCTGATGGGGGACTGGAAAAAGGGAGAACAGCTCTTTGTAAACACAAGAAAGGGCAACTGTTATGCCTGCCACTGTGCGGACCCCAAGGAGCTCGCCTGTGGAAACATAGGACCCACACTTAGGTATTATGGTAAACGTCAAAACAATGTGAAATACACCTACGAGAAGATATACAACTCCTGGGCTTATGTACCCTGCAGTATAATGTACAGAGCGGGAGTCCACGGCATACTAACCCCAGAGGAAATAGCGGATATAGTAGCATACCTTCACAGCCCTGAATCCCCAGTGAACAAGTAGGAGGAGACTGATGCAACTCACAAGAAGGGACTTTTTAGAACTTGCCATAATAACTGGAGCGTACCTGAGCGCAGACCCCGTGTCTGCGCTTGCCAAAATGAAAGCTGAGGACATTATGTCCTTTAAAAGTCTTGGTAATGTGACCTTACTATTTACCACGGACCTTCATGCTCATCTTAGACCCCTTTACTTCTCTGAACCTGTGAATCTTGTTCCACCAAAGGGGCTTGAAGGCATTCCAGGGTACGTTGCAGGCAAGGACTTTTTGAAGATGTATAGGATAAAGCCAGATACCCTTGAGGCTTACTTTGCAAGCTGTGTAAACTTCCCAGAGCTTGCAGAAAAGTTTGGTAAGATGGGAGGAGGCGAGCACATAACTTGGATCATAAAATCCATAGTGAATGAGAGAGGAAAGGACAAAGTGCTTGTCCTTGATGGTGGAGACACGTGGGTTACTACAGCCATAGGACTCTTCACAGAAGGTAAAGCGGTAGTGGACTGGATGAACTATACGGGATACGACCTTATGGTAGCTCACTGGGACTTTACTCTTGGAAAGGAGAAGTTCCTTCAAAGACTAAAGGAGCTCAAAGCAGAGTTCATATCGCAAAATGTAGTAGATGCTGATTTTGGAGACCTCATATTTAAACCTTACTCCATAAGAGAAGTTGGTGGTGTAAAACTCGGAATCATTGGAAACTCCTTCCCCTTTACACCCATAGCCAATCCAAGAGAGTTTGTTGAAGGATGGAGCTTTGGCGTAAGAGAAGAGCAGATGCAAAAGTTCGTAGATGAACTAAGAAACAAACACAAAGTAGATGCGGTTATTTTACTCTCTCACGACGGCTTACCCTTGGACATAGCCTTAGCCAAAAAGGTAAAAGGTATAGATATCATCATCTCAGGGCACACTCACGATGTGACCCCTAAGCCCTATTTTGTTGGAAACACCATGATAGTAATTGCTGGCTCTCACGGTAAGTATGTGGGAAGACTGGACCTTGACATAAAGAACGGAAAGATAAGAGACTACAGGTTCAAACTCATACCTGTGGCAAGCAACCTAATACCCGCAGACAAAGGAGCCAAAGAGCTCATAGACAAATGGTACAAGCCATACGAAGATAAGCTCAAAGAGGAGATAGGTGTTGCCGAAGTTTTGATATACAAGAGAGATACCTTCTTTAGCACCTTTGACAGACTTGTAGGTATGGCTATAGCGGACTACTATCACGGTGTGGATATAGTAACATCACCAGGCTACAGATGGGGAACAACTATCCTGCCTGGACAAAAAATAACAGTGGAGCACATTTATGACTTTACCGCCATAACATATCCCAACGTTTATATTATGAAGAGAACGGGTGAACAACTAAAGGCTGTTTGGGAAGATGTAGCGGACAACGTGTTCAATCCCGATCCCTTCTATCAGCAAGGTGGTGATATGTCAAGACTCTACAATGTGGAATACGAGATAGAAATAGGTGCAAAACAAGGACAGAGGATCAAAAGAGCTTGGGTAAAAGGTAAGGAACTTGATCCCAAAAAAGAGTATCTTGTAGCTGTTTATGGAGGACCTACACCACCCCCAGAAAGCTTAGTGCCAGATGCCAAACCTGTACCCGTTTATGACATCGTGATAGACTATGTGAGAAAGAAAAAGCACATATACGTAGACCCAACACCCAACGTGAAAGTCCTTGATGCCAAATACACATCCCCATTGGAAGCCTTTGGGAAAGGCATGATAAGGAGGATCAAAGCATGAAAAAGCTTCTCCTTCTTCTTTTCCTCTTCCCCCTTTTATCCTTAGGTACAGATATAATCAGCCTAATGTTCTACACCTACAAAGTAAAAGACGCAAGCTTTAACCATGTTGTGGAAGAGCTAAAGCAGAAGCTAAACAGTAAAGACCTTAAGGTCTTGCGTACCCTTACCATATCTGAAGCCATAAAGGCAAGGGGTATAAAGGACTTTCCCAACTACACAGTCCTGCTTGCCTGTGATAAAAAAGAAAAAGAGAGCCTACTTTTGAGATCACCCTTTATGAGCAACCTAATTCCTTGCTCTGTTGCCATATACGAAAACAAAGATGGTAGCGTGTCCATAACCATACTGAACGAAAAGCCTTACCTTAAAGATCTCTCAAAAGAGGACAAGGAGTTCATAAACAGAACCTACTCAGAACTCAGAAGTGTTATTTCAAGCATAGCAAAACCAGAAAGAAAAAAGTTCAGCAATGGTTATCTGAAAAAGATGACAAGAGAGTTAAGAAACATTTCCTTTGAAACCTCATACAACATAAAAGGTATGAGCTTTGACGATGTTAAAACGCTTCTTAAGAGTTCTTTGGACGGAGTTAATATGAACATACTTGCGGTAGAAGATGTAAGAAAAGAGAGCCCCAAATACTCTTTTATGCTTGCATGCAACCTAACCTACGGCGATAAAATCCTAAAAGAGTTTCCTCATTTTGGGACTTTAGCACCGTGTAGAATCTATCTCTACGAAAAACCTGACGGAAGTGTTGGCATAGGCTATATAAACATACAAACTCTGATAAGACTCTACGGAAAACATCTTCACAGAGATACAGTAGAAGTATTTGAAAAGGCGGACAAGGACATAAAATCCGCAATAAAAGAAGTGAAAGGAGAGTGATATGCACCTCCTTCTCTTATTGTTAATGCTTGAAGCACCATCAAATTAGTTGTATCATTATAGTTATGAAGGACTGCATATTTTGTAAGATCGTTTCCAAGGAAGTTCCTTCAAAGGGTGTTTATGAGGATGACATGGTGTATGCTTTTCACGACATAAACCCTGTAGCTCCCATTCACATACTTATAGTTCCCAAAAAGCACATACTTGGTATTCAAGAGATGCAAGAAGAAGATGAGAAAGTTGTAGGACACATGTTCTATACTGCAAGGATTATAGCTGAAAGGCTCGGAATTGCACCAGATGAAAACCTAAACAGAGGCTACAGGCTTGTCTTTAATGTAGGAAAAGATGCAGGACAAAGCGTCTTTCATCTACACCTTCATCTCATAGGTGGAAGGCAGATGAGCTGGCCACCCGGATGAAAACTTTTAAAGACTTTATGGAGGAGTGTGTCAAAGAATACTACTCAAGTACAAAAATAGGAAAGGATTTTTTTACCGCACCCGAATTGGACAGAGCTTTTGGTATGGCTCTCTCTGACCATCTTTATCAGCTTATACATGACATGAACGCTCCCGCACTCTTAGAGTTAGGTGGAGGGAATGGAAGCTTGGCTTACGACATTCTTAGCACCTTCAAAAGTAAGTATCCAGACATCTATCCTCATCTTACCTACTACATATACGAAAGTAGCCCTTCCCTTTTAGCTCTTCAAAAGGAGAGACTCAAGGAATTTGAAGGCAAGGTCTTCTGGATCAAAGAGCTTGTAGCTATAGAAGGAGTGATATTCTCCAACGAGTTTTTTGACTGTCTTCCTGTTCATGTAGTAAAGGATGGTAAAGAGCTATACGTAGATGGCTCGTGGGGACCAATAAGTGATGAGAGAATAAACCTTTTTTTGGAACATATGAATTACAAAGATAAAAACCATGTGATTGAGATTTGTCTTGATTGTTTAGATTTTTTAAAAGCTATCTCTCAGCATCTTCTCAAAGGTTATCATATACTCATAGATTACGGTTATACCTCTAACGATATACACAAGTACGCGGAAGGCACGGTAGTAGGTTATAAGTCCCACAGGCTTGTAAAGGACGTTCTGAAAGAAACACAACCCTTTGATATTACCGCTATGGTTAATTTCTCCGCTATTGTAGAGTATGGAAAAGAGTTTGGGTTAAAAACAATACGCTTTGAAAATCTGAGAGATTTTCTTTTGGCATCTGATTCCTTTCTTGAAGAGCTTGAAAGACTTAGCTTATCCCAAGCTCCAGAGGACATAGAAAGGCTTTCCCGACTTAAAACCATGCTTGTGAGTATGGGAGACAGGTTTAAAGTTCTTGTGCAGGAAAAAGCTTCTTCATAGAGCCCTTATCTCAATCTCGTAAAGCTCTCCCTTGTTCTGTATGGGAATAGTTCCTGTTCTTCCAGTAAGTACAAGAAGCCTTCCGTCCTTTGTAAATATCACTGACTGTATAGCTTCCTCCAAATTACCACCCACAAGTTGTTTAAAGTTAATGATATCCTTTCTCTCTTCGTCAAGAATGAATATATCACCTCTTGAGTATTTGACTATGTCAAGAAACCTCTGAACTATCCCTGCGGAGTTCTTTACCACATAAGCCACCTTAAAGCCCAAGATATCTCCTACCGCACCCCTTGGATTGAAGATGTAATTTATCTTACCCGCAGATCCAACCGCTATTTCCACATAAGAGTAAGAACCACCAAAACCTTCCTCAGAAGAAAACACTTCGTTAGAGCCATCAAATACTCTCACCCTGCCAGAGCTGTCTGTAAATACCAGATAGTTTTTGTAATAAAAGGCGCTATCAATTCTAAAGCCCCTTGGAACGGAATAAACACCCACTTCCTTCAGGTTATCCTCTTCAAAAGATAGCCTTACCACTTTACCAAATTTGTTATCAAAATCAAAGGTTTGACCCACAAAGGTTTCCTTTGGTCTGCTTTTGTCTAGCACGCCCATTATGTAAGGTATGTCTGTTTTTACAGGAACTAAGCTATCCCCTACCATTTTGAGTATAAGGGAGCTTGCTTTATCTCCAGATACCATATTCACTATTATGTAGTCCTTATCTTCCTTACCCACCCTTGCCACTACAAGATTAACCGCACTTCCCGCAGGTAAGGAGTAAGTGGTTCTCTTGATTATGTCATTTTTTAAAAGCTCATAGACTTCAACCTTTCCAGAATAAAGAATAGCAAGATATTCTTTGCCATTACCCATAATGTCCCCTACGTCCGCAGAAATGGGTATGGATGGAAGAGTCTTTATAAGCTTAGTCCTTGCAAGAAGTCTGAGGTCTCTAAGACTTGCCCTCTCTATTTGCTGTTTAGCTACCTGTGGTATGGAGTAAAAGGCTACTGGAGATCCGAGAAACTCCACACCGTAGCCATCTTTAAACTCCTTTATAGTGTAGGCACATCCTCTACCCTTTTTTACACCTTCTACCACAGAGCTTATCTTAAAAAAGCCCTCCTCTGAACCCTCATAGCACACATCTTTTGCATAAAGAACTACTCTATCACCCACCTTTATCTTACCTTCTTCCTTGATAACTTTTGCACGCGAGAAGTTATCCTCTACTTGGTCTATCTTTATTTCTCCTATCTTTTTACGCTCTTTGCCTAAGGGTTTTCCTGTGATGGGATGGAAAAGTTCTTTACCTTCCCCAAAAACGGAAAACTCCTCTCCCACCCTTACCTGATCCTTTCCCATATCAATAATCACCTGATCCTTTTCCACCCTTATCACATAACCTTCCCGGGAGAAAAACTTCTTAATGTTTTCCAAGGGATCTTGTGCAAAAACGCTTGATGAGATAGCTATCAAGAGCAGTACTAAGATCTTTCGCATATCTCCTCCAAAGCAAATATTATAGCTTCTGTCATCTCTTTTGTGCCTACTTTTTTAGTGCCTTCTGTGTGTATATCTGGAGTTCTATAACCTCTCTCCAGAGCTGTCTCTACTGCCTTTTCAATAGCGTCAGCAACCTGCTTTAGCCCAAAGGAATATCTTAGCATCATGCTTGCAGATAGTATGGTTGCTATGGGATTGGCTATTCCTTTACCTGCAATATCTGGTGCAGAACCATGCACGGGTTCATATAGAGCATATTTGTCTCCAATGCTGGCTGAAGGTAACATACCAAGGCTTCCTGTGATCACCGCAGCTTCGTCAGATAGTATATCACCAAAAATATTGCCTGTAACTATCACATCAAAGGAGCTGGGACGCTTCACTATCTGCATGGCACAGTTGTCTACATAAAGATGCTCTACCTCCACATCAGGAAAGTTCTTGCTTTCCTCTTGCACTATCTCTCTCCAAAGGGCGCTCACTTCAAGCACATTGGATTTATCTACACTGGTAAGCTTTTTCTTTCTTCCCCTTGCTATCTCAAAGGACTTTCTAACTACTCTTCTTATTTCATCTTCTGTGTATCTCATTGTGTTTATGCCTACCCTTTTACCGTTTTCTATGAATACTCCTCTTGGCTCACCGTAATAGACATCACCAGTCAACTCTCTTACCACTATAAAATCAGTGCCTCTTACTATATCATCCTTTAAGGGTGAAGAGCTTATAAGAGGTTCATAAACTTTTGCGGGTCTGAGGTTTGCATACAGATCAAGGGCTTTTCTGATGCCAAGAAGACCCTTTTCTGGCCTTTTATGGGTAGGAAGATCATCCCACTTGGGACCGCCTACCGCTCCCAAAAGTACAGCATCAGATTTCAAACAGAGTTCAAGGGTTTCCTGAGGAAGGGGATCACCTTTTTGGTCTATAGCTATACCTCCGATCAGTCCCTCCTCAAAGGTGAAGCTATAGCCAAAAAGCTCTCCCGCTTTTTCAAGAACCTGTAGCGCACTTTGGACTATCTCCGGACCTATTCCATCGCCCTTTAGAACCGCTATCTTAAAGGAAGGCATTTCTATATTATACTACACTTCTTCGCCGTAAGCCTTCCAAAGAACTTCTATAGGATGTAGCGGTCTTTTGCCTGTACCGAGTTCTATCTGATTGCTTGCCAAAGGACAGTCTGACACATAAATGTCCGCTTGAGAACCTTTTAGTTCTTCAAAGAGTTTGGATCCTACCTTATATGCCATGTCAAAAGTTTCTTTCTTTACACCAAAAGTTCCATCATGTCCTGAACATCTTTCCACAATTCTCACCCTTGTGTTGGGTATGAGCCTCATGAGGTTTGCAGCTTTGTAGCCTACATTCAAGGACTTGAGATGACACGGAATGTGGTACGCTATGTTCCCCATAGATACTTTAAAGTCCTTGTTGAACTTACCCTCTTCGTGAAGCTTCCAAAGGTATTGATGTACATCATAAACCCTTTCCGCTACCGCCTTTGCATCTGGATCGTCAGGAAGAAGTAATGGATACTCGTACTTTATCTGTAAAGCACAGGTAGGTATGGGAACTACTATATCGTATCCCTTATCTACATAAGCCTTCAGAGACCTTATGTTGGCTTTGGCTTTCTTTATAACTGTATCCACATCGCCTATATCAAAGAAGGGTATGCCACAGCACTCTTGTTGAGGTAGTTCTATGAGTATGTCATTTTTCTCAAAAACCCTGACGAGCGCTTTTCCTTTCTCAAGATAGTTATAGTTCAAAAGGCAGGTGTAGAAAAGGGCAACTTTCCCATTTTCACCCTTTACTTTCTTTCTATTTTTTTCAAACCAATCTACGAAGGTTTCGGAGTTAAAGGGTGGAAGCTTGGCTCTTCTATCCACACCCATAAAGTTTTCCATAATGACCCTTACGGGTTTTGTATCCTTTAGGGAATTCACAATAAAGGACATACCAACGGAGAGCTTACCCACAAGGTCTGTATTGAGCATGAGCTTGTCCGTGAGCTTAGCACCTTGATTTTTAAACTTCCATATTTTGTACCTCAAAGAAAGGTGAGGAAAGTCTATATTCCACTCGTGAGGAGGTGTGTAAGGGCACTTAAAGTAGCATTGCTTGCAGTGAAAACAGAGCTCTAATGGCTTTGCCAGTTCTTCTTTACTAAGGGCGTTTATGTCATCGTCATGCCTGTCTACCGCATCAAAGAGTGCGGGAAAAGATGGACAGTAGGATACGCACATCCTGCAGTCTTTGCATTTGGAAAACACCCTTTTGACTTCTTCCCACAGCGCGTTTTCGTCAAGAAACTTTGGGTCTTTAATATCAAAGTTAAAATCCTTTACTCCACCCAAGGACACATCTTGCATGGTTCACCCCTCTCTAAAGTATTTACATTTTTTATTATATGCAAAAAATTTTCAAATGTCAAGTCTTAAAATCAAACCCCTTGAAATTCTCCAAGGGATAAGTATATTTTACTTTAACACGAGGATGTCAAGCGCAGAGAAGGTGGAAGAGAGGATAGAGTTAGGTAGTTTTGATGAAGTTTTTTATGCAATAGTAGGGCGCGCTGACGAAAACCTCAAGTACTTTTCCCAACTCTTTGACGTGAAGATGTTAGCAAGAGGCACAGAGATCATTATAAGGGGGGAAGAGGATAAAGTAAAGCAGGCTTATGACTTTATAAGGAATGCCATAAAAGAGCTCAAATCCAACCCTATGACCGCACAAGAAGTCAGAGAAAAAGCAAAAGAGTACGCAAGCAAAAGGGCATCTCTTCAACAGGAAGATAAGGAAAACATCATCTTAATGACCCACAGAAAAAAGGCAGTAGTCCCAAAAACTCGCACACAGAAAATATATGTGGAGGCTATAAAAAACAACGATATAGTCTTTGGTATAGGTCCTGCAGGAACAGGGAAAACATACTTAGCTATGGCCATGGCTCTTGCACATCTCAAAGAAAACAAAGTTAACAAGATAATACTCACAAGGCCTGCTGTTGAAGCTGGAGAAAAGTTAGGTTTTCTACCAGGAGGCATAGCGGAGAAGGTAGACCCATATCTTAGACCCCTCTATGATGCCCTTTACGATATGGTGGATTACGATAAAGCCAGTTATATGCTTGAAAGAAACATTATAGAGATAGCACCCCTTGCCTTTATGAGAGGAAGAACACTAAACGATGCTTTCATAATACTTGATGAGGCTCAAAACTCCACAAGAGAACAGATGAAAATGTTCCTTACCCGTATAGGGTTTGGCTCTAAGGCGGTCATCACAGGAGATGTAACGCAGATAGACCTTCCCAAAAGGGAACATTCTGGACTTATAGAAGCTATAAAGGTGCTTCAGGGTATAGAAGGTATAAGTTTTGTATGGTTCACACAAGAGGATGTGGTGAGACATCCCATAGTTGCGAGGATAATAAAGGCTTATGAGGAATTTGAAAGATCAAAGGAAGAACAGAATACAGATAAGGCTACAGAAGAGACTAAGCGTAAAGAAGGGCTGGGTTGAAGAAGTATGCCATCGCATAGCCCAAATCCTTGATCTTAATAAGGTTGAGGTGAGTGTTTTCCTCACAGATGATAAAACCATTCAAGAACTAAACAAAACTTACAGAAATAAAGACAAACCCACTGATGTGCTGTCTTTCCCTATAAATGAAAAAGTAGGTGATTGGCTACTTCTTGGAGAAATAGTGATCTCCGTAGATACCGCCAAAAGGCAGGCATCATCTCTTGGACACTCCCTTCAGGAAGAACTAAAGAGACTTTTGGTGCATGGATTTGTTCATCTTTTGGGATACGATCATGAACTTGGAGGTGAAGAAGAGAGAAAGTTTTTTGCTTTAGAAGAGTATGTACTAAAGAACCTTTTGGAATATACTTAAAGTTTATGTTTAAAGGTTATGGTTTTTTTGTGATCTCTTTCCTTCTCTTTTTAGCTACAGTCATTGCAGGGCTTTTTCACCTTGAAGAGAGAGGAATACTCTACTACATAGTTTTGTCCCTCACAGGAGGAATGTTTAGCTTATCCCTTCTTCTACTGATCGTAAGAATGATAAAGGATTTTATTAACGATTACAAAAAGTATAAAAATCCCTTGGACTTTCTTTATGACTTTTTTGCTTCTTTAAAGCTTGCCATATTTTTGATGATCTCTTTGGGCATACTTTCTATGCTTGGTTCTACTTACATACAGCAAAACCAACCTTTAGGCTTTTATCTTGACAGATTTGGTGTAGATGTGGGTTTGTGGTTTTGGAAGCTGTGGCTCACAGATGTCTTTCACTCTTGGTATTACATAGCCCTTATAGTGCTTCTTGCGATTAATCTCATAGTTTGTTCCATTAAAAGACTTCCAAGGGTGTGGATACAGACCTTTACCAAAGAGAGATTCCAAAAGCTGGACGAACATACACAGAAGCATTTAAAACCCATCAGCATACGCATAAACCCATCAAAGGAGAAGGTCCTGTCCTTTTTAAAAAGGCATGGGTTTAAGGTTTATGTGCAAGAGGAAGGGGGAAAGGTGTATTTCTATGGGGAAAAGGGTAGGTATTCGCGCTTAGGTGTTTATGTGGTTCATATTGGTTTGCTGGTAATAATGGCGGGTGCGCTTATAGATGCCATCTTTGGTGTAAGGGGATCCGTTATAGTACCAGAAGGCTCAAGAAGTGATATCCTTGTGTTGCAGTCTAATGATAAACAGCTGAGACTACCTTTTCAGATAGAGCTGGAAAGATTTAGGATTGTCACATACGGTGAGGAAGCCCAAAGAAAAGGAAAACCCATTAATACACCTTTTAAAGATGATGTGGCAAGCTTTGAAAGTGATATACGCATCATCAAAGATGGCAGAGTGGTCTCAAGTGGCACTACCGCAGTAAATTCTCCCTTTGACTTTGGTGCTTACAGAATATTTCAGGCAACATACGGACTGACAGGTGAAGCTGGTGTGGTAAAGCTCGTAGTGTTTGACAAAAGCAAGGTGTCAAAAGATCCTAAATCCGCTCTGCTGGGTGAGGTGGAGCTAAAAGCAGGTAAAGTTTCCGAGTTTAAGGACATGCTACTCTCCATTGACAGATCAACTCTTAACATAGAGGACGAGCAAGCAGGCATGAGGGGAGACCTAAAGCCTGCAGTGATGGTTAAAGTTCTTTTAAACCATAAATCTTACAATGTACCTGTAGTTTACTCACCCGAGCTTACCCTTATTGCTTACACTCAACTCAAAGAGCTTGAAGATTTCCCTTATGTATTTTTTATGTCTGACTTTAGACCAAGGTTTTTTAGCGGTTTTCAGGTATCTTACCAGCCGGGTACTTCTCTAATATGGCTTGGTTCTTTTTTGGTTGTTGGCGGTATGCTAATAGCTTTTTATACTATTCACAGAAAAGTATGGATGAGATTAGAAGGTGATACCCTTTGGGTAGCCTTTTGGTCCCATAAGCTAAAAGAGGACTTTAGAAAAAGCTTTATGAAAGCTCTGGAGGAGTTAAAGCATGAAGGTGCTCATAACGGAAAAGAACCTGATTTTGCTCAGTAGGATAAAAAACAGTTTATCTGGACATGAAGTAAATAGCAATGTGGAATACATGGTTGATGCGGAACGCATTTTGACACAAATCATAAAAAATTGAAAAAGACAGTTATTAAAATGATTTTCATGAGCGTAAGGCACAAGACAAGAGAGTACGTAGAAAACCTTTTTGGAGATCTAAAAAAACATGTTCAAGATGGAGAATATACCATTTTTAATGTGTATGCAAAAGAGGAAATAGACCCTCAAGACTTGGAAATTGTTGATATAAAGGTGGATTTTTCTAATGCGGAAAGTGTAAAGAAGTTTTTAGAGAGGACAACAAGAGAGACCTTAGAGGGAGAGGTAAAGGGTTTAAAGCTCATAGCCATGGTTATTGACAAAGGTGATGACTACATTTTTTCCTCTCAAATGGATCTTGATGAAAGTGTTAAGCAAAGCATAAAAGAGAAGATAGAGCAGTTAAAGGAAGAATGATAAGCGTCATTTTGCTTTCCGCAGGAGAGGGAAAGCGTTTTGGAAGAAAGAAGCAGTTTGTAGAGCTGTGTGGCAAACCTATGTATCTTTATTCCCTTGAGAAAGTAATAGGCAGGTTTGATGAAGTGATCCTCGTGCTTCCAGAAGAGGATATGGACAAGGTAAGACTTCCTACAGGTGTTCAAAAGGTTAAGGGAGGAAAAGAGAGACAGGATTCGGTGCTTGAGGGTTTGCTTGAGGCTAAGGGTGATGTGGTGATAGTGCATGACTGTGCTCGCCCTCTTGCAGACATAGAGCTTTTCTATAAGGTGTCCAAGCTCGATGGGTATCATGGAAAGATAACTGCGGTACCGGTAAGAGACACTCTAAAAGAGGTAGCGGAAGGAATGGTAGTCAAAACCATAGATAGAAGTAATGTATGGCTCTCTCAGACGCCACAGGCTTTTGATAGGAGGGTGCTTCTTGAATGCCACTTTAGAGCTAGAAACGAAGGTTTTTATGCCACAGATGATGCAACCCTTTTGGAGAGATATGGCTATAAGGTGGGTGTAGTGGAGGGTTCTTTGTGGAACTTGAAGATCACTTATCCAGAAGACTTACTTTTGGCTGAAAAGCTTTTGGAAAGTATGAAGATAGGCACTAAGGAAAGCAGTTGAAATGTTACAGAGAAAGCTATTAGGTACTTAAAAGAAACCTGATAGAGATAACCCATAATGGCACTACCTAAGAACCACGAAAATCCATAGAAAAAGTGAAAAATACCAAAAGCTTTTCCTCTTGTCTCTGGTGGTGTGAGCTTGGCTACAGCGGACCTCATTATGGATTCCTGAATACCCATACCTAAGCCCCACAGTACTATTCCTAAAACGACAAAGGTAAGGCTTGAAGAGAAAGCAAAGAGTGGATACGCAGAAGCAATAAAAATACCAAGCATTAGTGCATAGAACCCGATCCTGTCAAAAAGAATTCCAAAGAGAAGAGCAAAGATGGCATCCACTCCCATGGCAACCGCATAAACAATAGGTATCCATCCATCTGGTATAGAGATTCCTTGCTTAAGATGGTAAGCTAAAAGGGCAAAGTCTGCATAACCCATAGCAACAAATCCGCTCGCAACTACATACATAAAGAAATGACTCTTTAGGTTATTCCCTTCTTTTGAATCCTCTTTAACCACATTGTCTGTATATATGAGTTTTGTGTATATGAGGGTCATAAGAGCCATAAAGGCAGGAATCCCTAAAAACATAAAAGCAGACCGGTAATCTCCAGTGAAGAACAGCACCGCACTTACCAAGATGGGACCAGAAAGAGCTCCTATTTGATCAAAAAACTCGTGTATGCCAAAGCCAAGACCATGACCCATCTTCTTTGTAGCAAAGGAAAGAAGCACATCCCTTGCAGGTGTCCTTATGGATTTACCTATCCTTTCTACAAGCACTAAAAATCCAGCCCACTGCCAGCTTGATGCTATTGCAAGTAGAGGTACAGAAAAAAGATTTATAGTGTATCCCACTATGGTGATAGTCCAGTAGAACTTTGTTTTATCAGCTAAGTATCCAGAGATAAGTCTTAGAGCATAACCTAGGAACTCACCAAGACCTGATATAAAGCTAACTGTGAAAGCACCTGCACCCAAAAGGGACATGTAGGGACCTATGATCCCCCTTGCCCCTTCGTAGGTCATATCCGCAAGGAGACTTACCACACCAAAAAGAAAGACTATCTTATAGGCTTTCCTTTCCATAGCTCTTGGTTAGGACATCTCTTATTTTATTGGGTATGGACCTTATTTTTAGGTCTTTGAGAATGCAATGCTTAGTACTGCCAACCGCTCTTAGCTCTTCCTCAACAAACACCTGATAATCAAAGGAAAAGGTAAATCTGTCTATGTAAGATAGGCTTATCTTTATGCTCATCTCCTCATCGTAGAAAAGGGGTTTTTTGAACTCACAGAAAGCGGACAGGAGCACTACCTCATAACCCTCTTCCCTTAGCTTAGAGTAGGGAAGTCCAAGGGTGCGAAGCAGATCTCCTCTTGCCTCCTCAAAGTACCTAAAGTAGTTAGAGTGATGGACTATACCCTGAGCGTCCGTTTCGTAAAACTGTACGCGTCTTTTGTATATGTGCATCATGCGTATTCCTTTAGTAAGGCTTCTATGCGAGTTTTTGTTTCTTGCACCAGCTCTTCGTAGGACATACCTTGGGGAAGTATGGGTGCTCCAAAAACCACCTTTATCTTTTTAGGCTTTGGCAGTTTATCCCTTATGGACATGGATTCGTAAGTACCTATTAGAGCGGTAGGTACTATTGGAACGTTAAGCTCTTTGCTAAGTATGGCAAAACCTTTCTTGAAGGGTAGAAGTTTTCCGTCTCTTGTTCTTGCACCCTCCGGGAATATGACTACCACCTTGCCCAATCTTAGTGCCCACGCTGTCTTTTGAAGGGATTCTTTTAACTTTTTGTCCAAGTTCACTGTAATAACGTGCGCCAACCTTCCAAAAAGGGAGGTGAGGGGATTTTTAAAATAACTCTCTTCACCCAAAAAGTAAGTTTCTTGTGCTATCCTTTCAGGGAGTGCGCAAGCCAACACAAAGCCATCAAGATAGCTCGCATGATTTCCTGCTAATATGAAAGGAGGTTCAGGTAAATTCTGAAGGTTTTTCACTTCTAACTTGTTATAAAGCTTAAAAAACGTGTAAAGGATAAGTCTGCCTACCTTGAATATAGGCGGGTAGTGTTCAAGCTTGTAAGGTGGTGAGTCCCTTAGTATGCTACCCCAATCTACCTGAGCCACTTGCACCTTTTCTTTCTTCTCGGATATAAGCTTTAAAAGGTCATAAAGGACGCTATGCTTTACCAAGTCTTCCTCCTCTAACCTAATACCAAAAGCTGTCTCTATAAAGCTAAGGAGCTCCACTTTGGCAAGGGAATCAAGCCCTAAGTCTATTTCTATGTGATCAGAAGGTTTTGGTTCTTTACCAGAGAGCCTTTGTATAAATTCAGAAAGGGCTAACCATTCGGGTGTTAAAGGTATATCTATTTTACTTTCTTCTTTTATTTCCTCTGCTGATGCGTATAGCTTTGGGAGCAAAAATCTTCTGAGTTTTCCCAATCTGGTTTTGGGAAGCTCTCTGTCAATGAGTTTAAAGCCTGTTATTCTTTTCCACTCTGTAAGCTCTCTGTTTACCTTGTCTATGATATTCCACTTTATGTATTCCTTTATGTTGAGAATACCTCTTTCTTTGAGTTTTTCAAAGTCTGGAAAGATAAGAGCGTGCAAAGAACCATTAACTTCTAAAACTCCCACCTCTTTTATGATATCACTTTTGGTGAGTATGAGGTTTTCTATCTCCTCTGGGTTTACTTTTTTCCCTCCAGACAGAACTATTATCTCTTTTTTTCTGCCCGTTATGTAAAGGTAGCCATCTTCATCCATATAGCCAAGGTCTCCCGTTAGAAGCCAACCATCTTTGAAGGCTCTTTGGGTCTCTTCTGGCTTTTTAAAGTATCCCAGCATCACATTCACTCCGCGCACCATAACTTCTCCGTCTTGAGCTATTTTCACATAAACCTCTTCTATGGGAACACCTACAGAGCCAAGCTTTATCTTCCAAGGTGGATTAAAAGACACTATGGGTGATGTTTCGGTAAGCCCGTAGCCTTCCAAGATGGTAAAGCCAAGCCTGTCAAGAAAGAGCGCAGTCTCTAATGGTAGCTTTGCACCTCCGCTTACCAAAAATCTCAGATGCCCTCCAAAGCTCTTATGAACTTTCCAAAAAATAAGCTTTCTCATATCCTTGGGTAAAGCACCGGATATTTTTAGAAGCATCTGTCCCAGCGTGTTTTCCTCTAATCTTTCTCGGATTCTCTTCTCTATAAGTTGGTAAAGTCTTGGCACTCCCACCAGTATGGTCACTGAGTGATCCTTCATAGCCTTTATGAGTTCTTCGGAACTGAGCTTTTCTATAAACACCACTGTGGCACCTATGTGAAGGGGCACAAGCACAGTGGTCATAAGGGGATAAGAGTGATGAAAGGGAAGCAAGGCTATTGTAGTGTCTCTTTGAGTTGCTATGCCAAGTTTTTCTATAGCCTTTATGTTGGAAAGGAGGTTTTTAAAGCTGAGCATAACGCCTTTTGGTTCTCCCGTAGTACCTGATGTGTAAAGGATAAGCGCGTTATCGTTTAGATTCCAAACGTAAAACTGCCTGAGCTTTTCCCCTTCCAAAGACACCCTATCCAAATTAAGGAGCTGAGGTTTTATACTTAAATTTTGAAGAGCCTTCAAGAGGTTGTGTTCTGTAGTGTTTGAAAAGCACACCGCAGAAGGTTCTGTTTCTTTGAGTATGTACTCTATCTCTTCCGGAGAGGACATAAAGTCTATGGGGACCGCTACCGCACCCCTCTGCCAAATGGCATAAAAGGCATACACCCACTCGGGACGATTTTCGGATATGATGGCTACCCTTTCGCTTATCGCTGTGTTCAAAAGGTAGGCAAAGGCATTTATATTATCTATGAGCTGTTTGTAGGTTATACTTCTGCCTTTGTGTATTAGCGCAGTTTTTCCCCAATCCCTCAGCTTTGGAACTACACTACCCTTCTGTAGGTCAATCTCCATTAAAAGTTATTTTAGGCCTTGAACTGACATGTCTCTTCGTCTATGGTGGAGTACAGGGGTTTTACCTTTCCTTCTGGTAGGGTATCCTCAAAGTCTCTGGGTACACCAAGCTCCTCTATGCAATGTACCAGATCGTGATAAAACTCCGCT
Source organism: Hydrogenobacter sp. (assembly GCA_023255875.1). Classification (GTDB taxonomy): domain Bacteria; phylum Aquificota; class Aquificia; order Aquificales; family Aquificaceae; genus Hydrogenobacter. Next base: position 2,704 of record JAGDVY010000030.1, on the reverse strand, counting down.
ACTTTTACAAGCCCTGTTATCTTACCTACTTCGTTAAAAGCCCTTATCTTATCTGTGGCTTTACCTTTGCCCCTCTCCACTATGGCACCCGCATGACCAAAGGAAACACCCTCTAAGTTTTCCTGAAACCTTCCTGCCACAAAGGCTGCAACGGGTTTGTTCCACCTTCCTTCTTCCCACAATCTTAGTATGGTCTGTGCCGCTTGCTCCTCATAAGAACCTCCCACCTCACCCTGTATGATCACACCCTTTACATTAGGATCATCCGCTATGTTTTCTATGGCATCTGCAAAGGTGGTACAAGATATGACGTCACCTCCCAAAGCCAGAGCCATATACACGCCCCAACCTCTTCTTTTGAACATCTCCGCAGTGGTAGTGGTAAGTCCACCAGATTTGGAGAGGATCACCAAACCACCATCTGCGTAAGCTATGGAAGGGTCCTTTCCACCTATAGCTCCTATCCTTGCTGGTATGCGCGGGACTATACAACCCAGAGATGTGGGACCTACTATGATGACGCCCCTTTCCTTGGCATAGTGATAAAAGTAAACAGTGTCCCTTATGGGAACGTGCTCTGTTATTATGAATATCACCTTTATACCTGCATCCACAAGCTCTATAACCGCATCCTTTACAGACGATGGAGGCACGTAAACTATGCCTGTGTTTATGTTTGGATGCTTACTAAGAGCTTCTTTTACCGTATTATAAACGGGCACACCTGCCACCTGAGAACCACCTTTGCCGGGTGTGACGCCTGCCACTATAAAGCCTGGGTATAAAGCTTCTGATTCTGATACCACTTGAGAAGCTTCTCTTCCTGTTATACCCATAACTATGATTCTAGTTTGATCATTCAAATAGACCGTCCCTACATTCCACGTTCTTTCCATGGGAGCCTCCTGATGATTGATTATTATAACCTAAACTGTAAAAAATCATATTGCCAAATGTGTGTTTAAGGAAGATATTTATAACACAATTTTCTAAAGGAGGTAGAGCATGCTGAGGGCAGAATGGGTTGAGAGCAGAAAAAAGTTCAAAAATAAATCCCAGATGTACCTTGCAAGAGAAGGTATCATAACGGAAGAGATGAGATATGTGGCTAAAAGGGAAGGCTTGCATCCTGAGTTTGTGCGTCAAGAGGTAGCCAGAGGTAGGATGATCATACCTGCCAACATCAACCACCTTCACCTGGAGCCCATGTGCATAGGCATAAACTCAAGGGTAAAGGTCAACGCTAACATAGGAAACTCAGGGCTTGCCTCGGACATACCCACCGAAATAGAAAAGGTGAGGGTAGCTATAAAATACGGTGCGGACACCATAATGGACCTATCCACAGGAGATGCCATAAAGGAAACAAGGGAAGCGGTCATAAGGGAGAGCACCGTTCCCGTTGGTACAGTACCCATATACGAAGCTTTCAAAAGAGCAAAAGGACAGGTAAAGAATATGACTGTTGACCTCATACTGGATGTGATAGAAGAGCAAGCACAACAGGGTGTTTCTTACATGACCATACATGCAGGAGTTCTCAGAGAGTTCCTGCCTATGGTACAGCATAGGGTGATGGGTATAGTTTCAAGGGGTGGAGCCATAATGGCTCAGTGGATGGTGGAGCACGGAAAACAAAATCCTCTGTACGAGCATTTTGATAAGATATGTGAGATATTCAAAAAGTACGATGTTTCCTTCTCTTTGGGAGACGGGTTAAGACCCGGTGCCATAGCAGATGCATCGGATGATGCCCAACTTGCAGAGTTAAAAGTCCTTGGAGAGCTCACAGAAAGGGCTTGGAGGCACGGTGTGCAAGTCATGGTAGAAGGTCCAGGACACGTGCCTATGGATCAGATAGAGTTCAACATTAAACTACAACAAAAGATATGCCACGAAGCACCTTTCTATGTATTGGGTCCTTTGGTCATAGATGTGGCACCAGGATATGACCACATAGCCTCTGCTATAGGTGCTGCTATGGCAGGTTGGTACGGTGCAGCTATGCTTTGCTATGTAACACCCAAGGAGCACCTTGGACTTCCCAATGTGGAAGATGTCAAACAGGGAGTCATAGCTTACAAGATTGCAGCACACGCTGCTGATGTTGCCAAAAATTGGCCCGGAGCTCGTGAATGGGATTTAGAGATGTCAAAAGCTCGCTTTGCCTTTGATTGGAACAAACAGTTTGAGCTTGCCATTGATCCAGAAACCGCAAGAGCCTATCACGATGAAACATTACCCCAAGAAGGCTACAAAACCGCCAAGTTCTGCTCCATGTGTGGTCCCGAGTTCTGTGCCTACAAAATATCCCAAAATGTATCCGAAAAGATGGAAGAGGTACTAACAAAAGACAACTGGATAGCACCATAAAGAAAATTTATCAATGTTCCCTTGCAGGATTGCTGTCCTGCAAGGGAAAAGAAAAAAGAAAGAAAAAAATTCGGGTTTCAACACACCTCATCTAAACTGTCTGATAACTGCTTATACAGACTATTCATTGCAAGCACTCTATCTTGTTCTGCAAGCAAGCTTCTAAATAAAATAGGTTGTAGTTTTCTAAATATGGACCTTATGTGATCCTTTTTCTTATTGTCTATGCTCCTTAAAAAGAGCGTAGTGTAGTTCACTACAGCTTTTTCTGGATTAAGAGCATTTACTATAACCTTTTCATAAACATCTCTGAGATTCTCAATATCTCTCT
>JAGDVY010000022.1:11290-24480 GCA_023255875.1 Hydrogenobacter sp. | reverse complement strand
TTTCCCTGATCTCCTGTGGGGCTCTGCCCCAACTTTTTAAAAAGTTCAGGAAGTTTCAAAAGGTACAGGTATATCCGCTTCCATTTGCTCCACTCCACTGCAGGCAGGTTAGCTCCGTAAGTTTTGTTAGGCTCAAGGTCATTGGCTACGCCAGACTTGGCAGTAACCACCACATGGTCACCTATATTTACATGGTCCGCCACACCTACCTGACCAGCCAATATAACGTTCTTTCCTGTTTTTACGCTTCCTGAAAGACCCACTTGAGACACCATTATGTTGTTCTCCCCAATTTTGCAGTTATGCCCTATCATAACCAAGTTATCAATCTTTGTACCTCTGCCTACGATAGTCTTGTCCAGAAGAGCCCTGTCTATGGTGGTGTTTGCACCAATTTCCACATCATCTTCTATTATCACTGTACCTATGTGGTTTAGCTTTGTTATGCCTTCCTTAGTGATGTGATAACCAAAGCCATCCGCACCTATTACCGCTCCGCTGTGTATTCTCACCCTTCTACCTATAACGCACTTAGGGTATATGTGAACACCGCTGAATATAACGGTTTCATCACCTATAACGCACTGATCACCTATGTAAGAGAAGGGATATATCTTCACCCCATCTCCTAAAAAAACATCATCACCCACATAAACAAAGGGCGCTATATAAACATCTCTACCCATCTGCACATTCTTCCCTACATGAGCCATAGGAGATACACCTGATGGGTGTTTTTCGGGATGCATGTGTTTTAGAAATACAGCCATAGCGTATTTAACATCCTTAACTAAAAGGATGTTGGGATGCTCAATGGGAGTATCCACAACAAGGACTATATCTTTTAAGCCTTTTACCTTCTGAATGTCCCCTTTGTTCCAGCAAAAAACTAAAGTTCCGGGTTTTGGGTCTTCCACAGAAGAGATGCCCCTTATCTCAAAGTTTTCATCACCTTGAAGTTCCGCTCCCAAAAGGGATGCTACATCAGAGAGCCTCATTTACCCTGATCTAAGCTCTTTATAACCGCATCTGTTATGTCTATATCTGGCTGTTTGTAAACAAAGGCACTACAGTCTAACACTCCCGCATAGCCGTTTTTCTTAGCTATGTTTTCCGCTATCGCTTTTACTTTGCTTAGTATCTCCTCTTCCAGCTTACTTTTGAGTTCCATTATCTCCTTTTGAGCTTTCTGTTGGAGTTCTATACCTTCTGCCTCAATCTTTTGATACTCTTTTATCTTCTCTTCTTTAGCTTTTTGGCTTATACCCTTGCTCTCTATCTGCTTTTTTAGTTCGTCAAGCTTCTTTTGTTTTTCATCAAGCTGTTGCTGATAGTCCTTTACCTTTTTTCTGAGCTGTTCCTGAGCTTGGGCTACAGACTTGGATTCAGAAAGTATGCGATTGGGATCTACGCATACAAACTTCTGCTGTGCAAAGGCAAAACCGCTAAACAGTAAGCTTGCCAAGAAAAGCTTTTTCATCTTATCCTCCTGTTTTTGTATTATACCGCCTCTTTATAGACATACTTGGGCTTTACCCTATTTTTGACTACTTCCTCATCTATTATCACCTTATTCACTTCTTTTAGTGATGGCACTTCAAACATAACATCCATCATTATTTCTTCCATTATGGCTCTGAGGCCTCTTGCTCCTGTTTTTCTCTTTATGCTTTCTTTTGCTATTTCTCTCAGAGCTCCTTCAGTAAACTCCAGCTCTACACCATCCATCTCAAAGAGCTTTTTATACTGCTTTACTAAAGAGTTCTTGGGCTCCACAAGGACCCTAACTAGGTCATCCTCTTTTAGCTCATCTAAAACTGCAATTACAGGAAGTCTTCCTACAAACTCGGGTATAAGGCCAAAGTGTATGAGGTCGTCGGGTTCTACAAGCTGAAGGATGTTTTCTTCCTTTACTGTAGCGCCTATTTGGGACTCAAAGCCTATAGTGGATTTTCCGAGCCTACGCCTTATTATATCTTCAAGACCCACAAAAGCACCACCGCATATGAAGAGTATGTCTGTTGTATCCACCTGTATGAATTCTTGATGAGGGTGCTTTCTACCTCCCTGAGGTGGTACATTGGCTATTGTTCCTTCTAAGATCTTCAAGAGAGCTTGCTGGACACCTTCTCCAGAGACATCTCTTGTTATGGATGGGTTTATTCCAGACTTTTTGGCTATCTTATCTATCTCATCTATATAAACTATGCCAATCTGAGCGAGCTTTACATCATAACCGCAATTTTGCAAGAGCCTTGTTATCACGTTTTCCACATCTTCACCCACATAGCCCGCTTCTGTAAGACTTGTGGCATCCGCTATGGCAAAAGGTACATTTAAAAGCTTGGCAAGGGTTTTGGCAAGAAGGGTTTTCCCAGAACCAGTTGGTCCTATGAGCAGTATGTTGCTCTTTTCTAGCTCCACATCATTAAAGGTAAGTCCTTCCTGTTTTGCCTTTATCCTCTTGTAATGATTGTACACCGCTACTGAGAGTATCTTTTTGGCTCTCTCCTGTCCTATTACATACTCATCAAGGAAGGCTTTTATCCTTTCTGGCTTTGGTATGTCTCTAAGACCGTAAAAAGCTTGCTGTTTTTTATGTTCCTTTATCACAGAGTTGCACGCTTCCACGCACCTATCGCATATGAAGACGTCGTTAGGACCAGCTATGAGAACTAAGACCTCATCCTGAGACCTTCCACAAAAGGAACAATGGCTTTTGTTTGTGTATCTTTTCATACTACCTCCAAAAATATAAGCTCATTACTGCCTTTTGGCAATAACCTTATCCACTATTCCGTACTCTCTTGCCTCTTCCGCAGACATAAAGTAATCCCTTTCCACATCTCTTTCTATGCGTTCAAGAGGTTGCCCTGTGTGTTTTGCGAGTATCTCGTTGAGCATGTTTTTTATGCGCTTTATTTCCTCAGCGTGGATTATAATGTCTGTTGCCTGTCCGGATATACCTCCCAAAGGTTGGTGTATCATTATGCGTGCGTGGGGAAGTGCGTACCTTTTGCCGGGAGCGCCCGCAGCCAAAAGCACAGCGCCCATAGATGCAGCCTGACCTATGCATATGGTGACCACATCAGGCTTTATGTACTGCATAGTGTCGTATATTGCCATACCTGCGGTTACAGATCCGCCTGGTGAGTTTATGTACATGTAAATGTCCTTTTCTGGGTCTTGGGCTTCCAAGAAAAGCAGTTGGGCTACTATGAGATTAGCTACATGGTCATCTATGGGATAGCCAAGAAGCACTATCCTGTCCTGAAGAAGCCTTGAGTATATGTCATAAGCTCTTTCTCCTCTTGGAGTTTGCTCTATAACTATAGGTACAAGTTGATTAAGTATTTCCTTCATCTTTCTTCTCCTCTACCTCTTTTATTACCGCTTTGCTTATTATATCACTGAAGGCTTTTTCTCTGCGTATGTCTTCTATTAGCACACCTTCAAGATTTTCCTGTTGGAAGTAAGACTTTATCTCTTCAACGCTTTTTCCGTATTGCTGTGCAAGTTCTTGATACTTTTTCTCTAAATCCTCCTGACTTACATCTATACCCTTTTCTTTAGCGTACTTTTCAAGTATGTATCTGAGCTTTATGTTGAATACAGCCTGTGGCATAAGTTCCTGTGCCATAGCCTTGTAATTAAGATACCTTGTGTCTATGCCATACTGAGCAAGCTCCTGCACCCTTCTTTCTACCAAATGGGACACCTCACGGGAAAGAAGTGTTTGTGGCAGTTCAAACTCAAACATCTCAACAAGCTTTTTAGCTACTGCATCTTCAACAATAATCTTCTTCAGACGCTCCACACTTTGTTTTACCTCTTCCCTTATCTTTTCTTCTGCGGTTTGCCATGTATCTCCTAACCCTAACTCCTTTGCAAAGTCATCATTTATTTCGGGAAGGACCTTCTCTTTTACACTTTTGATAACGAGCTTTACCTTAGCTCTTCCTGCTTCCTTTCCTTCCATGTCGTAAAGGGGGAGATCTTCCAGAAACACTTCATCACCTTCTTTTTTGCCAATTAAAGCCTTTTCTATTTCCTCTCTGAACATCTTCTGTCCTACTATTCCTGATGTCTCTCCTTGGGTAGTCTCTCCGCTTTGTACCTCTTCTATGTGATAATCAACAGATACCAAGTCTCCTTCTCTTATTTCTCTTTCAACAGGCTCCCAGACTGCGTGCTGTTCTCTGAGCTCCTGTATCCTGTTTTTGACCAAATCTTCGTTAAACTCTATCTTTCTTACCTCTACCTCTATGCCTTCAAGGTCCTTTAGCTCAAACTCAGGGGGCGTTTCAAAAACCACCCTGTAGATAAGCTTGGGCACGCTTTCTTCTAACTTTACCTCTTCTAAAAATATGTCCGCAACGGGTTTTAGCTTGCTTTCTTCTATGGCTGATTGGAGAGTTTGGTTAGCTACCCTCTTTCCTACTTCCTCCTCAATGTGTTCTTTATATCTTGCCTTTATGATCCAAAGGGGCGCGTTACCCTTTCTAAAGCCTTCTATAATTACATTTTCCTTTAGATATCTGTAAACGTCTTCCATAGCGGACTTTACTATGTCTCCTTCCACTTCTACACTTAGCTCTTTAAAGAGTCCTTCCCTTTCCTTTACAGAAACCTTCATACACTGCCTCCTTCTGCTAAAATAGTTTATCACATGATTGTGTCAGAAGAAAATCCCATTAACCCCACGGAGCAGTTTGTGCAACATTGGATAGGAAACAGAAAAGATGTGGAAGATCAGGCACTAAAGTCCCTTACAGGACCACCTGCACTGGGAAATCCTTCCTAATAAAAGTGTAGAAAAAAAGCTTAGGAAGATCCCCTACTATGTGGAGCTTTTCAAAAAAGCCTTCCCAAAGGATAAGGAGCCCATAACTGCGGAAAATATAGCAAAAGCTATAGGAGCTTTTGAGAGGACACTTGTCACGCCTTCTAGGTTTGATGATTTCCTAAAGGGCAATACCAAAGCTCTTACTCCTGAGGAAAAGAGAGGTCTCAATACCTTTATAGAGGTAGGTTGTGTAGCTTGCCACAACGGTGCTTTGGTGGGTGGCACCATGTACCAGAAATTTGGCGTATACGAACCTTATTGGAAGTACACAAAAAGCAAGAGCGTAGATGAGGGTAGGTACGAAGTCACTAAAAAGGAAGAGGATAAGTATGTCTTTAATCAGGTAAGGGACATAGTAGCCTTTCTGAAAAGTTTGACAGGCAAGATGCCCGATTTTACCTTAGTGTATGCGTTTGTAAATGGAAGACACAATTATACCGTTTACGTTCTGCAGAAGGCTAAAGATAGCAGGGGGCAAAGAAGCCAAAGGAGAAAAGTGCTTTATGGCAAGAGCTACCGCCAAGCCTGAGTTTTGAATGCCTACCTCTATGGAGAGGGTTTTAGAAAGCTTATTATCAAGACCAAAGAGCCTGCCAAATAAAAAGCCCAAAAGAAAGCCCAAAATGTTGTGCAAAAAGACCGCAAGTAGGAGCATAAGGTCCATCTTTTTTAGGTTTTCCACGTTCAAAGAAAGCACCACCGCAATGATAAAGCCTATGACGGACACAGAGGCATAGGGTAGAAAGCTCTCAATAACTTTTATGCGTGGAAAGAGTTCTTTGATGAGAATACCTAACACAACAGGCAGTATAACTATCTTTAGAACATCCAAGACCATGTCCAAAAGGGGAACATGCACGTACTTTCCTGCCAATGTGTATGTCCACAGAGGTGTGAAAATGGGAGCTAAAAGTGTTGAGAACGCGGTTATGCTAACAGAGTAAAGAAGATCTCCTTTGGCTAAGTAAGTTATTAAGTTTGAGGCGGTACCGCTTGGGACAGAACCTACAAGCACCATACCCACATAAAGTTCTTTACTTATACCAAAGATAAAGCTAAGTAGCATAGCCAAAAGGGGCATCACACTATAGTGCAATAGAGCACCGTAAATAACTATTACTGGCTTTTGCAGTATCCTTTTGAAGTCTTCCTTACTCAGAGTTATTCCCATGCTGAGCATCACAAGCGTTAGCAGAGGCACAATGAGTTCCTTTAGACCTTTAAAAGTATCGCTCATAAAGATGCCTGCAAAGGAGAAAAGAAGGAGTATAAGTAAGCTAAGAAGATTTTGCATTATTACTCCCACTCTATAGTGGCAGGGGGTTTTGAGGATATATCATAGACTACCCTATTTACACCTTTTACTTCGTTTATGATTCTTCTCATCACGTGGTCAAGAAAGTCATAAGGAAGCCTTGACCAGTCTGCTGTCATGCCATCACTACTATCAACCGCTCTTAAGGCTACAACCCTTTCGTAAGTCCTCACATCTCCCATAACTCCCACGCTCTTTATGGGCAAAAGCACCGCAAAAGCCTGCCACACCTTGTCATAAAGTCCCCACCTTTTCAGTTCTTCTATAAATATGTAATCCGCTTCTCTTAGTATCTTGAGGTCCTCTTCTTTTACTTCTCCCAGTATCCTTATGGCAAGTCCAGGACCAGGAAAGGGATGCCTGTAGAGCAGGTCATCAGGTATGCCAAGCTTTTTTCCCATCTGCCTTACTTCGTCCTTAAAGAGCTCCCTAAGGGGTTCAAGGAGTTTAAGTCCCAGCTTTTCGGGAAGCCCTCCCACATTGTGGTGGGTCTTTATCACTTTGGCACCAGGAATGCCAGCACTTTCCACCACATCTGGATAGAGCGTTCCCTGAAGCAGATATTCCGCACCAGACCTCTCCGCCTCCTTTTCAAACACCTCAATAAAAGTATGTCCCACTATCTTTCTTTTTTCCTCAGGGTCTTCCACGCCCTTTAGTCTGCTTAAGAAAAGCTCACCTGCATCTACCTTTTTGAAGGGAAGGGACAACTGCTTCAAATACCTTTCTACTTCCTGAGCCTCGCCTTTTCTCAAAAGCCCATGATCCACAAATATGCACTCCAACCTGTCTCCTATAGCCCTGTGGGTGAGTACCGCAGCAACAGTAGAATCCACACCACCAGATAGAGCGCATATAACTTTACCTTCCTTTACTGTATCTCTTATTTCCTGGAGCTTTTCTTTCACAAGGTCTCCTACTTCCCAGTTCTTTTGAGCATTGCACACCTTGTAAAGGAAGTTATGAAATATCTCTCTTCCGTAAGTAGTGTGAGCCACCTCTGGGTGAAACTGAATTCCGTATAAATGATCCCTCTTTATTACAGCGTTAGGAGAGTTCTCAGAAGATGCAAGCACCTCAAAGCCTTGTGGAAGAGACACCACTTTGTCCGCATGACTCATCCACACATCAAACTCTTTGGGAAGTCCATAAAAGAGGGGATCATCTTTTATTACCTTAAGCTTAGCCCTTCCGTACTCTTGCTTTATAGCTCTCTCTACAACTCCACCCAACTGATACACCATAGCCTGAAGACCATAACATATACCAAGAATAGGAATACCAAGACGGTATATATCCTCATCTGGCAGAGGAGCGTAAGGTTCATAAACGGATGCTGGTCCTCCAGATAGTATCACACAGTAGGGATCTCTTTTTAAAATCTCCTCAGCTCTTGTGTTGAAAGGAAGGATCTCACTGTAAATTCCTACTTCTCTTATCCTTCTGGCTATGAGTTGCACATATTGAGACCCAAAGTTGAGAATTATTGCAGGACGCCTCTGCATGATAAAATTATAGCTTATGGATAGCTTACTTCTTGTCCTCTTTGCCTATCTTTTGGGTTCTGTGCTCTTTGGTGAGCACATAGCAAGGGCTAAAGGCATAGACATAAGGTCAGTAGGCAGTGGTAATGTAGGAGCTACCAATGTGGGCAGAGCCTTAGGGAAAAAGTACGCGCTAATTGTTTTTTTCCTTGATATGCTAAAGGGATTTTTCCCAACACTTTTGGCAAGGCTTTACTTTGGTCTTGAAAGTTGGACACTCTTTATGGTAGGAATTGCCAGCGTGCTTGGTCATGTTTTCCCTGTTTTTCATAACTTCAAAGGTGGGAAGGCTGTAGCAACAGCCTTTGGAGTGCTTCTTGGTGTATCCTTTAAGGTTGCCCTTCTTTCACTCATTATATGGTTTTTAGTTTTTAAGCTCAAAGGCTATGTGTCTTTGGCTTCTTTGGTATCTTCTGCCTCTGCTGTGCTTTTGCTGATCCTTTTTGACTTTCCCTTTAAGGTGGTGCTCATGTCTCTTTTGATCACATCCATCATCTTCTACAGGCACAAGGATAACATACACAGGCTGATGAATGGTACAGAACACGCCTTTGGCAAACAATGATCTTAGTTTTTCTCTTTAACCTTCTTTTGATCATCTTTAGGATACTCTATGTGCTCTATTACCCCATTGACCTATCACCAGAAGAGGCACAGTACTGGGACTGGTCAAGACACCTTGACCTTAGCTACTATTCCAAACCACCCATGGTAGCCTATTTGAACTTTTTAACAACCAAACTTTTGGGCAACACAGAGCTTGCAGTCAGAATTACCCCCATGATCCTCTCCTTTGTGCTTTCCATCCTCACTTACATCTTTGTCAAAAGGATATTTGACACAAAAGTTGCCCTTGTGTGTGCTACTCTTCCCCAACTCACAGTAGGCTATTCAATAAACTCTCTTCTTATGACCACAGATGCTCCCTTTGTGTTTTTTTGGTCCCTTTCGGTGATGGCAATATACATAGCTTTTGAGAGGCACGAAAAAAAGCTTTGGATTTTGGTAGGCATCCTTTCTGGGCTTGCCTTTTTGAGTAAGTATCCTGCGGTATTTTTACTGCCCATAACTTTGTTTTACATGGCTATTTTTAAAAGGGACATGCTTAAAAGCCCCTCACCTTATCTTAGTCTAATTCCTGCCTTTATCCTCTCCCTTCCTGTGCTCATATGGAACTATCAACATGGCTTTGTATCCTTTAAACATGTAAGCAGTCTTGCTTCCAAGAGTGATAGTTTAATAAATCCATCTGGAGTCATTGAGTTCTTAGGTGGTCAGGCACTTTTACTATCCATCTTACCCTTCTTGGTGCTCTTATACGCTTGGTTAAAAAGCCTGAAGGACAGAAAGCTTGTCTTTTTTACCTTTTATTCCCTGCCTGTGTTCCTTTTCTTTCTGATTCTTTCTTTCCACAAAAGGGTAGAAGCAAACTGGGCAGGATTTGCCTACTTTTCAGGTTTTATCCTTATCTCTTACTTTCTGTCTCGCAGTTTTCTCCTTATACCTTCCTATCTTTTGTCTTCTGTTCTTTTTATTTTTCTTCACTTTACGCCTCTTTTTGACCTTTTCAAAATAACGTCCCTTTTGCCACCCGAAAGAGACCCTACTAAATTCTTGGTAGGTTGGAAAGAGCTTGGCAGAAAGGTGAGCCAGCTTTATACAGGTTCAGAGATGATCTTCTCACCTCAGTACCAAGTTTCTGCGGAGCTTGCCTTTTATGTAAAGGGAAATCCCAGAACTTACTGTGTGAATTTAGGAAGAAGGATGAACCAGTATGACCTTTGGAAGGAAGGGATGAAAAACTACATAGGCAAGTCTGCCATCTTTGTAAGTGTAGCACCTGCAGAAGAAAAGGTGCTTTCTGCTTTTGGCGGTATAATAAAGGAGGAAACTTACAAAGTAATCTGGAGGGGTAAGGAAGTAAGAACCTTTTACATTTACAAACTTAAAGACTACAGAGGTTTGGAGGAAAGCTTACCCATGGGTTATTAGATTATTTCTTAGCATCTACGTATGGGGATTTTTGTTTTATCATGCTTTACCCTTTAGATTTTTCATTAATGTGGATTACTCCATACCAAGCCCAAGCCCACTGCCCGTAAATAGAAACTGCGTATTTGTTGCAGGTGTAAAGACCGTGTATAACTCATCCTTGGGAAATCCAGCAAAGCTCTTTCAAACTATGCAAGAGAAAGGTATAGAACTTGCCTTATCCCATAATCCCTGCCCCTCAAAAAAACTCATTCCTTTAGAAGTATCAGGCATTAGCTACAGGGACATTTCTACCCTTTCAAAGGTGTTTTATGTTCTTTTTGAGTTTTTTCCTAAGAGCTTAGTTTTTGAAGAGCCAGAGGACCTATACTCCCTTTATAGCGGTAAAGTATGCAAGCCCTTTCTTTCGGACATACCTGTGATAGCATCTTTTATGTCCTTTGATGTTCCATCTTACTCTTTCATATTAGGAAACAGGAGGAACTTACTTCAGGGTGTCTCGTGTGAAGATGTGAGCGCTGAGAACGTTAAGTATGCCATACCCATATCCAATAAAACCAAGCTGAGCGCTTACTTTTATTCAGAAAGGGGTTATTACTTTCCTGGACAAACCACACTAAGCAAAGGTAGGTATGCCATAAGGGTAAGTGAAAAGAAAGTTCTAATGTTTCTCTTTAAAGATAACAGACTCATAGGAGTTTACGACCAGAACTACATAAACGAACCCATAAAGGAAAAGGGCACATACAGTGTAAGGATATACACTTACAGATTTAAGATAGGTACCGCTTACTTTGGGCTCAGGTTTCTTTCTTGCTTGCCACCCCTTCAGGCTATGTAGCTAAGGTCCATGCTATCTTGGTACTTGTATATTAGAAGTTTTTTTAGGTCTTCAAAATGGTTTAGTTTATCCACAAACTCAGTGGCATCTTCTTTGGCAAGCTGTAGTAGTAATCTGTCTTCCGCTCTTGCCAAATTTGCCACATTAAAGCCAAAATAACCCGACTGAGAAGCACCCAAGAGCTCACCTGGACCCCTTAGCTTTAAGTCCTCTTCCGCTATCTTAAAGCCATCATTGGTACTTACCAGTATTTTGAGCCTCTTTATGGCATCCGCATCCGTGTTTTTAAGATGATCTGGCACTATTAAAAAGCAGTAGCTCTGCCTGTCTGACCTTCCCACCCTACCCCTTAGCTGATGTATCTGAGAGAGCCCAAACATATGAGCAGATTCTATTACCATCACCGTTGCAGAAGGCACATCTACCCCCACCTCTATCACTGTAGTAGAGACCAAAATGTCTCCTTCCTCTTTGAACCTTTTCATCACATCTTCTTTTTCTTTGTCTTTGAGTCTTCCGTGCAGTAAAAGGACTTTTCTATCAGGAAAAAGCTCCTGCCAGTACCTGTAGCTTTCCACTGCGGACTTTAGTTCCACTTTTTCAGAGCTCTCTATGAGAGGATACACCACATAAACCTTACCGCCCTTGTTTAACTCATCCCTTATAGTGTTCAGACACTTTTCCATCTCCGACTCAAAGAGAAGTTTTGTGATGACTGGCTTTCTTCCTGTAGGCAGTTCATCTATCACCGATATATCCAAATCTCCATAAAGAGAAAGTGCCAAGGTCCTCGGTATAGGAGTTGCGCTCATCACAAGGCAGTGGGGAAGAGTATCTTTACCTTTGCTGATCATCTCCCTCCTTTGCAAGACACCAAACCTGTGCTGTTCGTCTATAACCACAAAAGCCAAGTTTTTAAACTCTAACTTTTCTTCAAGCAGTGCGTGAGTGCCCACAAGCACCTTTATATTTCCCGTTAAGACATGTCTGTATGTGCTTTTTCTCAAAGAACCCTTAACAGAGCTTGTAAGAATGCCCACCCTTACACCCAAAGGTTCAAGAAACTTCCTAAAGCTCTCGTAGTGTTGCTGTGCCAGTATTTCTGTAGGAACTATGATGGCACACTGATAACCTTCTTTGGCAAAGGCATAAGAGATAGCCATAGCCACCACCGTCTTACCACTACCTACATCACCCTGAAGTAGTCTGTTCATAGGTTTGCCCGTCTTGAGATCTTGTAAAATCTCCTCTATTACCCTTTTTTGAGAAGAAGTAAGCTCAAAAGGCAGTGTAGCTATAAACTCCTGTATGTGTTTTTCTGGCTCTGAGAGCACAATAGCAGAAAGGCTCTTTATCTCTCTTCTTTTCATCTGGAGAGCCAGTTGAAAGAGAAACAACTCTTCGTATATAAGCCTTTTTTGGAAAGGCGTTGAATAACTATTAAGGGACTCCTCATCTCCATAAAGAGGATAGTGAGCCATAAAAAGACTCTCACCTATCCCGGGAAAGGCGTATTTTTTGAGAAGTTCCTCAGGCAAATACTCAGGCATGCGTTTGGTGTATTCCAAAAGCTTCCCAATAGCCTGTCTTACCTTTTTGTGCTTTGTCTTTGAAGAAAAAGCCTTTATCTCTCCTTTTGTTCTTATATAGTAGAAAGGTAAAATTCTTCCAAACTCCTTCTCGTCAAAAGACACCTCAGGATGCACCATATACTTTTCACCCTGAAACTCCTTGAGCCTCCCATAGACCACTATGTAAC
The DNA here is from genome assembly GCA_023255875.1 of Hydrogenobacter sp. Classification (GTDB taxonomy): domain Bacteria; phylum Aquificota; class Aquificia; order Aquificales; family Aquificaceae; genus Hydrogenobacter. The sequence goes on along the minus strand of JAGDVY010000022.1, from coordinate 12,183 downwards.
TTCCCTTCCTAAAAGGATAAAGAGCCCTTTTATCTTTGTAGCGAAAGCGGAGGTAAAGAGTGCCCGTTTCGTCCTCACACTTGACAAAAGCAGGGTACTTTTCCGAAGGATTGTAGCCAGTATCCACCACTCTTAGTTTAAGAGCCACGCGCTCACCAGGTTTAGTAGTCTTTATTGTAGTAGTAAGCCTTCTGTCTTCGTACCTCACAGGAAGATACCAAAGAGCAGAGTAAATGTCCTTTATTCCCAATGCCTTTAGGAGCTTTTTCTCTTTTTCATCAAGCACCTTTAACTTTTCCAAAGGAGTAAAGAACTTCTCTATAGGATATTTTTCATACCTTGAAAAATCTATCACCTGCCTGCTAATAGGAGAACTCAATCTGTTCTTTATAAGCTTGAGAATGCCTATACGCTTCTGTATAGGAAGCCTGTCAAATTCCTTTAGAAGATTTAGGTAAGTGGGCTCAAGCTCTTCTTTTAATAGATTAAACAGATAAAGACCTACGCCAAAGCTTCGCTTAAGCTTTATATAATCCCTTTCCTCAAGTTCTTGGATAAGCTTTCTTGCTTTTTCTAATTTTTCCATATGGAGCTCAGAAGTATAATATAATTATAATCTTAGCGCTTCTCATGAAAAAAGTTTTTGGAGAAACTAAAGGAGATATTCCAGTTTGAAAGTAGCGATCTGGATTTTGGAATATACAGGATTTTCAATTACAAGAGAAAAAGGATAGAAGATTTCATAGAAAAAGAGCTACCCAATAAAATTGAAAGCGCTTTTGAGAAATACAAAAAAGGCATTTCGGAAAATATAAACTAAGAATTTGAAAGAATAAAACAAAAAGTAATAGAAACCCTTGGAGAAACTGCTTTTACACCAACAGGAGATTTAA
>JAGDVY010000022.1:0-11190 GCA_023255875.1 Hydrogenobacter sp. | reverse complement strand
CAAAAAGTAATAGAAACCCTTGGAGAAACTGCTTTTACACCAACAGGAGATTTAATAGAAATAAAAGATTTAAAAAACGCACCCATTTTCAAAGAATACCAAGAAATAAAAGAGAGAAAAGAACAAGCGGAAAAGATAGATGAAATTAAAAACTTGGTATACAACGACCTTTACACATTCTTTTCAAGATTTTATGAAGATGGAGACTTTATACCCCAGTATAGGTATTCCATCAAGGGACACAAATACGCCATTCTTTACAACGGTGAAGAAGTCAAGCTTTACTGGGCTAACGCAGATCAGTATTACAACAGGCATTCTTTTGAGAAACGAACCTAAATCGGAGATTGGATTATAATGTGGGTAAAAGGAAAACATGAAACTTACATGGTTTTTATTGATCCAAAGGGACTTATGCACTCCAAAGACCTAAACGATGAAAAGATTTTATTCAATCACGAGTTAAAAGAGATAGAGAATCATCTGAAAAAGGTTAGACCTGATGTGAGCTTGCTTTCTTTCGTACTTTCCTACACAAAATATGAGGACTTGATAAAGGGAATGAGGGATATACCGGGTAAAGAAGAATATGAACGAAACAATGTGATCTTTATGGAAGACCCAGATTGGTGTGAGAAAATCTTTAGTTTTCTCTCTATAAAAACTTGACAATAACACACTAAAGTTTATCATAAATATAGTAGTAAAGGAGGAAAGATATGGCACAATCTGCTAAAAAGGACTACTACGAGATTTTAGGCGTGCCCAGAAACGCAACGCAGGAGGAGATAAAGAAAGCTTACAGAAGACTTGCAAGAAAGTATCATCCTGACTTCAATAAAGATCCGTCCGCTCAGGAAAAGTTCAAGGAGATAAACGAAGCTTATCAGGTACTATCAGACCCAGAAAAAAGAAGGCTTTATGATCAATATGGACACGCTGCCTTTTCTTCTCAAGGAGGAGAAGGCTTCTCTCAAGAGGTATTCAGTACAAACATAAACATAGGTGATATATTAGAAGAGGTTTTCAAAGGCTTTGGTTTTGAGGATATCTTTGAAAGGGCAACAAGAGATAGAAGAAGAGCCTCCAGAAGACCTATAAAAGGTGAGGACATATACTATTCTGCTCAACTTACTCTTGAGGAAGCTTTTAAGGGCACTACGCTAAGAATACCCTTGGTAAGAGAAATATCCTGTGATGTGTGTAAGGGAAGTGGTTATGATCCTTCCAAAGGTGAGAAGGTTTGTCCTACCTGTGGTGGAAGAGGAGAGATCTACCAAAGACAGTTTTTCATCACTATATCCCAAACCTGTCCCACTTGCGGTGGTGAGGGTGTGATAAGAGAGGTCTGTCCCAAATGCAAAGGAAAGGGTAGCATACCTGTAAGAGAGGAGCTCACGGTACGCATACCAGCAGGTGTGGATAACGGTTCTAAAATACTCTTTGAAGGTAAGGGTCATGCAGGAAAAAACGGAGGTCCTTATGGAGACCTGTATGTAGTGGTAAAGGTCCTGCCACACAGAATGTTTGAGAGGAAAGGAGATAACCTTTATGTGGATGTAAATCTCAAATTCACAGAAGCGGTTCTTGGAACAGAGATAGATGTGCCTACCCTATCGGGAGAAAGTATAAAAGTTAAAGTGCCGGCAGGCACAAAGGAGGGAGATGTCATAAGAGTGCCTGAACAAGGTATGCCTAAGCTAAGGGGTGGAGGAAGGGGAGACTTGTTTGTAAGAGTACATATAGATGTGCCCAAGTTAGGCTTGATGGACAAGGTTTTTGGCAATGGTAAAAAGCTCAGACAAATACTTGAAGAACTTGACAAACTTCTACCTGAACCTAATAGGATAAAGGAGAGAGAGACATGAAGGAAAAGAAGAGGTATTACACTATAGGTGTTGTTGCGCAAATGTACAGCATACATCCTCAGACCCTTAGACTTTACGAAAAGGAAGGGCTTCTTAAACCTTCAAGAACAAAGGGCAAAACTAGACATTACACAGACGAAGACCTACAGAGGTTAGAGTTCATACTGACTCTTACAAGGGAACTGGGAGTTAATTTGGCAGGAGTTGATGTCATACTGCGTATGAAGGAACAGATGGAGGAGATGGAAAGGCAGATAGAGAAACTCATTGAGTTTATACAGAGAGAGCTTTCCAAGGCGTGCCATGAGGACGAGAACATAAAGTCTATAGTTTTATCAGACAGAAAGAGTGTGTTGGATATAATAGGTAAGAATGAAACTAAGAGAAACTGACCTGCCGGGTATAGGTAAAAAGTATGCAGTAACGCTGAATGAGGGGAGGGACTTAGTGATCATCATTTACAACACGGGCAAGAGAGAGATATACCTTATGCAAGATGAAGAACCTCTTTGCTCCTTTGAGCTCACAGACGAAGAAGCAAAAGAGCTGGGATTTTTGATGGCTGGTGTGCTCTACCAACCTGTAAAAGTGGAAAAGATGGAACTCATACTCAAGGAGGTCCTCATAGAGTGGGTAAAAGTAGAGCAAGGTTCTAACTTTGTAGGAAAGACTATAGCGGAGCTCCAGATAAGAAAACTTACAGGCACATCCGTTATAGCTATAGACAGAGGGGGAAAAATAATTCCCAGTCCTGACCCTTACAAAGAAAAAATAGAGGTGGGAGACATTCTTATAGTAGTTGGCACGCGCCAGCAGATAAAACACCTTATGGAAATCTGCGGTAGGTGTAGCACCTAAATGTCAGAAGGTATACAGCTCGCTTACACAGGTTTTCTTTTACTCTTTATGTTCTTTATGGCTTACATCTTAAAATTCCTAAAGTTTCCCTACATAGCTTCCTTTATGCTCTCTGGTTTGCTTTTAAAACCTTTTTTACCCAAGGACGTGTCTGAGTTTTTGTCTGTCTTTGAACATTCTGCGGTGGCTCTTCTCTTTTTCTTCATAGGTCTTGAGTATTCCTTTGAGAGACTTATGGGCATGTTTAAGGTGGTCAAACCGGGCTTTATTGACTTTTTCGTTAACTTTTTCCCCATTTTAGGCATTTCTTATGTTTTTACAAAAGATTTAGTTTTATCTTTGGTGCTTGCCAGTGCGGTATATCCATCAAGCACCGCCATAACCGCTAAGTTATTTATGGACTACAAGAGACTAATATACCCAGAAGTGGATCTTCTTATAGGAGTGCTGATATTTGAGGATCTCATTAGCATAATCTTGCTTGCCTTTTTGACGAGTTTTGTGTCTTCGGAAAACTCAAGTTGGTACCTTGTGGGAAGATCTTTCCTCACTCTGGTGATAATTTTTGTGCTTTTTTACCTTCTAAGGGAAAAAGTGAAGGTCTTTTTTAGCGCATTAGAGAGAAAAGTGGACGAAAATTTGTTTGTTTTTCTTACCTTAGGAATTCTTCTCCTTGTGAGTGGCATTGCAGTCAAATATCACATCTCAGAAGCTCTACTGGCTTTCTTTTTGGGTGTGCTTGTTCCTGAAAACACGCGGGCTTTCAGGATCATAGACAATACCCTTTCACCTATAAAAGAGCTCTCTTTGGGCTTGTTCTTTTTCTTCTTTACATACAAAGCAAACATAGAAAGCTCTGCTAATATACCTTTTGCCATATTTATAGCTCTTCTATCTCTTATCCTCAAACTCCTTTCTACCTACATTTCCTCACTACTATACGGTTTTGACAGAAGAGTCTCTTTGAGGGCTTCCCTTTCCTTCTTACAAAGGGGAGAGTTCTCGCTTATATTTTCTGGGCTTTACCTACCTGCTCAGACCATAACCTTTGTTCTTGTGCTTATTACTTCTCTTGTAGGTAGTTTTAGTTTTGTTTTTGCTCCAAAGGTAGCGGCTTTTGTATTTCCAAAGAGGAGATCCTCAAAAGCTCCTCCTCAAGTTCCCTAACCTTCTCTTCTATGCTGTCTTCTTCGGATACCTCTATGGGTTTCCCTATCCTTATCCTACCTTTTGTGAAGGGCAGGGGAATGATGTGTTTGTCCCACGAGTTTACTTTAATATATCTGTCAAATTCCGCAAAGGCAGGAATTATGGTGGCATGTGTTTTTTGGGCGAGGAAGATAACACCAGCTTTTACCTTAAAGGGAGGTCCCTTAGGTCCATCTACCGTTATGGCTACGTTCTTACCTTCCTTTATAACCTTGAGGAGTTTAAGAATGCCAGACCTCCCACCTTTTTCTGGCTTACCATCTTCTGTTGAACCTCTTATCACATGGTATCCCAGTTTCTCAAGAAGATACGATGCTATGTCTCCATCTCTAAACCTGCTAACTAAGGTGTATATGCCTCTGTCCATGCCAAAAAGAGCTATACCCAAGGCGTTTCCGTGCCATATGGCGTATATCTTTCCCCTGTCCCTCTCAAAGTCGTATCTCCTTTCCCACCTTATGGTCCTTCCTAAAATGCGCAAAAAAAGGGCTATAATGGGAAGTAGTAGCTTTATGGCGTACCTTTTCATCCAAATAATTATAGTGGATTTTGAAGTTGACAAAAGTATACTAAAGAAATATTATAAAGGTAATTTAAATTTGGAGGTTAAGGGAAATGTTTAGTGAGAATCTTCTTTCGGGAAAAGCTTTGGAGTACCTAAACAAAGCAAAGGAGATAGCCAAATCATACGGTGATACTAAGGTGGATACGGATCACCTTTTGCTTTCTCTACTTTCTGATGAGAGCTCTCCGTTGGCTAAGTACATAGAGAGAAGGGGAATAGACAGGAAGGAACTTTACAAAAGGGTGAGTGATTACCTAAGAAAACTAAGGGAGCAGGTGGAAAAGGCAGCGCATCAAGAAGCACAGCATCTTATTGATCTTAGAAGCAAGATAATGGAAGTAAAGTCTGACATAGGCTCTCTTCAAATGGAGCTAGACAAGATAAAGAGAGCAAAGGAAGACCTCCTCAGGGAAATAGAGAGGGCAAAGCGCTACGGAGACTTTTGGAGTTTGCAAAGCCTTCAGGTAGAGTATGCAAGGTTGGAAAGCATAGAAAAGCAGTACAGAAGTAGGTTAGAGAGCGTAGAAAGAAGTCTTTCCAGTGTGTTCAAACAGGAAGATGTGAGAGCGTTCCTTGAAAACAGGCTTACTATAGATGGTTTGATAAGGAAAGCTCTGGAAGATAGCGCACTTCTTAAGCAAGTCAAAGAGTTAGGCGTATCTACTGACAGAATAAAGGACATAATAGCCAAAAGGGTGTTTGGCAAAGAACCTGCCTTTGATTACTCAGAAGAGCTCATAAAGGTAGTAGAAACAGCTCAAAATAAGGCTCTTCAAGAAGGCTTAGCTCGTGTGGAGGCTTACCACATAGCTTCCGCACTTATAGAAGCCAAAGAAACTATAGGAGGTAAATTATTAGAAGATGTCTTAGGAGGTGAAAAGATGAAGGACACAACACAAGAACTAAAGGAAGAGGAAAAGTCTCCTCTGGAGAGGTTTGGAGTTAGCCTTACTAAGATGGCAAGGGAGGGCAAACTTGACCCTGTCATCGGTAGGGAAAAAGAGATAAACCAAGTTATTGAAGTGCTTTTGAGAAGAACCAAAAACAACCCTGTGCTTGTGGGAGACCCAGGTGTAGGTAAAACCGCTATAGTGGAAGGTTTAGCTCAGAGGATAGTCTCAAAAGAAGTGCCTGTAGAACTCCAAGACAAAGAGATCATAGCTGTGGATATGGGGTCTTTGCTGGCTGGTTCCAAATACAGAGGAGAGTTTGAGGAAAGGTTAAAGGCACTGCTTGAGGAAGTAAAACAAAAGGGGAATGTGATACTCTTTATTGACGAGATTCACACTGTGGTGGGTGCTGGAAGAGCGGAAGGAACCGCGGTGGATGCAAGCAACATGCTAAAACCTTCTCTGGCAAGGGGTGAGATAAGGGTTATAGGTGCCACCACTGTGGATGAATACAGAAAATACATAGAAAAAGACCCAGCACTAGAAAGGCGTTTCCAACCCATATACGTAGATGAACCAACAGAAGAGGAGACCTTAGAGATCCTCAAAGGTTTGAGACCCAAGTTAGAACAGCATCACAAGGTGAAAATATCAGACGAAGCTCTGCAGGCAGCGGTCAAGCTAACCAAAAGGTATGTGACCTTCAGAAAGCTTCCTGATAAAGCCATAGATGCCCTTGATCAGGCAAGTGCAAGAAAGAAGCTCTCTGTGGTATCTGCGCCACCGGAACTTCAGGAGCTTGAAAGGAAAATAAGATCAATAGATGAAGAGATACAAAAGGCATACTTGGAAGGTGATTACGAAAGGGAAGCCCAGCTAAAGATAAAGAAGGTTCAGCTTGAAAAAGAAAAACAGGAGCTTTTGAATAGGATAGGTGGTGCGGATGTGAAGATACAGGAGATTAAAAAACGTATAGAGGAGCTTGATCAGGAGATCATCAAAGCCTCAGAAAGGCGTGATTATGAGAGGGAAGCTCAGCTTAAGATAGAAAAGGTCAAGCTGGAAAAAGAACTAAAAGAGTTAGAGAGCAAAAAGGCGGAAGCCCTTGTGGTAGGTTGGGACGATGTGGCTCAGGTGGTTTCCGAATGGACTGGCATACCAGTATCCAGGCTCAAAGAAGAAGAAATGCAAAGACTTCTCAAGCTTGAAGAAGAACTCCACAGAAGAGTGATAGACCAAGAGCATGCGGTAAAGGCGGTTGCGGAAGCCATCAGAAGAGCAAGAGCAGGACTAAAAGACCCCAAGAGACCCATAGCCACTTTCCTATTCTTAGGACCCACTGGTGTAGGAAAGACGGAACTCTCAAAGGCTTTGGCAGAACTTCTCTTTGGTGATGAGGATGCCCTCATAAGGCTTGACATGTCAGAATTCAAAGAGGAGCATAGCGTTGCAAAGCTCATAGGCGCACCACCAGGATACGTGGGATACGAAGAGGGCGGAAAACTCACAGAGGCAGTCAGAAGAAAACCCTACTCGGTTATCTTGCTGGACGAGATAGAAAAGGCACATCCAAGAGTGTTTGACCTTTTCCTGCAGGTGTTTGATGATGGAAGACTGACAGACTCTCACGGTAGGACTGTGGACTTTAGAAACACAGTGATCATCATGACATCCAACATAGGCTCTCAGTACCTTCTAAACATCTCTGTTGATGGTGATGAGCAGGCGGTAGAGAGGGAATTTCAAAAAGCAAAAGAAAAGGTGCTTGAGGAACTAAAGTACTTCTTCAGACCCGAGTTTTTAAACAGGATAGATGAGGTGATAGTCTTTAAACCCCTTACCATGAAAGAGCTTTTGCAGATAATAGACTTGCTTGTGGCATCTGTTAACAAGAGGCTTGAGGAAAGAAATATAAAGCTACAGCTAACAGAAGAAGCCAAAAAGGAGTTAGTAAAGCTTGGATACGATCCAGCCTACGGAGCAAGACCTCTCAAGAGAGTGGTTCAAAGATACTTGGAAACACCCCTTGCGGAAAAGATAATAAAGGGTGAGATAAAGGATAACACTACCGTGGTTGTGGATTACAATGGAGAGAGCTTTACCTTTGTAAGCTCCTAAGCCTCTCTACCTCTTATGATGAGCTTTATGGGGGAGTATCTAATTCCAAGGTGCTCCCTCAGTCTTCTTACAAAAAACCTTTTATAACTTTCCTTCCAACCATCTGGATAATTAGTTATAATCACAACAGTAGGTGGTTTTGTTCCCTCTTGGAATGCGTAATAGACCTTTAGCTCTTTACCTTTGTACATGGGTGGAGGTTTTTCTCCAATTACTTTCTGCACCGCTCTGTTAATGTAGGATGTTTTGTGTTCTTTTATATAGTCTTGATAAGCTAAAACTACCGCTTGGAGAAGCTCGTTAATGCCTACACCTTTCACAGCGGATGTGAACACAATGGGTGCGTAATCAAGAAAGTATAACTCTCTCCTCACATACTCAAGGGCACTATCTTTATCCGCTTTTACCAGGTCAAACTTGTTTCCTACTATTACACAAGCTTTGTAGCGCCTCTCTATTAGACCACCTATTCTCTGATCCTGATGGGTTATGCCTTCGGACATATCAAGTACCAAACAAGAAACATCTGATAGTTCTATAGCTTTTATGGCTCTACCTACTGAGAAAAACTCCACTCCATACTCCACCTTTGACCTTCTTCTTATTCCTGCGGTATCTACAAGCACAAACTTTTGATCCGAGTAAGTAAAAGGTATCTCCACTGCGTCCCTTGTGGTACCTGCTATGGGAGACACAAGGACTCTTTGGCTTCCAAGTATGGCATTTATCAGAGAGGATTTGCCTACATTGGGTCTTCCTACAAAAGAAACCTTTATCCCTTCATACTCAAGCTCTGTGGGTTCATCTTCTAAGAGATCGCACACCGCGGACAAAAGCTCATCAACACCCCTACCGTGCTGAGCGGACACAAAGAAAACTCTATCAAATCCTAAGGAATAAAAGTCGTAAGCCTGCCTCTGAAGTCTTTCGTTATCCACCTTATTAACCACTAAAAAAACCTTTTCTTTGTAAGGATAGAGCATTTTGGCTACATAGCGATCCGCTTCTGTGAGTCCTTCTTTTGCATCCACAACAAACAGTATGGCTTTAGCATCAGATAGGTTCTTTTTAACTTCCTCCTCTATGCTTTTGAATAGGTCACCTCCCCTCTCAAAAATACCACCTGTGTCCGCTACTATGAACCTTTTGCCTTTCCACTCTGCCTCTGACTCTATAATGTCACGCGTCACCCCTGGTAGATCATAGACTATGCTCTTCCTTCTGCCTATGATCCTATTAAATAGCGTGGACTTACCTACATTAGGCCTTCCTACAATGATAACCCTGTTTTTCATCACAATGACCTGAGAAGCTCCTTTGTGTAAGGATGATCTGGATGATCAAAAATGCTATACACATCCTTTTGTTCCACCACACATCCATCTTTGAGGACAAGAACTCTATCTGCCACTTCCGCTACCACTCCAAAGTCATGGGTCACCAAAATTATGGCTTTGCCTTTATCTCTTATGTGCCTGAATAAACTGAGTATTTTGCTTTGTATAGATACATCAAGGGCTGTGGTGGGCTCATCCGCCAAAATCAAATCCGGATCGCACACAGTGGCTATGGCTATACAAACCCTCTGCTTCATACCTCCAGAGAGATGATGTGGGTACATGCCATATACCGCTTCTGCGTTTTTTATCCCTGCATCTTTTAGTGCCTGAAGGGCTTTCTCTTTTGATCCGGACTTTCCAAAGTGAGCAATATAAGCCTCTTCCACTTGAGTGCCTATCTTAAAAAGAGGGTCAAGGTAAGCAGAAGGCTCCTGAAACACTATGGATATGTGTCTTCCTCTTATCCTTCTGTATTGCTCTTCAGAAAGTCCAAGTAGCTCCTCTCCTTTAAACTTTATACTTCCTTCAACCTTTGAGCCCTTTGGCAGTAGCCCCATGATGCTAAGAAGAATGGAAGATTTACCAGAACCTGATTCTCCTACTATGCAGAGTATCTCTCCGCCATCCACACTAAAACTGACATCTTTGAGGATGTGTCTGCTTCCGTACCAAAGGTTGAGTTTGTTTACCTCAAGTAGCATCTACAAAACCATCAAGTATGGGTTTTAGTCTGTCGTAGAGTTCATATAGGTCTTGGGATATGACCTTGGTTTCAGATAAAACGGGCATAAAGTTGGTATCTCCGTTCCATCTTGGCACTATGTGAAGGTGAATGTGGTCCTCAAGTCCAGCACCAGCAGACCTACCAAGGTTATATCCCAAGTTAAACCCGTGAGGCTTTATGCAAACCTGAAGAGCCTTTATACACGCTTTGGTGAGTTTATTTATCTCCAGCAGGGTCTCATCATCAAGAGCGGTAAAATCCCCTATATGCGCTATAGGTGATATCATTAGATGTCCCGCGTTGTAGGGATACTTGTTGAAAATCACAAAAGCCCTCTTCCCCACATACAACACCAAGTACTCTCTCCACTTTTCCTTAGGTTGATTTACCGCATCACAGAGAAAGCAGTTGCTTATCCTGTCTATATTCTCCACGTAATTGGTCCTCCAAGGTGCCCACAGGATATTCACAACCTCAAAAGCCTCCTAATAGCCTTTTCTACCTCTTCTTCCGAAGGCAGATAGTCGTGCCTTTCTAACTCCATAGTGTCCCTAAAGTAGAGCACTGTGGGAAACACAAATATACCAAGATCCTCGGCGCTTGTGTTCTTTTCCACATCCATGTAGTAAAAATTCACCTTATCTCCGTAAAGCTTCTGGAACTTTGAGAGGACCTTATAGAAAGCCTCATTTTGGGAGTTGTTTGGTTGTGTAAAGATAACTACAGCGGGTTTTTCTCCTGCTATTGCTTTGTCGTAAATTTCTTTGTCTGTTATCTCCTCAAAACCCTCAAACATCTCAAACCTCCAGATTTATATTTTATCCTATGAAATGCCTTGTGATAGGACTTGGTAGGATGGGAGGGGGCATAATCAGAAGGCTAAGGTCAAAAGGACATCAAGTGGCAGGGTATGATAGGGATGAGAAAGTTAGAGAACTTCTAAAAGACACTGCACACATACTTGATGATCTGTCTCAGTTAAAGGATTTCTTTGGAGATCAGAAAAAGTTTGTGTGGCTTATGGTTCCCCACGAGGTTGTGGATGAGGTACTTGATGAGCTTGCACCTTTTTTGTCAGAAGGAGATGTGGTGGTGGATGGAGGGAACTCCTTCTATAGGGATTCTCAAAAAAGATACCAAAAACTAAAAGAGCGCGGAATTTATTTTCTTGATGTGGGTGTAAGTGGTGGTGTGTATGGTGAGCAGGTGGGTTATTGTCTTATGGTGGGTGGGGACAAAGAAGCCTTTGAGTTTATAGAGGATGTGCTCAAAGATCTCTCTTACGAAGGAAGAGGCTATGCCTACTTGGGTAAGGCAGGAGCGGGACACTTTGCCAAGATGGTGCACAACGGTATTGAGTATGCCATTATGGAAGCCATAGGAGAGGGTTTTGAACTTCTAAAAGAGAGCGAGTTTGGATATGACCTTTCTCAGGTGGCAAGCATATACAACGCAGGAAGTGTGATAAGAAGCTGGCTTATGGAACTCACTCAAAAGGTCTTTGAGGAGTTTGGAGACCTTGAGGATCTAAAGGCATATGTAGAAGATACGGGGGAAGGAAGGTGGAGTATCCCTTAGCATGGACAAATATCCCTTTTAAGGTTATTTATCCACACCT
>JAGDVY010000027.1 GCA_023255875.1 Hydrogenobacter sp. | reverse complement strand
GAAACTTCCCAAGACACTACCCAAAAGGAACACAAACAGGTAATCCATCTTAAGACATTTTATAGCTCTTTACTAAATCCACAAGGAGCTTTACCTTATTAAAGTCCATATCAGGCGCAAGACCATGTCCCAGATTAAACACATACTTGGTTTTTCTTGGTATGCACCTTAAAAATTCCAGCACCTTTTGGCTTATGAGCTCCTCATCAGCATAGAGCAAGTGTGGGTCCAGATTGCCCTGAAACACCTTATCTATGCTCCTCATACTACCTATCATATCCACAGTCCAATCAACGGATATGACATCTACCGCAAAGTCTTTGAGAACTTCTAAAAAGGAACCAGACCCCCTGTAAAAGTATATGAGAGGTACCTTTAGCTCCCTTTTTATTCTCTCAAAAAAGGGTTTTAGGTAGGTCTCTGCATAATCCCTGTAATCTTCATAAGAAAGATGCATAGCCCATGTGTCAAAAACCTGCACCACATCTGCACCTGCAAGCACTTGCCCTCGCAAATACTCCACAAGGTTATCCACAAGAAGAGTCATAAGAGCGTTGTAGCTTTCTCCTTTCCACATGTAGAGCTTAGTTTTTCTTAGGTCCTTTGAGCCATGCCCTTCTATTATGTAAGATAGCAAAGTAAAAGGCGCTCCACAAAAGCCAATAACAGGTACTTCCTTTTGAGCCCTTTTTACACCCGCTATTATCTCATTTACAAAATCCGCAGAGTTAGAGTTTAACCTTTTGAGACTCTCTATGGTACCGTCCCAAACAACAGATGGACCCTCACCTTCCTTGAACTCCACATGAATGCCCATAAGCTCCACAGGCACCAGTATGTCCGAAAATATGATCACCGCATCTACTCCAAGAAGCTCAAGGGGAAGCAAGCTCACCTTTATGGCAAGGTCCACGTCTTTACAAAAGCTCAAAAAGTCTTCCCTTTTCTGCCTTAGCTCCCTGTACTCTTTCATATACCTACCCGCTTGACGCATGAGCCATACAGGAAACCTCTCTATTTTTTCTCCTTTTATACTTTTCAGAAGAAGGCTCTCCATAACAGAAAGAGAATATACCATATCTCCCCTTGTTTTGTAGCAAACCCGTGCCTAAAATATTAAGTCATGAGAAAACTGATCCTTCTGTGGATACTGACCCTTTTTATCGCATCTTGCAGTAAGAACAAAGAAAACATTAGCTCCGCACAGATAAAGGACATAACTCCCAAGAGCTCTTACAATCTCCTTATAGTAGAGAGCGAAAGCTGTATATACTGCAAACAGTTAGATAAGGATCTGAGAGAAAACGAAACCCTCAAAAAGGCACTAACAGGTATAGACATTTATAAGCTCGTTTATGAGAGCAATGCTAAGGTCAAGTACAAACTTGGGAAAGTAGAAGGTGTAGCTCAAGAGGATGAGCTAGTCAGAATGCTCGGTGTGAATTCTTTCCCCTACCTTATCTTCTATGACAAAGATGGACAGATCATTTTACGCATACCCGGCTATATGGAACCCAAAACCTTCGCATGCGTAGCGGACTACATAAAGGATAACCAATACAAGAGGAAGAGCCTGCAGGAATATCTAAAAGACAAATGCGCCTAAAGCTTTTCATCTTTGACCTTGATGGAACACTCATAGACTCTTATATGGACATAGGTATGTGCGTAAATAAGGTGCTCCAAGAGATGGGCAAAGACCCAATAGACCCAGAAAAGGTAAAAGATTGGATAGGTGGGGGTGCAAGAAAGCTTTTGGAAAGGCTTTTTCCAGATGAAGAGGTAGATAAAGCGCTGGAGCTCTTCAGAAGGTTTTACAGGGAAAATCCTGTGGTGCATACAAAAGCTTATGAGGGAATTGGGGAGGTGTTAGATTACCTAAGGTCAAGGGGAAGTTTTCTTGCGGTAGTGACCAACAAGATGGAGGATCTTTCTCGTGAAATACTAAGAAGGCTTGAACTTCTACACTACTTTGATGCAGTGGTGGGTGGTGATACCTTCCCAGAAAAAAAGCCATCACCGCTACCCATAAAACAGGTTATGAAGCAATTGGGAGTTAGTCCACAAGAATCCATAATAGTAGGAGACACATCCTCGGACATCTGTGCAGGTAAAGGTGCAGGTATATGGACCGCTTTAGCAAAATGGGGTTATGTTAAATTGGACTCGGTGATGCCAGACTTCTTCCTCTCAGAACCAAAAGATGTGATAGAGCTACTTGAAAAAGTTTAATTTTTGAACCTGCCAGAGAATCACTCTTCGGGTACTTCTTTGGATGTTTTGTAAATTAGTGTGTAGAGTACCACAAAGCCATCTATCCCATGCTCTCTTGCGTGAGTGACCTTAACGTCTATCAGAGTTCCGCCCTCCTGCTCTATGCTAGATATCACCTCGTTAAGCTTTTGGGTTATCTCTATAGTGGTGCCTTCAAGATCTACTACCAAACACCTGATTTTTTCCATGAGAAAATTATAATATGCCTAACTATGTGCTTCTGCTTTCTTTTGTGGGTACTAACTTTCACGGATGGCAGATACAACCTAACTTAAGGACTGTTCAGGGTGTGCTCAAAGAAAATTTACAGAAGATGTTCAAAGAAGAGATAAAGCTTATAGGTTGTTGTAGGACAGATGCAGGCGTACATGCCAAAGAGTTTGTGGCAAACTTTTACGCACAAAAAGAGATAAAACCCGAGCAAGTCTTAAAGGCTCTAAACTCCATGCTTCCACAAGACATAGGGATAAAAAAAGTCTGGATACAGGAAGGGTTTAACGCACGCTACTCGGTAAAGGGTAAGGTGTATCTCTACAGAATACTAAACTCTCACGCAAAGGACGCTTTCATAGAACCCTTTGTTTGGAGAATACCCATACCACTGGACTTTTCCCTTATGCAAAAAGCAAGCGCTCTATTCTTGGGAAGGTGGGATTTTTCAGCCTTTGCAAAGATAGACGATGAGGAAAAGAACACACTGATAGAGATTGAGGACATAAAACTCTCCAAGATAGAGGACCTTATTGAGATAAGGATAAGGGCAAGGAGCTTTCTCAGATACATGGTGAGAAGGATAGTAGGAAGTCTTGTACAGCTTGGTCTTGGAAAAATAAAAGAGGAGGACATAGAGTCCTACCTTCGCAACGAAAAACGCTGTCCCTTTACAGCAAAGGCTAAGGGATTAACCTTGGAGAGCGTAATTTTTTAGGGACATTTGCCTGCATCGTGTGGAGGGTTGTCCAACATGTCTAAGAAAGCCTCAAAGGGTCTTTGTGATTAGTCCTAAAGTTTCTTGAGAAAATATATTCATATACGCTAAATTATTCCCTATGAAGCGTGGTAAGAAACTCCATGCGGATGTGAATGCAAGCAGAAATCTCAAGGAACGTTTCCTTGAGAGTTTGCATTTACGCCGTATGGAGGAAGCCTTCAGATGGCAGGTAGAGAGGTTCTTACAAAATCTGTCATCTGAGAGGTATAAGTGCCTTAGGAGTAAGGCACGGGGCTTACTCGCTCAGAACCCATACTTTAGAAAGGTTCTGGGTGATAGTCCCAAACCCGAGGTGTGGATAAATAACCTTAAAAGGGATATTTGTCCATGCTAAGGGATACTCCATACTCTTTCTTCCCCATCTCTAACCATCTTTTGGTTTCTGCATACATAAGAAAGTCGTTAGGTCCGCGTTTGCCCTTGGCAGGACCGCCATACACACACATGGCTTTACCATCCTCAGGAACCGCTATCCAGCTTTCACTCTTGCCAAGATTATCAACAAGCTGAGGCGTCTTGTTCCACTCATTACAGAGCGCTTTTGCATACTCCCCGTCCATAAACACAGGCACAGTAAAAGAACCTCCCACAATTCCCAAAAGAGCAAGCAAAGTTTTCCTTATTCTCTTACCTCCCACTTTTGTTGATGGATTTAATTTATCCTCCCTTATTTTTTCCTTTCTGGGATAAAGGCTTCTTTTTCTCCAAATAGGTAAGGTGGTGTGATAAGTCCTGATCCCACGCGGTGGGCTAAAAAACTATTCAAATGCCAAAATAATAACCCTCAGTCCCAACTTGGTAAATAGACGAGCGTTAAGCATCTTTTTATGTCCTAACTTCTACCTCATCTGGTGCTGTAAAGAACGCTACTGCAAGTATTATCCAGCCTACGATCCTTATAATGAAACCTATGCCAAACAGAATTAGAGTAATCGCACCTATATACATGAAAAGGCCAGCTGTACTAAAGAGATTGTGATTTGTAGCGGAGGCAAGGATTTTGTAAGCTTCTTTATAAAAATAGGCAGATACTATAGAAATTAAATATGCCACCAATAGAGCAATAAACACTCCTATACCCATACTGAAGCTTAGCCTTTCCTCTTCTCCTATAAATCCTGAGAATGCAAAAAAGCCTATAAGACTCATTAAACCAAACGTGAGCGCTATAGTCCAAGCTAAAACTTCTAAAGTGAAACTTATTATAACCTTGTTAAAAATTTCTGGTTTTTTGATTTTGCTACCAATTTGATATATACTAATAAGCCATAAAATCACTCCTATTATGCCAAAAAGCATTCCCATTCCTGGCATGAAATTTAGAAACACAAGAAGTGATCCTACACCACCAAGCGATTTTTGAGTGGATATGCTTACTTTTTCTGCAAATGAGCTTTTTTGCTGTATCATTATCCCATCTCCCTTATTTAAAATATCTTCTTTATAGAGCAGGTAAAGTCAAGTTATTTTTAGTTTTATAATAGCTATTATGCTAAATCCATCTCAG
>JAGDVY010000011.1 GCA_023255875.1 Hydrogenobacter sp. | reverse complement strand
TTAATCGGGACTTTGGGATTTTTTTAAACACTCTGAGATTTTATGAACACAAGCTTATGCGGATATAATTTAAAAATTATGTTAGGATGGCTACTTAAAAAGATCATAGGAACAAAGAACGACAGAGAGATAAAAAGGCTAAGGCAGTATGTAAAGCAGATATCTGAGAAAGAAAAGGAACTGGATTCTCTTACCAACAGGGAGATTATAGAGCTTTCTAAGGAACTGCATATGAAGATTTCTACAGATGATCGCCTGCGCGAGAGGATAATAAATGGTGAGATCACAGATGAGGTTATATTAGGCTTTGCATTGGTAAGAGAAGCGGGAAAGAGAACTATAGGGCTTAGGTTCTTTGACGTTCAGCTAATAGGTGGTCTTGTGCTTCATCAAGGTAAGATAGCGGAGATGAAGACGGGAGAGGGGAAAACTTTGGTGGCAACTTCTGCGGCGTATATAAATGCTCTTACTGACGAAGGAGTGCATGTGGTAACAGTCAATGACTACCTTGCAAGAAGGGACGCTCAGTGGATGGGTCCCATATACAAGTTCTTAGGGCTTGATGTGGGGGTTATAAACTCTGACTACTCTTCTTATAAGGTACAGTGGGTAAGCGAGGAAGCCTTGCAGGAAGCAATAGAGAAGGACCTTCGCGTTTGGCCAAAGGGATACTTTGAGGAGGTTCTTCCTTCTGAACTCATAGACATGAGCGCTAAAAAGGCTTTTCTTACTAAGTTAGAACCCTGCCAAAGAAAGGAGGCATACCAGGCTCATATAACTTACGGAACCAACAACGAGTTTGGTTTTGATTACTTGCGGGACAACATGGCCATATCCCTTGATGATATAGTGCAGGTAAAAGGACATAACTTTGCCATTGTGGATGAGGTGGACTCCATACTCATAGACGAGGCACGCACCCCCCTTATCATATCAGGTCCTTCCCAGATGGATACTTCCGCATACTACAAAGCAGATCAGGTGGTAAGAAAGCTAAAGAAAGATGAGGACTTTATTGTAGATGAAAAGAATAGAACGGTGATTTTAACAGAACAGGGTATAAGAAAGGCAGAAGAGCTTTTGGGTGTTGATAATCTCTACGATCTAAAAAACATAGACCTACTTCATGCGCTAAACCAAGCTCTAAGAGCTCATCACCTGTTTAAGAGAGATGTTCATTACATAGTCAAGGACGGAGAAGTGCTAATAGTGGATGAGTTCACAGGTAGAGTTCTGCCAGGTAGAAGATGGTCCGATGGATTGCATCAGGCTATTGAAGTAAAAGAGGGAGTTCCCATACAACAAGAAAACCAAACGCTGGCAAGCATAACCTTTCAGAATTACTTTAAGCTCTACAGAAAACTCTCTGGTATGACGGGTACCGCAGAAACAGAAGCTCTTGAGTTCAAAGAAATATATGGTCTTGATGTGGTAGTGATTCCAACACATAAACCTGTCAGAAGATACGACCATCCTGACTTGGTCTACAAAACCAAAAAGGAAAAGTGGCAAGCGGTTGTAAATTACATAAAACAGGAGCATCAAAAGGGAAGGCCCATTTTGGTGGGTACCGTGTCCATAGAGGACTCTGAGCATCTCTCTGAACTGTTAAAAAAGGAAGGCATACCTCACAACGTGCTCAATGCCAAGCATCACGAAAGAGAGGCAGAGATCATAGCACAGGCAGGTAGGCTCAATGCAGTCACCATATCTACCAACATGGCAGGAAGAGGCACAGACATACTCCTTGGTGGTAATCCCGAGTATCTTGCAAAAGAAATACTTGCCAAAAGAGGCAAAACTCCAGAGACTGCCACAGAGGAAGAGTGGAAGCAAGCCTTGGAAGAAGCCTATAGAATAACTCAAGAAGAGAAGGAAAAGGTATTGCAGTTAGGTGGACTTCTTGTTATTGGCACAGAAAGACACGAATCGCGCAGGATAGACAACCAGCTCAGGGGAAGAGCAGGAAGACAGGGAGACCCCGGAGAAACCAGGTTCATACTATCCCTTGAAGATGACCTTATGCGCATCTTTGGTGGAGACAGAGTAAAGAAGATGATGGAGTTTCTCAAAATACCCGAAGGAGAACCCATAGAAAGCAAGATGGTGACCAAAGCCATAGAAAACGCACAAAAAAGAGTTGAAGCCCAAAACTTCCAGATAAGGAAGAGACTTCTTGAGTATGACAATGTGATGAACACCCAGAGACTTACCGTATACAGCATAAGAAGGGATATATTGGAAGGCAAACATCTCAGAGAGTATGTGGAAGAGTTCATAAGGGATGTGCTCGAACAAAAGGTACACCAACTGCTTCCTGAGGAAGAACCAGAACTTTGGGAAACTAAGCCCCTTGAGGATTACCTCAAAGAACTAACGGGAAGGGACATAGAGCTTCCACCCGCAAGGGACAAAGAAGAACTCATAGAAAAACTCACGGAGACGATAAAACAAATATACGCAGAGAAGGAAGAAACCTTAGGCAAAGAGCTTCTCTCTGAAATAACCAGGATAGTTTTACTCAACAACTTAGACCACCTGTGGAGAGAGCACCTTCACGTTTTGGATAGGCTAAGAGAAGGCATTTACCTGAGAGGATACGCCTCCAAAGATCCTCTCATAGAGTACAAGAAAGAAGCCTTTTACCTCTTTGAGAACATGATGTTTAAATTTAAGGAAAGCTCCATATCAGACCTTCTTAAGGTGGAGGTAAGGTCTCAGGAAGAAGTAGAGCAGGAGATACAAAGAGAAGAAGAGCAAGCGGAGAAACTTCTAAAGCAGGCGGTCTTTAGTGGTGTGGAAGGCAAATCAGACCAAAAAGGTCCCAAAAGGAAAACGCTAAAAGAAAGACTGCAGTTAAGGAGAAGGAGATAAGTTCAAAAGTTCAAATATTCTCCTATCCTTTATATCCTGCCTTCTCTCCCACACTAAGTTTTGCACCTCCCACACATCTATATAAAGCTCATATCTATTTACAGACAAGTTGTAATTTCTGACAAACTCAAGAAGTTCCAAAAGCTCTTCTTCGGAGGCTTTTGGCACTGATCTTTTTATGTAGAGGCTAAGTTCCCTTGCCAAATACTCGTCCTTTATGTCAAGAGAGAGCGCTTCTGCCTTATTGAGTACATTCTTTATTTTCTCAAAAGGTGCATCTTCCTTTAGAAGGATGAGCAGTTGAGACTTTAAAAAAAGCGTGAGCCTTTCTCTTATGTGTTGAGCGGTGTGAAATTTGAGAGATTTTGAGTGTTGAACCAAGTCCTCTAAGAGAAACTCATAATCTTTTAAAAACTCGCTCTCTTCCTTTATGTAGTCCATAGCCCACTTTTCAAAAACTTCCTTAGCGTACAAAGAAGGTAAAGACTCTGTAGAGAAATCCTTTAACTGCTCCTCAAAGATAAACTCTTCCTCAGTTTCCGTGTCCAAGAGCCTAACTGTGTTTTCCTGTATTACCTGAAAGTGCCACTTTCCTAAGCTATCGGTGGAATCTTTCAGTTCCGACAGGTGCATTACAAGGGCACATTTGGAAATATCCTGCGGAGAATAAACCTTTGGAAGCACAAGGTTTTTCCACACACCAAGCCCATTACCGTAAGCCTGTATGTTGCTGGGAGCATACTCTAAATACCTGAGAAGCATTTTTTCTGAAAGGGGATCTTCCACCAAGTCTATGGCTCTTTTGGCAAAGAGGAGGTTATTAACAGTCTCAATACCTGATATCTCCGCAAAGAACCAGCCATCAGAAGAAAAAGACAACTGAACGTACTTTACAGCGTTTAACAGCTTTAGTGCCTTTATCCTTTCTTCTTTGCTTAGCCTTTTCTTTGCGTACTTTGCAAAGTACTCATCCTTTGAGCCACCTAGTATAACATCAATAAATCCCAAAAGGGCGCTATGTACATCAAAGAAATACTCCTCCAGCTGGTTATAGACTATCTCTTTTATCCTTGAGCGAACAGCTTCTAAACCTTCCCTAAGAGGTTTTCTCCACTTTTGATGCCAGCCTTCCATGCCACCACTACTACATCCACAGTCACTTCTCCATCTTTCTATACCATGCGCACAGCTCCAGGATGTGTTGAAGTTTATTTCTGTAGAGAGTTTGGGTAGTTTTTCTTTGTATATAGCTTCAAGAGTGGTGAAATTTGGGGAATGAATGAACATATAAGCAAGTCCCATCTCACCAAACTTTTTATGGTGTCCAAAGGTCTCTCCATCTACAGCTATAAGGGTTATGTCTTTTCTTGAATTTATCAGTTCAAGAAGGTGTTTTGCATCGCTTAGGAGCTCGCCAAAGGCTACACCATGAGAGAGCTCTCCGTCATAAACAAAGATATCTATATGACCTTCCTGCAAGTAGTATCTTAAAAAGCTACCCTTTGTCTTTACCTGATGGGGTGCAAGGATAATGTACTTTACTCCGTATTTTACGAGTATCTGCAAGGTTTCTTTATCCACTGCAAGCTCAGGAAGCCAAAAACCGTTGGGTTTTCTGCCAAAGAACTCTTCAAAGGCTCTTATGCCCCAAAAGATCTGTATTTCCTTATCTTCCTGAGGATCTAAGGGTAGTATAGTGTGATTGAAAGATGTGGCTATGGCGTTTTCAGAACCCTCTTTTATCTTTTGTAATAGCTCAGGGTGATGCTTTCCTATCCAGTCAAGAAGCGTCCAACCCATGTTAAAGCTCATCTTTGAGTAATTGTTTATTATGTTTCTTACCTTTCCGTCCAATAGATAATGAGCGTAAGCGTTGGGAAGATAGCACTCTCTGTAGATGCGCTCGTTCCAATTGTCATAAGGATAGGCAGTATCCTCAAGCATTATCTCCCCTATATAAGGATTGACCCTGTAGGGTTGGTAAAAGTGTCCGTGAACAGAGTGTTTAAAGAATTCCAAAGCTTTGTCCTC
>JAGDVY010000005.1 GCA_023255875.1 Hydrogenobacter sp. | reverse complement strand
GTAAAGTCAAGTTATTT
This sequence comes from Hydrogenobacter sp., assembly GCA_023255875.1. GTDB lineage: Bacteria > Aquificota > Aquificia > Aquificales > Aquificaceae > Hydrogenobacter. Next base: position 28,226 of record JAGDVY010000005.1, on the reverse strand, counting down.
TTAGTTTTATAATAGCTATTATGCTAAATCCATCTCAGGAAAAGGCGGTAAAACACTTTGGTAAGCCTCTTCTTATAGTGGCTGGGGCTGGATCTGGAAAAACTAAAACTCTTGCTTACAAGTTGGAGTATCTGGTTAATCAAAAGGGCATAAGGCAGGACAAGGTGTTGGTGCTTACCTTTACCAACAAGTCTGCAAAGGAGATAAAAGAGAGGATACTTAAGATCACGGGTGAGGATATACCGTGGTCGGGAACTTTTCACTCTTTTGCTCTAAAGCTTTTGAAACAGGACGGATACAAAATAGGCATCTCTCCTTCCTTTGGCATACTTGATGAAGAGGACAGAAAAAAGCTCCTCAAAGACATACTAAAGCAGATGGGTATAGAAAAGGAGTATCTTTATAAGGTTGAAAACTACATATTTTCAAGGTGCGAAGACCTCAAACCTCCCGAGGATGGTTTGCTTGAAGAGGTTTATCAGGCATACAGAGAGGCGTTAAGATCCGCTAATTTGTTGGACTTTTCCCAGATGCTACTGGAGGCTTACGAACTTCTAAAGGATCACTCTCGCAAATGGAGAGACTTTTTTGAGTTTATCATGGTAGATGAGTTTCAGGATACTAACACGGTGCAGTATGAGATACTAAAACTTCTTGCCAAAGAAAACATTTGTGTGGTAGGAGACCCTAATCAGTGTATATACGAGTGGAGATACGCAAGACCTGACAACTTGCTTAAGTTTAAGGAGGACTTTGATCCTGATGTGATAAAGCTTGAGTATAACTACCGTTCTGGAAAGTACATAATATATGTTGCCAATGCGGTTTTGTCTGCCTCAAAAGCCAAGTGGAAGGATATGGTGCCAGTGCTAAAAGCGGTAAGAGATAGCGAACAAAAACCTGTGGTTAGGCGTTTTTCCAATGAGCTTGAAGAGTCTGCATGGGTAGCTCAGGAGATAAAAAGGCTAATTGGTAAGTATAAACCTTCTGACATAGCTATACTTGTAAGAACGGGCTATCTTACTGAGGCTTTTGAGAGGGCTCTTTTCAATGCAGGAGTGCCTTACAAAACTGTGGGAACTGTTAGGTTCTTTGAAAGGGCGGAAGTAAAGGACGCTTTGGCTTTCCTTAGAATTGCAGTAAATCCATCAGATGAGCTTTCTTTCAAAAGATGCCTGGAAGTTGCAAGAACGGGGATAGGAAACAAGTCCCTTGAGAAGATAAGGCGCTACTATCGGGGAAATTGGCTATTGGCAAGCGAAAAAGCTATAAGAGACTTGAACGATGAACAAAAACATAGACTTTACAAACTCATAACGGAGCTATCAAAATTTATGAAAAATACGGATAACTACCCTAATGCTCTTAAGGAGCTTCTCAGGGGTGTGGATTACGAGGAATACATGCGCACAAGGTATCAGAAAGATTACCAAGAGAGAAAGGAGAATTTGGAAGAGTTTTTGAGGTTTCTTGAGGAGAAAAAAAGAGAGGGATCAACTCTTTCTGAAGTGCTTCAGGAGGTAAGTCTTATAAGTCAGGAAGAGGAAGGTTCTTCTGCGGTAAGCATTATGACTATACATGCCAGCAAAGGACTTGAATTTTCCGTAGTCTTTCTGCCAAGGCTTGAAGAAGGCATACTTCCTCACGAAAAGAGCATAAAGGACATTCAGGAGCTTGAAGAAGAAAGAAGACTCTTTTATGTTGCCATCACAAGAGCAAAGGACCTCCTCTACATGACCTACACCAAAGATAAGGATAAAAAACCAAGCAGGTTTTTGTCAGACATACCCAAGGAGTTTTTAGACCTGTCTGCCTTCAAAGTACCCAAAGCCACAACTCACCATATAAAGGTAGGAGACACGGTAATGCACAGAATATTTGGTGTGGGTAGAGTATTAGCTTTGGAAGCTGAGAGAGCCAAGGTAGATTTTGGGGATAAGGTAAAGACCATACATGTGGCTTTCTTAGAAGTAGTTTAGTCTATTATGGAACCACCTTTGAGGATGTGACCCAAAAGGCCTGTCATATTTAGGAAAACCTTCTCAAACTCAAGGACATAGTATTTACCTTCTTTTTCCAAAGATTTTTCGTTTACCTGAATGTGAGCAGAGGCGTGCTTTATCTGTTCAAGAAAGATAAGAGCGTTTTCTTTTTTGTTAAACCTGCATCTGAAAGTTCTATAGACTTTACCCTCTGATCTTACCATCTGGCATGCTTTGAATATACCCTCCAAAAAGGCTTTTCCTACCTCCGTGTAAAGACTTTCATCTGCCTTTAGCCCTTCCTCTTCTATAAAAAGGGCAAGCCTTAGAAGTCTGTTAGTGTAGTAGTCTGCAGGCAAGCCCAGTATGTTTAGTGATGTGATCCTTATGTCGTTAATGTTGGCATAACTGGTTATGTACTTTACCCTCTTGTCGCGATCTGAATCTTCTTTAAACACCACCCCTTCCTTCTTTTCATTGTTGAGCTTTATCAAAATACGCTTTATGTCATCTATCTGGGATAGCTCAAACCTTCCAAATAACTCCACATGTGGCAGGTTATACTTCTCTATGAGCTTGAGCTTTTCCCTATAAGGTAAAAAGCCCTGCTCTCCCTTTTTCATAATGTCAAACACAAAGAACCTTATGTCCTCTTTAATATAAGGTGGAGACTCTTCCACGTAAGGGTTTTCTGGACCTGCTACTTCTGCACATAGCACAAGATCCGGGTTTTCTTCAAAAAACGCAGGGTTTATAAAGTCCTTTACCCTATCTGTTGTAAAAGCACATATGTAGCCTCCCCTTGTTAGGGCGTATATTTCACCATTGTGGAAGAAGATTCTTGTGTTGTATCCATCTACCTTTTCCTCAACCCAAACAGGTGCACTAAACTGCTCCAAAAGTCCAGAGGAAAGCTGAAATATCCTTCCTATGTGCGGATAACCCCAGATTACAAAATCTTTAAAGATAGCGGTGCCTCTTGGCACATCTTTGAAGTCATCTACAAACCTGAGATACTCTATCTCTTTGAAGACTTCCGTTTTGACCTTATTCTTCTTTAGAGCTTCCTTGACAACATCTACTTGTATCATTAACAAATTTCATTATAACAGAGTAAGGGCATATTAGGTCATGGAAAGTCTTCCGTTATACACAAAGCGAACCCCTTAAAGCTATCTTCGGACCTACCCATAGTGGTTGAGATCATAGACTGCGAAGAAAGCCTTAAAGATGTTCTTCTTGAGATAGCCAAGTTGGTGAGCAACGGACTTATAACTCTGGAAAAAGTGAAGATTTTGAGGTATCTTTAATATAGATGAGTAAGAATGCTGAGCTTTTTAGTTTAGCAAAAAGGTTTATGCCGGGAGGTGTTAGTTCTCCAGTAAGGGCTTTTAAGTCTGTCGGTGGAGACCCCATCATAGTAGAAAGAGCAGAAGGTTGCAAAATATGGGACGTAGAAGGTAAAGAGTACATAGACTTTTTGTGCTCTTGGGGTCCCATCATACTAGGACACGCTCATCCGGAGGTAGTTCAGGCGGTATGTGAGCAAGCACACAAAGGACTATCTTACGGACTTACTAACCCTCACGAGATAACCTTAGCCAGTATGGTTGCCAATTTAGTGCCGTCTATAGATAAGGTGAGGTTTGTCTCTTCTGGTACAGAAGCAGTTATGTCCGCGGTAAGGCTTGCAAGAGGTTATACAGGTAGAAAGTATGTGGTGAAGTTTGAAGGATGCTACCATGGGCATTATGATAGTCTTTTGGTAAGTGGTGGTTCAGGAGTTGCTACTTTTGGTATCCCAGGCACTGCTGGTGTGCCAGAAGAGATGGCTAAACTTACCCTTGTACTTCCTTATAACAACCCTCATGCTCTTATAGAAGCCTTTGAAAAGTATGGAGAAGACATAGCCTGTGTTGTTATAGAACCTGTGGCTGGGAATATGGGTGTGGTACTTCCCGAAGAAGATTTTCTAAAGGCTATAGAGGAACAAACTAAAAAGTACGCTTCTTTACTCATTTTTGATGAAGTTATAACAGGTTTTAGGTTGTCCCTTGGTGGTGCTCAAGAACTTTTTGGTATAAGACCTGACATAACCTGTTTGGGTAAGGTGTTAGGTGGAGGTATGCCTTTGGGTGCTTACGGTGGTAAAGAAGACATAATGAATAAAGTGTCTCCGGAGGGTCCTGTATATCAAGCTGGTACGCTATCAGGAAATCCCCTTTCCATGGTGGCAGGCATAAAGACCCTTGAGGTACTTATCAGAGAAAAACCTTACAAGTATCTTGAAGAGCTCACCCAAAGGCTTGCTGAAGGTATTTCCGAGCTTTTAAGGGAAAAGGGCATACCCCACAGGATAAATCGCATTGGATCTATGTTTACCGTATTCTTTACAGATCAAGAGGTAAAAGACTTCCAAAGCGCTAAAAGTTCAGACACTCAGATGTTTGCAAGATTTTTCAGGGCTTTACTGTCTGAGGGAGTTCTTATTCCACCTTCCCAGTTTGAAGCTTGGTTTTTAAGCATGGCACACACCCAAAAAGACATAGATGAAGCTCTGGAGAGGATAAAAAAAGCCATTGATTCACTTTAAAAGCTCCGCATAAACATAGTAGTTGTAAAGTACCCTTGTCACATACTCCCTTGTCTCTTTGAAGGGTATGTTTTCTATAAAAAGGTAAGGGTCTGAGTAATCTGTCCAAGACTTTACCCTGTGTGGTCCCGCATTATAGCTGGCAAGGACCTTAACAAGGTCCCCATTCCACCTATCGTAAAGATGTCTCAGGTAAGCAGTGCCAAGCATTATGTTTGTTTCTGGATCAAAAATACTTTTGGGTTCAATACCTGTGTGTTTATAAAGCCACTTGGCAGTAGAGTCTATGATCTGCATAAGTCCTTTGGCTCCAGAGACAGATACCGCAAAAGGATCAAAAAGGCTCTCCTGTCTCATCACCGCCCATATAAGCTCAGGTGCTATCCCATATCTTTCTGACGCCTTATAAACATACTGCTTGTAAGGAAGTGGAAAAGCCACATACTTATAGACATCTGAATTAGCCCCATACTTCCTTACTGCCAATCTTATGCTAAGGAAAGGGTCAAACTTTGATATAGCTATTATGTCTGTTGGAGAAAGCTCTTTTAGTCTTTTGAAGGCTTCAAGTCTGGAGTAGTAATAAAATCCTGCGGATCTTATTGCTTTTATAACTTCAGCTTGCACAGGAGTATCCCCTTCTGAAAAGACACGCCTGACACCCTTACTTATTAATGGTTCTCCAGACGCTATCTTAGCTACCGCAGAATAAAAGCCTTCTCCCTTACCTGCCATAACTAAATACCTAAGCCCCAAATCTCCTTTTCCTTGCATTGCGTAGGATCTATAAGCCCAAAAACAGGCTTTAGAGGACTCCGCTTCATTCCTTGCAAAGTAATATGCCCTTATAAAGTGTTGCAGAGATTTTTCATACTCTCTCTGTATAAAGCTAAGAAGACCTAGGTGAAAAAATCTGTCATAACTATCCGTCATCAAAGAAAAGAACTCATTAGCTTTTTCATACTCTTTTCGTTGCAAATATTCCCTACCAACTATTAGAAGTATGTCATCTCTAATGTTAGTATCCCTTACCTTCAGAAGAATCTCCTTTAGGCTATCCTCTCTGTTTTGTTTAAGATATATAAGCGCAAGGTACTTGTAGCTTCTTTCGTCTTTACAAGAGCTAAGAATGTCCTCTGCTTTGCTTTTATCGCCTATATAAAAATAGGACACACCCAAGTGATAACACGCTCTTTCATCTTTTACATCAGATAGAACTTTTATAACATCCCTGTAGTGCCTGCTTTTCATGAGCTTATCCGCTACCTGCAGAGCTTGGCTCTCGGTAAGCCTTACACTACCTATGAAATCCCTGAAAAGGACAGGATAAGAAAGTAGGGCACTTTTTTTATCAAGGTCAAGATCTTTCCAAAGCTGGACGTACTTATCACGAAGATCGGGCTTTAACCTGTCTGCGTTTATGCTCTTAAGATAGTTTTTTGCTGTCTCTATGTCTCCTCTTTGGTAAGCGTTTTCGGAAAGTATTAGCTTTAAGTCTTCTGAAAAAACTGCATCTGGATATTTCTCTAAAAGATGCTTGCCTATGTTTTCATCTTTGGTTTTCATGTATTCAGAAAGAAGTCTGTACTCCTCTGGTAGGATACTCTGGGAAAAGGAAAAAGCGGAGAAAAAATAAAAGAGTAAGATGAGGAGGATCATTCTTTTATCACTTTAACCTTGCCGTTTGCTATGTCCTCTATTGCCTGGAAGGTTTTCTTTATGAGCTCTCCTTTGGTTTTGTCCTTGATGAATATGTCCTCACCTTCTTGCATGAGCTGTTCTACTCTTTTTGCCACCGCGTGCACTAGTTCATACCTAGAAGACACTGCCTTTAGAGCCTTTTCTATGTTGGGTCTTCTGCTCATGTCACACCTCCTTGCTTAATTACAATTATAAAGATAACCTTGATTTGAGGTCCTCTACCTTTGTAAGCTTTTCCCAAGCGAGATCTTCCTTACCAAAGTGTCCATAGCAAGCGGTCCTTTTATATATGGGTTTTCGTAGATCAAGGAAGTCTATAATCTTTTTAGGTCCTGTTGGGAACACGTCAAGTAAAGCGGATTTGATTTTTTCCTTATCTACCTTTTCTGTACCAAAAGTTTCTAAGTCAAAGGCTAAGACTTCACTTACTCCAAAGGCGTAAGCCATCTGAACCATACACCTTTCTGCAAGACCACAAGCTACAACATGCTTTGCCATCATCCTTGCAAGGTAGGATGCGGACCTATCCGTTTTTGTAGGGTCTTTTCCAGAAAAGGCGCTTCCTCCAGAGTAAGCCACATCTCCATAAGCGTCAGAAACTATCTTCCTACCCGTTTGTCCTGCATCAGCAGCAGGTCCACCCAGCACAAACCTTCCTGAGGGATTTACCATGATCCTTGTGCTTTTCTGTAGCAAATCCTGAGGCACTACCTTCTTGATAATCTCCTCATGTACAAACTCTCTGAGGTTATCTAAGGATATGTCTGGATCGTGTTGGACAAACACCACAAGGTCCTTTAAAAACAGGGGTTTGTCATCTTCATACACGACGGTGAGCAAAACTTTACCATCTGGTCTAAGAAAAGGCGCTCTTCCTGCCTTTCTCATATCTGATACCTTCTTAGAGATGGCATGAGCCAGACTTATGGGAAGAGGCATGTAATTGGGTGTTTCGGTACAAGCGTATCCTACAACCGTGGCGGTATCTCCTGCTCCCTCTGAGGATATCCCAAGAACTATTTCAGGACTTTGTTCTTCTATGGAAGTTATCACCGCAGATGTATCCGCGTCAAAACCATACTCAGGCTTGTTGTATCCCACCTCTTTTATAGTACTTCTTACAACACCCGGAATATCCACATAACTCTCTGTGGATACATGCCCCGACACAAAGGTCATACCAGAGATAATAAGAATTTCCAAAGATACCCTGCTGTATGGGTCTTTTCTCAGAAACTCATCAAGGAGAGCATCAGCAATAAGGTCCGCAAGCTTATCTGGGTGCCCCTCTGTTGGTGATTCAGCCATCTTTATGTATCTTCCCATACTGGAATATTATAAGGAATTGGGATTGTGATTATATTTAATATATTATGCACGCAGAAATCAGAAGCAAAATAGAAAAGTTAAAAGAAAAGTTTATGGATATTCAACAAGCAATGGACATAAACTCCATGAGGGAGGAGTTAGAGAGGATAGATACAGAAATGTCCATGCCTAACTTTTGGGAAGATCAAGAAAAGGCAAAGGAGCTAACTCAAAGAAGAAAGTGGCTTGAGGAAACTATAAAGGAGTTTGAAAGGATAAGAAGTTCCTTAGAGGGTGCGGAAGAACTTTTAAAGGAGACAAAAGAGGAGGATTTGGAAACTCTGTCTTTGATAGCAGAAGAAATTCAATCAATAGAAAAACCCATTAGAGAGCTTGAGATAAAGACTTTCCTTTCTGATGAGATGGACAAGAAAAATGCGTACCTTACTATACAAGCAGGAGCAGGTGGTACAGAAGCCTGTGATTGGGCAAGCATGCTTCTAAGAATGTACAGAAGATGGGCAGAAAGACACGGTTATGAGGTGGAGCTGATAGACATAAACCCAGACGATGTGGCAGGTATAAAGAGTGCTACCCTTCTGATAAAAGGACCCTACGCTTACGGATATCTCAAGGGAGAAAGCGGTGTCCATAGGCTTGTTAGGATATCTCCTTTTGATGCCAATGCAAGAAGGCATACATCTTTTGCATCTGTTTCTGTAGTGCCACAGATAGATGAGAGCATACACATAGAGATAAGGGAAGAGGATATAGAGATGGAAACCTTCAGAGCAAGCGGTGCGGGAGGGCAGTATGTAAATAAAACAGATACCGCAGTGAGGATAAGACACATACCTACCGGTATAGTGGTTACTTGTCAGCAGGAGAGATCCCAATTTCAGAACAGACTAAAGGCTCTTGAACTCCTAAAGGCTAAACTTTACCAGCTTGAACTACAGAAGCTTGAAGAAAAGAAGAAGGCTCTTGAAGGGGAAAAGACGGACATAGGTTGGGGCTATCAAATAAGGTCTTATGTGTTCCAACCTTACCAGATGGTAAAGGACTTGAGAACGGGCTTAGAAGTAGGAAATGTGGAAGCGGTTATGGACGGAGATATAGATGCCTTTATAGAAGAGTACCTAAGGTGGAGAGCAAAAGAAGGGGCAAAGACTTAAGATACAAAAGCTTTATTTGGTAAGACCTATTGACATTAAAGCTTAGAAGCGTTTTGCCATTTCCTTCATTACTACAGCTTATGGAGTATACAGCATCAGGAAGTGTCTTTTTGAGAGGCTCTTTTTTAGCAAAGCTCACATAAAGACAGACAGACTTCTCCTGCGGACATTCACAACGCACGGGTTTCTTTAGATCCATAGCCTTTATCATCTTCATAGCTATAACTTTTCTGGAGCTTTCCCTTTCGCTGTAGTAAGGAAAGAAGAAAAATCCATAAAGAGCTCTAAAGATTATGGCGAGTCCAACAGCGGTGTAAAAGATCTTTTTGTAATTGGTATTCTCTAAAGCACCGCTAATATAATAGGAAAACATTATGGCAAGCAGAGGATAAAGGGGTAAAACATATCTTCCTACGGAGTCAGAAAAGAAGTATGGAAGGTAATTTACAAAGAACATAATAAACATAACCCTTATCTGGGGAGGAAACTTAAGCTCTTTCTGTCTTAGAAGTAGGTATATAGCTATTAGGAAGAGTAAGCTGTTGGGAAGGGTGTCCTTAAGGGTAAGTATAAAGGTAATTAGATGACGCAATCTTGAAAAATCCCCTTCCTTTAACCTGCTTAGGCTCTCATAAAGGAGGGTTTTTAGGTAAAGTAGCGGATCATGAGTGTTTACTATCCAAAGAGCAGGCAGAAGAAGGCTTATTGCATGTGCAAGAAAGGCTCTCCTGCTAAAGAGTAAGCTCAAGTCTCTTTTGTATGCACTTAAGGCCAGTAGGGTTAGTCCATAGAAAGCGTAAGCAGGAAAACCTTTAGTGAGAAAACTCAAGCCCGTCAAAAACCCGGTAGCAAGAGTCCAAAACACATTGCCCTTTTGAGACCACATGTAAGCGCATACCATAAGGGAAAAGACAAAAAAGGTGAAGGTTATATCTATTTCTGCGAGGTATCCATAAAAGAAAAGCACATTTCCGAAGGTTAAAAACACCAATGCGGAAAGTAAGGACAGCTCTAAGTTCCTGAAAAGGTATTGGGTAAAAGCTAACACAAGCAAAAGGGACAGCATAAGGAATGTTAGGCTAACCGCCCTTCCGGTGAGCTCACTCCAACCTAAGAAATGCGAATATAACACTATTAGCCAGTTAAAAAGGGGTGGCTTGTTGTAATAAGGCTCACCCAAAAAGTAAGGTTGCACATAATTTGAGCTTTTAAACATTTCGTAGGCTACTGTAGTTCTCAAAGATTCTTCGCCTCTAAACGGATAAATGCTTAAGTTAGGAAGTAGAGATAAAAAAGCTCCTACAAGAAGAAGGATAAGAAGTCTCATGCACTTCTCATTACTTTAAGAACTATACTGTCAAGCTCTGCCATCTTTTCCAGATCACCCGTGTGTGCAAAGGGTATAATGCCTGTGATGGTAGCGCCCGGGAACAGATTGTCCTCAACTTTATCTATGTGCATCTCAAACACAGAAACGGGAAACTTCACCTCCTCTATTCTCTCAATGATCATCTGCGCATCACCATAGCATGTAAGAGCTCTGCCAGGTGAGAAAAACATAAAGCACGCTCTTTTTGTTTCTTGGATGTTCTTTGCACTTTTTGAGCCAGAACTTAGCGCAAAGCGCAAGATTTTTTCACTCTTAGGATAAACCCATGTTATAAAAGTCATGTGCATGTTTCCTTCCTTATCCGTTGTTCCAAGTACGCAGGGAAAAACACCTAGCTTGTTCATCAGATCCACAAGCTCAGTAGGTAGCATTTTTTTAACACCTCCCGTAGTGAATTTTAATACAATACGGTGTTAAAATCTATGTTTATGGAAGACATAAGAAGCATAGTCTCTAAGTATGTAAAACCTCCTTTTGAGTACGAGATCTATCTGGAAACTTCAAAAAAGGAATCCATAGAGGTCTCGGACGAAAAGCTTGAGAACCTTTCAAAATCTACAGACGTAGGACTGGGCATAAGGGTTCTTTGGGATAACAGGATAGGCTTTGCTTACACCACAAACCTAAAAGAAGAGTCCATAAAAAACTGTGTAGAGAAAGCTATGGAGATATGCCAGCTTACTCCACAGGATGATGGCTTTTCCTTCTACTGTCAAAAGCCAAAAGAAGAGCCCCTTCCATATGAACCTCTTGACCTTCCCATACAGGACAAGATAGATCTTGTTGTCTCTTTGGAAAGGAAAGCAAAACACTTAGATGACAGAATAAAGGGAGTTAGAAAGACAAGCTTAGAAGAGAAAGAAGTGGAGGTATATTGCTACAATTCTTGCGGTCTTGAGTATCACTATAGAACTACCTTTTACACATCCTCCATATCCGCTCTTGCAGAAGATAAAGGTGATGCGTCCATATCCTATGACTTTAGAGGAGCAAGGAAGTTTAAAGATTTGGACCTTGATGGTATGGTTCAGGAAGTAGTGTTTAAGGCGGTGTCTTTGCTAAATCCCAAGCCCTACGAAACTAAGGTGATGCCAGTAGTCCTGTTTCGTTCTGCATCCGCTATGCTACTTGAGGCTTTCAGTAGTATGTTCTCAGGTGAGTCCCTTTTGAAAAACAAGACCCTTCTTAAGGATAAGGTAGGAGAGAAGATTTCATCTGAGTACCTTAGCATAATTGATGACGGTAGTATGAAGGATGGGTTTATGAGCTTTCCTTTTGATGCAGAAGGCATAAGTAGTAGAAGAAAGGTATTGGTAGAGAGGGGCATTTTCAAAGGTTTCTTTCATAGTCTTTACACAGCGAATAAGCTAAAAGCACAACCTACAGGCAACTCTATAAGGGAAAGTTTCAAAAGCTTACCTTCGTGTGGTATTACCAATTTTTATATAGAGCAAGGAAATGCAGATCTTGATGAGCTTGTCAGCGCTTTTGATGAAGTATTTCTTATACTTGATCTTATGGGATTGCACACGGTGGACCCAATTTCAGGAGACTTCTCTTTGGGCGCATCTGGTATAATTTATAAGAAAGGGAAAAAGGAGAAGAGCGTGAGGGGAGTTACCTTAAGTGGTAATATACTTGATCTGTGGAAAGGAATATTAGGTGTAGGTAGTGATCTGACTTTTTACGCAAATGTGGGTTCTCCATCTTTACTGATAGAAAAACTTACAGTGAGTGGGTAATGAAGAAAAGACTTTTCGGAACGGGGTTATGCTTGTTGGGTATCTTTCTCATACTTTTGGGATGTATCACCTCCTCTGAACTTTACATCAAGGCAAGACAGGAGAAGATGAACAAAAATGTGGCAAACTTTATACTTGATCTCTACAGTGGCAACACCATTTCAAAGCCAGCATATACTGAATACTCAGCCATCATACTAAAGACTCAGAGTGGAAAGATAATCACAACAGACAACGTGCTTAAACTCTTTGATGAAAACATGTACTCTTCCGAAACTCACAAGGACAAGAATGGTAATGAGGTATACATTTATACCAAAAAACCTTCTTTAAGTGAGTATGTATATTTCTTTATAGAAAACCCATATGCCTTTGGTATGCTCATATCTGGCTTTTTAGTTTTTGTGATGGGAATACTTTTGCTATATACTGTGGAAGAAAAACAGGTGGTCAAGACTGCAGACGATAAACTTGTCAATTACATTAAAGCTCTGAGGCTAACACTGGCAACAAGCAAGATCATACCAGAAGAAAGTATAGAAAAAGCCAAAGGGATCGTTGATGATATACTTAAAAAGTACGGGGGTAAAGCATGAAAGTGCTTGTGGTATCCTTTGACAAAAATCTAGTAAAGGGCATAAAAGAAGCTCTCAAAGAGTACGATGTGATAGATGTAAAAAATGGAGAGGAAGCGATAAATACCGTTTCAAGTGCGGATGTGATTATCTACGATGCTATTTCTGGTTCCATTTCAGAGGAAGATATTAACAAAATGTATCAAAGTAAGTTCAAAGATGCCAAGTACATAGTGCTTGTTGATGACCTATTCCCCGTTGATATGAACAACATAATAGCTAAAAAGAAGGTAAAACTACCCAGAGAGGAAGCGGTAAGCAAGATAAAAGAAGCACTTTCAGAGGATTATACGCAAGAAGTAAAGACGGATTTCGGTATTCCAGAGCTAGAGATAGAGATGCCATCTTTTGGGCAATATAAACAGCAACAACAGGAAGAATACGCTTTTCATGCCTCAGATTTAGAGATAGAAATGCCATCTTTTGAGCAGTATAAAGAAAGTGCTACCTCAAAAAAGAAGGTGTTGATAGTTTCCTTTGATAGTACTCTTACAGATAGTATAAAAACCGCTCTTGGCACTGACTTTGAGATAATAAATGTCAAGAATGCAAAGGATGCTAAAGAAAAAGCAAGAGAAGCTGATATTATAGTCTTTGATACTATCTCAGGTATGATAGCCCAAAAGACACTTATGGAAATGTCTCAGGAAAAAGAGCTCGCTCAGAAACCCTACGTACTCCTGTTAGATGATCTTTTTACTATAGATGTGGATAAAATAAACCTTCCCAATAAGCACTCCTTCTCAAGAGAAGCAGAAATTGCAAAAGCGGTAGAAAAGATAAGGGAACTTGCGAAGGAAGAAACTAAAGCTCACGAGGTGTCTGGTGAGATCATGAGCTTTTTAGATGAGCTTTTCAAGGAACAAAAATCAGAAGAACCTATGCTGGAGAGCTTTCCTTTAGAATTTCCTTCAGAATCAGGAAAAGAGCTGTTATTAGAACCTCCTCCTGAAAAAACTCCCGAAATTCCCTCTCAGTTGCCCCTCCAAGCGGAAAAAGAGATGGTTTTAGAGCCTTTTGCTGAAAAAACCTCTGTTCCTCAGATAAAAGTGGAAAAAGCGGATATGGAAAACGTACTCAAGGAGCAATTGAAGGAGTTACTCTCTGAAAAGCTTATAGAAAATGCCCTCATAAGTGCAGTGCGCGAAATGTCCATAAATTCGCTGATTGAGAGAGTCATAAAGGAAGAGGTGGAAAAACAGCTTTCTGCGATAAACTTGGTTGAAATAATAAGAGAGGAGACTTCCAAGGCACTTCGCGAAAGGTTAAGAGAGCTCATTACTTAATAAATAGTGTTTCACTCTTATACCATCCCCATACAGTTGGAAAGAAGTTGCCAAACCTGTCTTTGTGTACTGCTAACATGCTTTTGGGTACCGCTATGAATATCATGGGTTGCTCTTGGGTTATTATCAAGAAGGCTTTTTTGTATATCTCTACTCTTTTTGTAAAGTCCAATTCTTGCGCACCTTGGTCAAAAAGCTCATCTACCTGTTTTTCCCATTGGGTTTGAGGGTTTTTCTGTCTTGGGTTCCACATGTGAAGGGTTCCAGAAGAGTGCCACACATTCCTACCAAAGTATGGGTCCATAGAGCCTGTAAGCCCAATAATAACCGCTTCCCATTCGTAAGGTGGTGAGGATAGCCTTGAGACTAAAGTGTTGAAATCTATAGGTCTGAATATGACCTTTATGCCTATCTTTTCAAGGTCCTCTTTTATGATGTTGCCTATGGTTTCTCTTTCTTTGTTTCCTGCGTTGGTGAGCAAGACTATCTCAAGTTTATGACCTTGGGGATCCTCAAGAATACCGTCCTTATCCCTATCTTTAAAGCCTATGCTTTCTAACATTTCTCTTGCAAGTTTAAGATCGTATTTATACTTGGGGTAGAAACTCTCATCGTAATAGGGTCTGTTGGCAGGTGTTACGGGTGTGTAAAGGGGTTCTGCAAGTCCGTTGTAAACAAGATAACATATGCCTTCTCTGTCTATGGCGTGAGATATAGCTTGTCTGAAGACTCTATTTTGGAACCATTTTAGTTTGTAGGGAGGTATCTTAGCGCTGGGATTTTGGTTGAATACGAGGAAAGTGGTGGATGGTGTGGGACCAAGGTCATAGAGGGTTATGGATTTGAGCTTAGACATAAAAAGAAGGTCTTGGGGTCTAACACCTATGTAATCCGCATCTCCTGCTGAAAACCTAAGCAAGGCTGTGTCTGGGTCCTGCACTATTATACCTATCATACTCTTTATGTAAGGAAGTCTATTGCCTTTGCTATCTTTCTCGTAATAGTAAGGGTTTGCAGAGTACTCCACAAACTGCCCTTTGACATACCTCTTTATCACATAGGGTCCTGTTCCCACTATTTCCTTTGGGTCTGTATCCACATTCCAAGCGGTGGGAAAGCTTCCTTCTTTTACGTACTTCTCTAATTTGTGTTTGGGAAGGATAGGAGCGCTAAGGACCTGAAGAAAAGGAGCAAAGGGTTTGGGAATGTTAAACTCCACAGTGTATTTGTCTATCTTCCTAACAAAGTTCTGTGCGTCTTTATCGGTTTTTATGATGCCCCTCAACATATCTGCAGTGGAGTTAGGTATGTCTTTGTTGAGATAAACATCTCTGTAAGTAAATACTACATCATCAGCGGTTAGCTCAACACCATCGCTCCACCTTACACCTTCACGCAAATAGAAAATATAGCGCCTGCCTGAGTCTTTCTCCTCCCAACTTTTTGCAAGGTCTGGTAGCACCCTCATGGTCTTTATGTCTATCTTTGTGAGTCCAGTAAACAGATAATTTATAACCGCTGTAGATGTGCTCTCTTGAGCCATTACTGGATTGAGCGTTTTGGGGTCTCCATTTAGTATAAAACGCAAAGTACCACCTTCTTTTCCTTGAATGGGTTCAAATGTTGAAGGGTCCAACCTTACAAAACTCACACTGCCAGAAGAAGGAGAAGAAGACAAGTAGAAGGGTAAAAAGGATAACAATATGAAAGCTATTGCTAAAACTATATCACGCATACCTTAAAGAAACCTCTTTAGCCTTTTGGTAAGCCCAATTTATTGTGTTTAAAACCTGCTCTATATTCTGAGGTTCTGGTAGGCTTACCATGCTGAGCACATCTTCTACCACACGCACTATGTCTAAGAACTTTATGTGTCCCTCAAGAAACATCTCTACTGCAGCTTGATCCGCACCTACCAGAGCGGGAATGTATGCACCTCCCATCTGAGCGGACCACTTGCACAAATAGAGCGCCCTAAACTTCTCTCTATCAACTTGTTCAAAGCTAATGGGTGAGAGCTCAAGCAGGCTCTTTTTTTCAAAAGGATAGTCTTTTCTATCTGGATAAAAGAGTGCGTGCATAATGGGTATTTTCATGTCTGTTTGGGACACATGAAATAGGAAACTACCGTCTTTTAGCTCCACTATGCCATGAACCACGCTTTGGGGATGTATAAGCACGTCTACGCTATCAATAGAAAGATCAAAAAGGTTTATGGCTTCTATTATCTCCATACCTTTGTTCATAAGGGTTGCGGAATCAACGGTTATCTTAGCACCCATTTTCCACCTTGGATGGTTTAGGGCTTCATCAACGGTTGCCTTTTCCAACTCTTGGAGCGATTTCTCCCTAAAGGGTCCCCCAGAAGCGGTAAGATATACTTTCTTTACATCTTTTGCACTCACAAAAGAGAGAAGCTGAAAAAGGGCATTATGTTCGCTGTCTACAGGCACTATCAAGTTCTTCTTTTCTTTAATGAAATCACCAAGACAAACTATAGATTCTTTGTTAGAAGCCAAAAGGCGTTTGTTTCTTTTGAGTATTTCGTAAGTGGGAATGATGCCGTCTATTCCCGATATGGCATTCATCAAAAAGTCCGATGCGGATATGACTTCTATGAGACCATCCTGACCCTTTATATAAGTGGTCTCTTTGGGAAGGCTGTTTAACCAATCTTTGGAAGGCTCTTCATAGGATACTACATAATTAGGTTTGAACTCTATTGCCTGCTTAAGGAGTTTTTCAGAAGCTCTTTTGGCAACTATGCCTACAAGATGAAACTCCTCTCTGTAGGCTCTTACAATATCAAGAGTTTGGCTTCCTACCGAACCTGTAGAGCCAAGCACACCCAGCTTTCTCATAAAACACCAGCTTTGAGGATATCGTGCATATGTATTATACCTTCTGGTCTGCCTTCATCATCTATAACTATCAGCACGGTTATTTTATGATCTTCCATCCTTTTGAGAGCTTCTACCGCAAGCTCGTTGGCTTTTGCAGTTTTTGGAGTTTTTGTCATGACATCTCTTGCTTTGGCGGTATTGAAGTCTCCTCCGTTTTTTACAAACCTCCTTAGGTCTCCGTCCGTTATTATTCCAACTAACTTTCCGTCTTTGTCTATTACCGCGGTAGCACCAAAGCCTTTGCTGGTCATCTCTATGATCACATCTGTCATGGGCGTGTCCTCATAAACTATAGGAACTTCATCTCCCGTGTGGTAGAGATCTCTGACTAATCTTAGGCGTCTGCCAAGACTTCCCCCGGGATGCCTAAGGGCAAAATCTTCCTTAGTAAAACCTTTAAGCTGGAGAAGAACCATGGCAAGGGCATCACCTACAAGCAGGGATGCGGTAGAAGAGCTCGTGGGTGCAAGCTCAAGAGGACAAGCTTCCTTCTGTACATTCAGGAATATATGTACATCCGCATACTTAGCAAGGGTGGAGTCTTTCCTGTTGGTTATAGCTATGATGGGCACTTTTAGGAGCTTCACGTAGGGTATTAGGGATATCACTTCTGGGGATTCTCCGCTGTTGGATATAGCCAAAAGGACATCTCTCTGATCTATAACACCAAGGTCACCATGGAGGGCTTCGGAAGGGTGCAGAAAGTGCGCAGGAGTGCCAGTGCTTGAAAGGGTGGAGGCTATCTTTTGTGCTATGTGTCCAGACTTACCCACACCGGTGGTAATGACCTTTCCCTCGCAAGATAAAAGAATTTCCACCGCCTTAACAAAGTTCTCATCAAGGTTCTCTTTCAATCTTATGAGTTCTTGTATCTCTATGTCAAAGACTTTTTTGGCTTCTGCGAGTATGTCTAAGCTCATGAAGTCTTTTTGTAGTTTTCTATACCCTTCTTTATCTCCTCTATGGCAAACTGCACACCCTTGAAGCCTTCCACCTTTACCCATTTGCCTGGTTCTAACTCTTTGTAGTGCTCAAAGAAGTGTTTTATTTTGTCAAGTAATGCCTTGGGTAAATCATCAACGGACTTAATGTGATCGTATGTGGGGTCCACCTTTGAGTGAGGGACCGCCAAAAGCTTTGTATCTACACCTTCCTCGTCCCTCATCTCCAAGCCACCTATGGGCCTACACCTTATCACACTTCCGGGAATGACAGGATACCTTGAGATGACAAGCACATCTACAGGATCACCATCATCTGCAAGGGTTTGAGGTATAAAGCCATAATTGAAAGGATAGTGCATAGCGGTATAGAGAAACCTATCTACAAAAATAGTAGATGTTTCCTTGTCAAGCTCGTACTTAATGGGGCTGTCTTGGGGTATTTCCACAACTACGTATATATCTTCAGGGGGGTTTTTACCGGGTGGTATGTTCTTCATACCTTCACCTCCTGAAAAAGATTATAATATAAGCTTTAATGCCAAAGCGCACGGACATTAAGAAAATCCTCATTATAGGCTCTGGTCCCATAGTGATAGGTCAGGCTGCAGAGTTTGATTACTCGGGAACTCAGGCTTGCAAGGCTCTTAAAGAGGAAGGCTATAGTATAGTGCTTGTTAACTCAAACCCTGCTACTATAATGACAGACCCTAGCGTAGCAGACAGAACCTACATAGAACCTCTCACGGTAGATGTCCTTGAGGAAATAATAAAGAGAGAGAAGCCAGACGCTCTTCTTCCCACACTTGGTGGACAGACAGCTTTAAACTTGGCGGTAGAACTCTACGAGAAGGGCATTTTGGAAAAATACTCTGTGGAGCTAATTGGTGCCAGCTATAGTGCCATAAAGAAGGGTGAGGACAGAGAGCTTTTCAGAAGGTCCATGCAAAAAATAGGGCTCAAAGTTCCAGAAAGTGCTGTTGTGTCTTCTGTAGAAGAAGGACTCACCGCTATAAAAGCTATAGGTTTTCCTGCCATACTAAGACCTGCATTCACCCTTGGTGGCACAGGTGGGTCTATAGCCTATAACATAGAGGAATTCAAAGAGAAGCTCAAGGTGGCACTTAGCACATCACCCATACATCAGGTTCTCATAGATAAGTCTCTCATAGGTTGGAAAGAGTACGAGTTTGAGGTCATAAGGGACTCAAAAGATAACGTGATAATAGTCTGTTCCATAGAGAACTTTGATCCCATGGGCGTGCATACAGGAGACTCCATAACAGTAGCACCAGCTCAAACCCTCACAGACAAAGAGTATCAGATCCTGAGAGATGCCTGTATAGAGATCATGAGAGAGATAGGTGTGGATACGGGAGGTTCTAACATCCAGTTTGCTGTAAACCCAGAAAATGGAGACTTCTACGTTATAGAGATGAACCCAAGGGTCTCAAGGTCTTCCGCTTTGGCTTCAAAAGCTACAGGTTTCCCTATTGCAAAGGTGGCAGCCAAGTTAGCGGTAGGATACACTCTTGATGAGTTAAAAAACGATATAACAAAGGACACACCTGCATCCTTTGAACCTTCCATAGACTATGTAGTGGTGAAGATTCCACGCTTTGACTTTGCTAAGTTTCCGCAAACAGACAGAACTCTCACCACAATGATGAAGTCTGTGGGTGAGGTTATGGCAATAGGTAGGACTTTCAAAGAAGCCTTTATGAAAGCCATAAGAAGCCTTGAGATAGATGCCTACGGACTTTTGCGTCCATCTTTTGACCATGTCTCTGAGGACACACTCATTAAGCACCTCAGGATACCTAACCCAGACAGAATATGGTACATAGCCAGCGCTTTTAGAAGAGGCTACACGGTGGAACAGGTCCATGAATACACCAAGATAGACAGATGGTTTCTCTACAACATAAAGGAAATAGTGGATTTTGAAGAGACACTAAAGAAGTCTCCCCTTGACCAAGAGACCTTAAGGAGAGCAAAGGAACTGGGATACTCTGATGTGGAGATAGCTATGCTTAAAGGTATGAGTGAAGAGGAAGTAAGAGACATGAGAAACACAGCGAGCATAATACCTGCCTTTAAGGGTGTGGATACATGCGCAGGAGAGTTCTTTGCATACACACCCTACTACTATTCCACCTACGAAAGGCCTTATTACACCATAGAAGGAGAGGAGCTTCTTGATGAGGATTAAAAAAACTCCCAAAGCGTTTTCCCAGTTATCTTCCTGTAATACTTCAGTATGCAAGTTTCTATCAATTACCCATTCTGTGTCTATCACCTGAACAGGCAAAGAAGGGTTGCACTGTAGCTTACGGATGCTCCGCTTATCAACAAGGATATCAGGCATCTTTTATAGCTTACAGACTGTTAAAAGGTGAACAAGTTAAAAATGTACCTTTTGAAAAAGTAAAAGACATAAAGCTTGTTGTGAACGAAAGGGCTTTAAGAGAACAAGGCATGCAGTATAACTTAGGGACTTTAGTTAGGACTAAGTCCCAAAGAAGTTTTGTGGCACCTATCTGGGGATATAGCTGGCGTTTCTGAAGGAACTTTTATGATACTTCTAGTAGACTTTTAGCTTTTTCAAGCAGATTAAAAACTGTACCTGAGTTTGAAAAACAACTAAGCTCGCTTATGGAAAGAGTAGAAAAGGTAAGATACTACAAAGATAGCTATGGCGAGCTCTATGTGAGGATCAAAGTACCAGACTTCCAAGACAATTTGGATAGCTCTGGGAAGACTTTTTTGAGCCTGCAACTACTAGTCCCGTAAGAGGTAAAGTCTTTTTGATTGGAACGAAAGGAGATATATAAGCTTACAAGAAAAAGATGAAGTAGGTATGCTTTCAAAAACCTTTGAAGAGCTTGTAAACTGCTTAGAAAGAGAAAAAGAAGTTTACATGAAGATATAGGGTAGGATAAAAAGAATAAACAAGAGCTTTTTGGAAAAGGTATTCTATACAGTTCCCATTGACCATAGGAGGTAAAAGGTATTTGGTGAATATCTACACCGTTCTTATAAGTGTAGAAGACGGGGAGCTCCTTCTCCACTAGAAAAGAAGAGCTTGAGCTTTTTGATGAGTTTGGAGGTAGTAATAACCCTGCCTTTAAAAACTTAGTGCTAAGTGGTGTATTCCGCGTTGATTTTTACGTATTCGTAAGATAGGTCTGAAGTATAATAAGTCCAACTTTCTTTGCCTTCCATAAGATCAAGCACTATCTCAATCTCCTTGTTTTCTTCCATATACTTTTTGGCATTTTGGACCGCTTTGGGGTGGGGTTTTCCATCATAAACCAAGTGATTGCCTATGTAGAGCTTTAGCCTGAACTGATCTATAGGAAATGCGGTAGAGCCTGCTGAGGCTAATATCCTACCCCAATTGGGATCTCTACCAAAAACAGCGGTCTTTACAAGATTTGAAAGGGCTATTTTTTCCGCTATAGTTCTGGCTTTTAGTTCAAGGGATGCGTTTTTGACAACTACCTTTATTATCCTTGTTGCTCCCTCACCGTCCTCCACTATCTTTTTGGCAAGGTCTAAAGATACTTGATGAAGTGTTTGTCTGACCTTTTCAAGATCCTCTTTTACAACTCCAAGGCTTATTATCCCAAAACTATCATTAGTGCTGGTGCATCCATCAACGCTTATGGAATTAAAGGTCCTTTCGGTTATCTCTCTGTGTAATTGGTTTAAGGTGAAGGGGTCAAGGTCTGCGTTGGTAAAGATAAAGGCTAACATGGTTGCCATGTTGGGATGTATCATGCCTGCACCTTTTGCAAAGCCATAGACTTCAAGTAATCCCGCCTTTACAAAAGCGTACTTAGGAAAACTGTCTGTAGTAGATATCACTTCGCTGGCTCTCTTTATGTCCAAAGGTTCAAGCACACTGCAAGCGTCATCAATTGCCTTTAGGACATTGTCTATGGGTAGAGGTTTGCCTATAACTCCTGTGGAAAACACAAGTACCTGATCCTCTTCAATATCAAGGTTTTCCGCAGTCCTTTTTGCCATAAGCTCTGCGTGGATTATTCCTTCCTTACCCACACCGCAGTTTGCATTACCACTGTTTATTACAATAGCTCTCACTAATTTGCTTTTTTCAAATACTTTTTGGGAGTATATAACGCTTCCTGCCTTGAAGTGATTGTTTGTAAAAAGAAAAGAAGCGTTGCATGCCTGAGGAAGAAGTACCACAAGCAAGTCAGGTTTGCCTTCCCTTTTTAGTCCTGCCCTTCCTACTCCCATTAAAACTTGCATAGATAAATTCTAACATACAATATTCATGTGGCTGTCCTTGTGCGTATATTCCTACGAGAAGGAGATAAACCAAGTGGGGAGCCTCTTTATTCCGCAATATTGAGTATGCTCAAAAGTAAGGGTATAAGGGGATTTAACTCCTTTTTGCTCAAACAAGAAGTGCAAATAGTTAAAAAACTGCCACCTTTTCTTTCAGCTTTTAACTTCCTTTTAGCCAAACTAAGCAAAAAGGAGTTAAAAACTCCTGACAATCTCACACTTAGGTTTAAAATGATCAGTAGGAGGTGTGAAAGATGTTTTGGTTTGGCAAGAAGAAGAAGGAAGAAGAGAAGAAGGTAGTAGCACAACCACCACCTGATCCTTGGGATGTTTTGGATCGTGAGTTGGATCATATGGCTGCTAACATAACTGACAAAGAAACGCTTAAAAAGGTAAAGAAGGACCTCTATGAGAAGTGGATAAAATTAGCGAGGAAGGTTGAAAGCGATACTTACTACAGTGTAGCTTGGGAACCATCTCACGCTTTAAGTAGGGCTAATAAAAACATCAGAAGGACTCTTTCACTTCTTTGGTATGCTTTTAACTTTTCAGGTAATTCAGTGAAAATTCTCTTGAAAGAGGTAGAAAAGCTAAGGGAAGAGGTAGAGGAATTAAAAGAGAGAATAGACCAGCTTGAACAAAACCAACCAAGGAGGTAAAAAGCCATGGAAGAGAAGAAAGACATACAACAACAAGACCAAGATTTCTCTCAAGATCAAAATCAACAACAACAACAAGAAGAAGAACAAAAAGAACAAGACATCAAAGAACAAGCCTACAACGAGTTAATAGATCGCATGACCTTAGCGGTCAAGCGTGCAGTTGCTAACAACCTTCCTGTAGATGGGATTGATTGTTTTAGAAGCCAAACACAAACAGTTTCTAAGGATCACATGGATATTTGCACGAAGCTTATAAGGAGGATCGTCAAGAAGCATGTAGATGAGGTGATAGAAAGGAAGATCAGGGAAAATGAGCAGTTAAAGGCGAGCATGGGGGACTGCAGGATTATGTGCAGGTGTTATTTACAGGTGGCATAGGGGGCTAATGTTTGTTATTGCCATAGGTGGAGCCTTAGGATCCATTTTGAGGTATGAGCTTTCTAAAATAATACAGAAAAAAGTCGGTTTGTATTTTCCTCTTGGGACCCTTGTAGTTAACTTGCTGGCTTGTTTTTTAGTGGGATTTTTCTTCTCTTACTTGGTTGAGAAAATAAATGTTTCCTCCAGTGTGAGGGCATTTCTCATAACGGGTTTTTTGGGTGGCTTTTCTACCTTTTCTACCTTCTCTTACGAAAGCTATTACTTACTTATGAATGGTGAACTGCTAAAGTTTTTGCTTTACATATTGGGAAGTGTTGGCGGAGGGATATTTATGACCCTTTTGGGATACAACTTAGGAAGGGTTGCAAGCGTGCTCTTTTAGTTCGTATACTCTTTGGAGAGGATGATAAGTACGAAGGAAAACCTCTTATAGTGGAGCTCTGCAGAAGTAAAAAATTGCTGGCGCTACTGTGTTCAGGGGTATTCAAAGCCTTTAAAGAGGCTACCCTTTTGCACTTCAAAAAGGAGGAGGACATTCTCTTTCCTGCCTTTGAAGAAACCACCAGCAGATGAGAATGGAACATGCATGGGCAAAAGAGCTTATAGAGAGAATGGAAAAAGCTATTAAGGAGAGAGACAAGAAGGCTTTCCTATCCTTAGGCGAGATTTTCATGGTGCTCATTTAACAGCACAACGTGAAGGAAGAGTGGATCCTTTATCCCGTGTGCGACCGGTACCTTTCTGCAAGCCACATAATAGAAAGCGTGGAAAGATTATGACGGGACTTTCTTTACAACAGGCATCGCCTTTCTTTGGCTTTTTCTTAACTGCCTGCTCTTTTGGTGTAGTCATCTCCATTACAGAGCTCTATATGGCTTTGAGACAATAGGATTTGCCCTCTTTACCGTGTTCGGAGCGTTCTTTCAGATGCTACCCGTAGTTGCAGGAGCGGTTATAAAAAATCCAAAACCTAAGGCTCTCATCTCTTATCTTTTACTAATCTCTGGAATACCTACATTTGTTTATTCCTTTATTTTTGGCAGGTTCATGCTTCTTGGTGCTTTCTTACTATGGCTATTTACATATATGGGATCATTACACATTGCTTCTTTTTGGGTGGATAGGAATGCTCATATCTGCTGTTTCCTTTCAGGTGGTGGAGATGTTTTTTGTAACTAAGGGTTATCCCAAACATTTTTCAGAAAACTTCCCTTTGCTTGTTTCATTGTCCATCTTTCTATTTACCTATGGGTAACTTAAAACTCAACCCTGACCGCTACACCATGAAGTTTTCCATGAGGGAATCTGTAAAACTCTACAAAGCTTGGTGTGGCACGCTTTAGAAAACTGAAAAGTTTCCAAAGGAACTTATCAGTATATATGTACTCAACTCCGTAGAATATAGCTCTTTCGTAAATGCCTACCTCTCTTAGTTCTTTATCAATATCTAACACTTCCATGTATCCGTATCTTATTTCCACAAGCCTAAGTCCTGGTGTGATGCTTCCCTTTAAGAAGGTACTCACACCAAAAGGTTCGTCCTTTTTTACCAAAGAAAGAAAGACATTGTCCTCGTATATTATTCCGTGCTCAAAAAAGGTTTGGGTAACGTACGGAGGAATGCTTTTTGGATCTTTCACTAAGAATATGGCTGTGCCTTTTATCTTTGGGCTTTTTGCATAAAACTCTTCAAACTTAAGGACAAACTCTTTAAAGGGTATAAACCTCATCTTCCTGTAAAGCTTGGATTGTCCTAAGGTGTAAAGAACCATTATAGATATGGGAATGGATGCAAAGATGATAGACCAATAGGCGCCGTGAGGTATTTTGTAGAAGTTAGAGAGGAAGAAGGCTATATCTACAAAGAGCAAGAAAACAGAAGCTATGAAGTAAAAAACTTCCCTTTTCATGAAGTGTATAAAGGTTAGGAAAAAGCCCGTTATTGTCATCACAGCACTAACTGCAAATCCATAAGCGGATGCCATGTTATCAGAAGTTTTAAAGTTAAAGTACATAAATATCACACCCATCATCAGGACCCAGTTAACTGCAGGTATGTATATTTGAGTGCTTAACTCAGTTGATGTGTGTTTTATGTTTAACAGTGGTGCTATCCTCACATTTATAGCCTGAAAAACTATTGAGAAGGCACCGCTTATGAGAGCTTGAGATGCTATAATACCAGCAATAATTACCAATATTAAGAAGGGAATGTAAAAAGTGTCTCCAAGAACTGCACGGGCAGACTCAAAGAACACAGCCTGATCTTTAAAAGCTCCTCCTTTTAAAAGGAAAGATGCCTGACCCAGATAGTTAAGTACTAACATGGGAAAGACATAAATCCATGCCTGTCTTATGGCAACACTTCCCAAATGTCCCATATCTGCATACATTGCTTCACCACCCGTTGCTGCAAGTAAAACCTCAGAAAGAGCTATAAAACCCTTTATGGGATTGTTTATTAGGAACTCAACAGCGTGATGAGGACTCAAAGCGTAAAGCACCTGTGGATAGGAAGTAATGTGATAAAGACCTATTAACCCTATGCTGGTAAACCAAAGAAACATTATAGGTCCAAAGTATTCACCTAACTTTCCAGTACCCTTGGGTTGTAAAAGAAAAAGTCCAACGGTGATGACAATTGCTATAAGTATTACCTCAAACTGCGGTGTGTGCTCAAATCCTGGGATAAGCCTTATACCTTCTGCGGAGCTAAGGATAGTTATGGCTGGAGTTATAACACCATCTCCCAACAAGAACCCAAGACCTATAAACACAAGTATTCTATAGAAATCTCTGAGTTTCTTATTTTTTGTTAATGACTTTGCTATTTCTCCAAGCACTACAGTACCACCTTCCCCCTTTATGCTGAGATTCATGGCAAACCACGCATACTGGACAGTGACAAGGATAATAAGCGTCCAAACTATGAGAGAAACTATGCCAAATATCTCTTTCTGTGTGGGTTTTGTCAGCAATACTATAACGCTAAAAGTGTATAGAGGGCTCGTTCCTATATCTCCAAAAACAGCTCCCATAGCTCTGAGTGCACCTTTGAACATTAGCCCATCTCCTTTATGTGCACTTCTTTGAGTTGTTTGGGACTCACATAGTCTGGTGCACCTGTGAGGGGACATACACCTTTTTGTGTTTTGGGAAAGGCTATAACATCTCTTATGGAGTCTAAGCCTCTCATTATGGCTATTAATCTATCCAATCCAAAGGCAAGTCCTCCATGAGGCGGTGCTCCATACCTCAAAGCATTAAGAAGAAAGCCAAACTTCTCCTCTGCCTCTACTTGTGATATACCCAAGAGTTTAAAAACAAGGTCTTGAACTTCCCTTTTGTGTATACGAATAGAACCACCTCCCACTTCATACCCGTTTATTACCATGTCATAAGCCCTTGCCCTTACTTTGCTTATGAGCTCCTTTTTCTCTTCTATGTGAGGAGTTTCTAAGGCTTGTTTCAAAAGAGGTATATCTTCTTCTTTGGGTGAGGTAAAGGGATGGTGCAAGGCTACAAACCTGTTTTCTTCTTCATCCCACTCCATAAGGGGAAAATCTACGATCCAGAGCACATCAAACTTACTTTCATCTATAAGCTTGTACTTTTTGGCTATGTGAAGTCTTAGGTTTCCAAGGATTTTATAAACTGTCTCTTTTTGGTCTGCAGAGAAGAATATGGTGTCTCCTGCTTGCGCATGGGTTCTTTTGAGAAGTTCCTCTATCTCTTGCTGGTTGAAGAACTTGACGATGGGAGAGTTTAGCTTACCTTCTTCTACCTTTATCCAAGCTAAACCTTTTGCTCCAAGGGACTGTACAAACTGTGTAAGCTCATCTATTTCCTTTCTTGAAAGATTTGATGCTTTGAAGTTTATGGCTTTTATTACACCACCTGACTTTATGGCATCTGCAAACACTTTAAACTCTGTGTTTTTAAAGATGTCTGTAAGGTCTATAAGTTCCAAGCCAAAGCGTCTGTCTGGTTTGTCAGTGCCATAGCGCTCCATAGCAGATGTGTAAGAAATTCTTTCAAAGGGTCTTTTTAGCTCAATGCCCAAAAGCTCACTAAAGAGCGTACATATGAGCTCTTCGCTAAAGTTCATTACATCCTCTTCTTCCACAAAGGACATCTCAAAGTCTATCTGGGTGAACTCCGGCTGGCGATCCGCTCTTAGGTCTTCGTCTCTTAGACACCTTACTATCTGGAAGTATCTATCAAAACCTGCTACCATAAGTATCTGTTTGAATAGCTGGGGAGATTGAGGAAGGGCGTAAAACTTTCCTGGGTGAAGTCTGGAAGGTACCAAAAAGTCCCTAGCACCTTCTGGGGTGGACTTGGTCAAAAAGGGAGTTTCTATCTCTACAAAACCGTGTTTGAGAAAAACTCTTCTGATGACCTGATAGGCTCTGTGTCTAAAAAGGAGGTTCTCTTTCATACTCTCGCGTCTGAGGTCAAGGTATCTGTAGCGAAGCTTTAGCTCCTCGGATATGTGCGTCTCTTCATCAACGGGAAAGGGTAGTGGGTCTGAGGTGTTCAGAATTTGTATCTCTTGCGCTAACACCTCGTAGTTTCCCGTCTTTAGCTTGGGGTTTTCTGTTCCAGGTGGCCTTCTTCTTACCGTACCTCTTACCGCTATCACATACTCTGACTTTAGGCTGTCTGCCACCTCGTAAGCTTGTGGGTAGGTTTTTTCTTCTGCCACTACTTGGACTATGCCTTCCCTGTCCCTTAGGTCTATGAATACTACACCACCGTGGTTTCTAACCCTGTGCACCCAACCGCACAGCACTAACTCTTTTCCAAGGTCTTCCTCAGATATTTGTCCACAGTACTTGCTCCTCTTTAGCATAACAGAAATTCTATTATAAAGCTTAAATTGTGATATAATACGCTACAAAAACTTGGGGGGTTTATAAGATGTTTGGGATAAAATGTCCTAAAAAGGTAGAGTGTCCTAAATTTGGGGGTGAAGATTTTGAAGCTGAAAAGGGTAATAGGGCTACTTGCTATTACTTGCCACCAAGAATGGAAAGCCAGTTTTGGGCAGGACACAATGTTATCTATATGCACGAAAAGGAAAGGATAGAAGAGTGGCTCAAACGCGAAGCGGACTCCTTAATACAGAGTGCCAAAGACGAGAACAAAGAGCTTACGGAAGACCAAATAAAGGAAAAGTGGCAAAATATCTACACAATCCTCAAAAA
>JAGDVY010000014.1 GCA_023255875.1 Hydrogenobacter sp. | reverse complement strand
TAGTGCTTTTTATTTCTCTTGCCTTTTGAAGAGCCATATTGATCCATGCAGATGGCAGGTCTGGAAAGGTTTCTTTTGCTATATGATAAGCGGATCTTTCTGTGTGGTTTTCCAAAAGCCTGTTATAGCAAAATCTCACACAAGAGGAAAACCTACGCATGAGTGTTAAAACCTTTTCTTTGCCTTCTTTGCTTTCAAAATCCAAAAGACAGCTTAAGGTAAGCATATTTAGATTATAGCTTTAGGAAATCAAGTTTTGTCAATATTCTGGGATTTTTCAAACAACCTCAGTTTTCCCTGCATGATCTATGTCATACTACCACTTAAAGCTAAGTTTGGAAGGTCTGCAAGATAAACTTTAAAACAGTCATAGGATAACACTATCCTTAGCTTTTTCTTGCTTTCCGTCTTCTTTTATCTTTTCTGTGTGGATTTGCTGGAGTATTCCCTTGATGAGCTTGATACTGATCTTTTAGATGTCCTAACTTCAGAATGGCAAGGTAGACAGGTGCGTCTTTCACATAATGCGGTTCAGTTAGCTAAACTGTATCCTGTTTGGTACATTAGCAAACTTCGTCAGGTCCCTGTCTTTTTCAATGGTAAGTATGCGGTGCGTCCTATTCGCTTGCGGTATTTTTCAAAAACTTACTACTCCTGGATAAAGCATATTGATATACCAAAGCTAAACTGGGTGCTTATCACTCTCACTTTGTCCCGTTCTTGGGATTTGGTTTATTCATGGGCTAACATTGGTTTTTGGATCTCTGACTTCTTTCGGCGTTTTAGGGCATATCTTAGAAAGAAGGGATATAGGAATTTCAGGTACTTTTGGGTTATAGAAGTCCATGAAGATGGTTATCCTCGTGTTCACATACTGGCATCTTTTCCTTTTGTTAGCATTGAGCGTATATATGGCTGGTGGCGTGCTTCCTCTTTTAATCTTTCTGCGTTTCAGGGTGTAGATGTCAAGTTTATTGGTAGGGACACAGAAAAGATAAAAGCTTATCTCTTGAAGTACTTGGTTAAGTCTGCTCACAAATACTGGGCTTTTTCTTTGCGTGATAATAAGGTGCGTGTGCGTCTTTCTACATGCCTTATGTGGTACTTCCGTGTGCGTTTATTCTCTATGAGTAGGAATTTTATTCGTCCTTCTCTTTCTTCATCTTCATCTTTGCTGGGCTTTGTCAATCTCTATGACTTTTATCGCGTGTACTTTTTGCCTCTTTCTATCTCTTTTTCTGAGTTCTTCAAGGGTTTCTATGACTGTGCAGGTTTTGAGCGTGATCCTCCTCTTCGTGTTCATATTAAGTTTCTTGAGGTTTGAGTTTTAAGTGATAAACAGTCTCCACTTAGTCCTAAGTTTAAACTGCTAACTACTTAAAGGTGTGTGCTTGAACTACGCTAAAAACTCTTTAGTCCCTTGCGCGACTGCGTAAGCAGTCACGCAAGGAGCGGGGTAGGGGGAGTTTGAGGGGGAAGGGCCTCGCTTTAGGTCCTTCCCCCTCATCTCTTCTGGCTGGTTTAGACCTGGGCAGGAGCGTAAGCGACTGCCTGAGCCTATATGTGGGCTTGTATAATAATACACATAAATGGAAACTCTGGGTTTTAGCTATGGGTCTTTATGACAGGGACTATATGAGGAAGGATTGGGACAAGAAAGAGAAAGAAGGACATCGTATCCTTTCTGCTATATCTGAGCTTTTTGACAAGTTATCGGATAAGCTTCCTGTAAATGATCTTATAAAGCCTAAATCTGTACCTACTCACACTCCTCCTAAGTCTCTTCTCTATGTTATCTATTTTTTAATGTTCCTTTCTTTTGCTCTTCTTCTTTATATTCTTCTCAGTTCCTTATGAAGTTTTTCACTTTGACTTTTCCGTTTTTGAGCTTCCATGATGCTAATCCTCTTAGTTCTACTCTCTCTCCTTCTCTCACTCTTTCCCTTATCTCTTCTATCAAAGCTTTTATGATTTTTTCCACTGTCTCTGTCTCTGTCATTCCAAGCCTTTCAGCTATTATTTTAGGCCTCATAGAATGATATGGGTTGAGGAGCTCCCAATAGTCCATACAGGACTATTTCTAAAACTACCTTTCACTAAAATGGAAACTTTAACTTTAAACTTGTTCATGTATGAATAGAATGATTATATGATACTCTTCTACAGAAGGGGTGGGCTTGGAGACACACTACTTACCTTTCCTGTGCTTGAAGTTCTCAAAAAGATGGGAGAGCGTATATTCGCGGTAGGCAATACAGACTACCTAAAAATAGCCAAGGAGGTGGGGTGGATTGATGAGATGCACTACGAGATACCAGAAAGGAGCTTTAGTAAGGTCATAAAGGTGTCTGTAGATGGGAATGTAAAGCCTTTTCCAGAAAAGAGGGTTTGGATAGTGGATCACTACCTTGAGAGCTTGGGACTAAAAAAGATTTACTCTGATAAGCTAAATCTAAAACCTATCCTGGACAATCCCTTTAAAGGTAGGGCGGTTATACACCCTTCCAGCGGTTCAAGGGCTAAAAACCCTCCCATAGAGCTCTTTTTACGCATAGAAGAGTACCTAAAAAGACAGGGTTATCAGGTCATTTACTTTGTAGGAGAGGCGGATGAGTGGGTAAAGGGTTTTGCTTCTGAGTTCTACCAAAGCACAGACCCCCTTGAAATAGGAAGAGCACTAAAGGAAGCTAAGCTCTTTGTAGGCAACGACAGTGGAATATCTCACTTAGCTTCTTATGTAGGTGTTCCAACTTTTGTGTTTTATGGTCCCACAGACCCTATAGTTTGGAGACCCATAGGCAGAAGGGTATTCCAAATAAGCTTAAACCCTGATTGCAGTCCCTGTTTTCCCAACACCTGCCAAGAAAGACCCTGTTTGGATGTGGAAGAGCTTTTTAAGCGCTTTGTTGGAGCTTTTCGTGTTATATTTTAACTCAAGGAGGGTCAAAAGTGAGACGCATTAATGTAGCCATAGCTGGTCTTGGAAGGGTAGGTAGCCAGTTTCTTGACGCTCTTTTGAAGGTTAATACAGACAGTGTGAAGATTATAGCTGTTGCGGAGCCAAGAGAGGATTTAGAAAGCGTAAAAATAGCAAAAGAAAAGGGTATAGCTTATTACAGAGATGCAAGAGATATGCTAAGGTCCTTAGAGGACAGTATAGATGTGCTTTTTGAATTGACAGGCGATGCGGTGCTCAGAACGGAGCTTCATGAGATATTAAGCCAAAGTGGAAACAGAAAGACGGTTATAGTACCAGAGCCCGTAGCGTTTCTAATATGGAGTTTAATAGTGCAAGGTGAATGCGAATACCCAAGATAAGACCTATGACTATACAGGACCTTCCAGCGGTGCTTGAGATAAACAGGGAAAACTTTACAAGTGATGCGTGGAGCAAAAGCGCCTTTGAAAGGGAGTTTCAGTTAGAGTACTCACACAAGTACGTTTTGGAACTTGATGATGAGGTTATCGGATACTCTGTGGTTTGGGTAATACACGATACTGCCAACCTAATGAACTTTGCTATTAAAAAAGACTACTGGGGTAGAGGGTATGGGAAGATGCTCCTTAGCTTTTTGATAGAAAACCTCAAGGATAAAGTAAGCCACATAGCCTTAGATGTGAGAAAGTCTAATATGCGCGCTATAAGATTATATAGGTCCCTTGGATTTCAAATAGTCGGCGAAAGACCAAGGTATTACTCAGACGGTGAAAACGCTTACCAGATGATCTTAAATGTCAATGAGTCTTTACCGGAGAGAGCACCAACCTCAGGAGAAACTCCATCTCCTGTGTAAGTAGTCCCATGCCTTCCAAAGTGCGAAGGCATTCGTGATACTTTTCCTCTATGATCTGTGTGATACTATCCTTGTAAATAGAGTAAAAGCCATCTTTGTCCTTATAGTCATCAACCATTTGGAAAAGCACACCCACTTTTACACCCGCAGAAGTTAAAGAACTAAGCATTTCATCTCTTTTTGAAATGACCCCTGCACAGGCAAAAGCGGAAGAGAAAAGACAGGCAGTTTTCTTTAAGCTAATACTCCAAACATCGCCGAGTTTTTTTATGTCCATAACCTGACCAGCTACCATACCCTTATGGCCCGAGCTCTCAGATAAGATGCGTATAACTTGTAAAAGGTCCTTTTCGTCCATGGAGACAAAGTTTTCTTTATTTGAAAGCACTTCAAAGGCTAAGTTGAGAAGAGCATCACCAGCAAGTATGGCTATATCCTCCCCAAAGAT
Organism: Hydrogenobacter sp.; assembly: GCA_023255875.1. Classification (GTDB taxonomy): domain Bacteria; phylum Aquificota; class Aquificia; order Aquificales; family Aquificaceae; genus Hydrogenobacter. Next base: position 24,964 of record JAGDVY010000014.1, on the reverse strand, counting down.
CACATGGCACGAAGGCTTTCCTCTTCTTGTGCTGTCATTGTCTATAGCAGGCAGGTCATCGTGTATAAGAGAGTAGTTATGTACGAACTCAAGAGCGCATCCTACCGTTATGGCATCTTGTGTATTACCACCTAAAGCGTCAGCTACCGCGCACAAAAAAAGAGGCCTTATCCTTTTGCCTTCCTGAAACACATAGTAGGACATGGCTTGATAGAGGACCATAGGCTCAAAGGGCTGTAGGAGGTCCCTTAACCTGTTTTCTAAGAGATGTTTCCACTCTTCTAACTTCTGCATGGATGCTTCTCTAATTATAAATTAAGAATAGCTTGTAACCACTATAAGTGAAACTTATAATTTCATAAGCAAATTGAAAACACAGCCTTCTGTGTGTTGAAGTATTTTATTAGGATAGGAGTTTCCCACATGGAAATAGGAGGAAGCTTTTACGATAGAAAGGCTTACAGCACTTGCTATATGTGTGCCTGTAGATGCGGTATAGAGGTATATGTAAGAAACAATAAGGTGACCTACATAAAAGGGAACGATGCACACCCAACTAATAGGGGAGTTCTGTGCGCTAAGGGTTCTTCTGGCATAATGAAGGAGTATAGCCCTGCAAGATTGAGAAAACCTCTTTTGAGAGTGGGTCCAAGAGGTTCGGGAGAGTTTAAAGAGATAGAGTGGGAAGAGGCACTGCAAATAGCCACCCAGTGGTTGGAAGAGGCACGTAAAAAAGGTCCCTACAAAATAGCCTTCTTTACTGGAAGAGACCAAATGCAAGCTATTAACAGCTGGTTTGCAAGCCAGCTTGGCACGGTAAATTGGGCTGCTCACGGTGGTTTTTGTTCCGTAAACATAGCAGCTTCTGGACTTTACTCCATAGGTGGTTCTTTTTGGGAGTTTGGAGAAGCGGACTTTGAGAACACTAAGTACTTTATGCTAATAGGTGTTGCGGAGGATCACTCCTCTAATCCCTTTAAACTAGGCATTCAGGAAATGAAACGCAAAGGTGGAAAGTTTGTTGTGGTAAATCCCGTCAGATGGGGGTATGGTGCCATAGCTGACGAATGGGTGCCTATAAAACCCGGAACTGACGGAGCTTTCTTTATGGGAATAATGCATGAGCTTTTTAGATATAACCTGGTCAACTGGGATTTTCTTAAAGAGTACACCAACGCAACTTGGTTAGTCATTCAAGCACCTGGCACTTCAAAAGATGGACTCTTTTACAGAAACGAAGAAGGAAAACCTATGGTCTTTGATAAAAAGTCCAACAGCTTTAAACCCGCAGACCGCATAGTACCTGACGATCTTGATCCCGCTTTTATAGGCGAATTTACCACACCAGAAGGATATAAGGTAAGACCTGCCTTTGATATATTTGCGGAAAGGTTGGTGAAGGACTATTCACCCCAAAAGGTGGAAAAGATAACAGGCATACCCGCAAAGGACATAGAGAGAATAGCAAAGGAAATGGGAACTATAGCTCTGTATCATCCCATAGAAATTCCCATTGAATGGACTGATGTATGGGGAAGAAAGCACAAAAAGTTTATAGGTAGGCCTGTTTCTTTCCACGTTATGAGAGGTGTGGCATCTCATACCAACGGCTTTCAAACCGCAAGGGCTATCTTTCTGCTCATGATGATGCTTGGTGTCATAGACGTGCCTGGTGGCTTTCTCAACAAGCCACCATATCCCAAGCACATAGAAGACCTTCCCAAACCTTACAAAATCTCAAGACCCGATGAAATAAAGTACGGAGAGGTGTATCCCGGACCGCACCTTGGATATCCCCAAAACCCAGACGATCTTTTGGTAGACGAGAAGGGCAATCCTATAAGGATAGATTGGGCATACAGCTGGTGGTTTCCGCTTACCGCACACGGATGTATACATAATGTTATTCCTGCCGCTTACGAGCAGAATCCTTATGGCATAGAGGTGTTGATGATCTACATGGCAAACATGGCTTGGAACTCCTCCCAAAACATCCCATACATACTCCAAGCTCTTACCGCAACAGATCAAACAGGAAACTACATCATTCCCAAGATTATCACCATAGATGCCTTTTACAGCGAACAGGTTGCTTACTCAGACCTTGTACTGCCAGATGCCACCTATCTTGAGCAGTGGTTTGCACTATCTTTACTTGACAGGCCACCATCTGCGGTGGACGGTCCCGTGGATGCCCTTAGGCATCCCATAGTAGATCCAAAGGCGAATGGCTACGATGTGAAGGGTTGGGGAGATGTTATGGTGGAGCTGGGTACAAGGTTAAAACTTCCCGGCTTTGTGAATGAAGATGGTTCAAGAAAGTATAAAGACTTTAAGGACTTTCTTATAAATTGGCAGATAAGACCAGGTGTGGGAGCTCTTGCAGGTTGGAGAGGAAAAAACGGCGATAAGCACTTTGTAGGAGAACCTAACCCCAGACAGCTGGAGATGTACATAAAGAACAAAGGATTTTTCTACTACAAGCTTCCGGAACACATGCGCTATTATAGGCATGTGAATAAAGACTACCAAGAGTGGGCTGTAAGCGTAGGCTTTATAAAGAAGGTCGCGCCCATAATATTCAACTTTTACCTTGAGACGCTCCAAACCTTTAGGCTCGCAGGACAAGGTCTGTGGGAAGGCAAGAACCAACCACCCAACGATCCCGTGCTCAGAGAAAGATTAATCAAGTACTTTGATCCTCTACCCTTCTGGTATCCACCCTTTGAGGAGGAGATCTCCTCAGAAGAGTATCCCCTTTATGCTTTTACCCAAAGACCCCAGTGGATGTATCACTCTTGGGACTCCCAAAACGCATGGCTAAGACAGATTTCCTCAAGGAACTACCTTTACATGAATCCCAAGACTGCGCAAAAGCTTGGCATAAAACATCTTGATTGGGTGTGGGTAGAGTCAAGAGTAGGAAAGGTTAAGTGTCAAGTTTTCTTAACAGAAACCACAGAGCCCAACTCTGTATGGACGTGGAATGCCATAGGAAAGATGAAAGGCACTTGGGGTCTAAAACCAGAAGCAGAAGAAGGACACCAAGGATTTCTACTAAACCACGTAATACCTCACTCAATAAAGATAGGAGATAGAGAGATCTTCTACGGAGATCCCATTACAGGACACTTGGCGTGGTTTGACACAAAGGTGAAGGTTTATAAAGCTCAAGACCAAACACCAGAAACCGCACCCCAGTTTGAGGTAAAACCTTTACCTTATATAGAAGAAAGGTGGATACCCATACTCAGGTACAAACCATGAAGGTATTAGAAAAGAAAAAATACACTATTGAGGATTATGAAAAACTCCCAGAAGGCAGTCCGTACCAGCTCATAGAAGGTGAGCTCATCATGAGCCCAGCACCAGCACCCGAACACCAAAGAGTCTCTATTAGGCTCTCAGTTAAGCTCTTCCATCACCTCAAAGAAAGGACAAAAGGCGAAGTCCTTTATGCACCCGTTGATGTTTTCCTTGATGAGGAAAATGCCTACCAGCCCGACATAGTGGTAATTTTGGAAGACTCAAAAGCAAAGATAACGCAAAGAGGCATAGAGGGACCACCTGACATTGTGGTGGAAATACTCTCACCTTCTACCGCTTACTATGACCTTAGGGTAAAAAAGGATGTTTATGAAAGAGCAGGTGTAAAAGAGTATTGGATTGTGGATCCATACATGAAGAGTGTGGAGATTTACTCAAACACTCCCGAAGGTTTCAAACTTGTCTCTCAGGCAAAAAAGGAAGGCAGGGTAAGGTCTGAGCTTCTTGGGATAGAATGGGACTTAAAGGAGGTGTTTGAGTAAATGAAAACGCTCTTAGAAAAGAGAAGATACACTATTGAGGATTATGAAAAACTCCCAGAAGGCAGTCCGTACCAGCTCATAGAAGGTGAGCTCATCATGAGCCCAGCACCAGCACCCGAACACCAGGAAGTTAGTATAAACCTGAGCTATAAGCTTTACAATGTGGTCAAAAAGACTAAAAGAGGCAAGGTGCTATACGCTCCTGTAGATGTCTATTTGGACCAAGAGAACGCCTATCAGCCCGACATAGTGGTAGTTTTGGAAGGATCAAGAGCAAAGATAACACAAAGAGGCATAGAAGGACCGCCCGACATTGTGGTGGAAATACTCTCGCCTTCCACTGCTTACTATGACCTTTTGGAGAAAAAGGAAGTTTATGAGCGCTCAGGTGTCAAGGAATACTGGATCGTAGACCCAAAGAGAAAGACCTTTGAAATCTACACAAACTCCCAAGAAGGCTTTAAACTTTTATCCAAGGCTAAGGGAGAGGGTGTGGTTAGGTCTGAGCTTTTGGGAATAGATTTAGACCTCAAAGAGGTGTTTGAATAAAAATGGAGGTGTAAGATACCTTTGACTAAGCTCGCAGATTTTCTAAAAGATGTGGATCTCTTTATTTCCCAACATGCCATTTACCTAAACAAGCTGGAAAAAGCTTTAATAGAAGGTATGCCTTTTGAACACAAAGACTGTCATAGCTGTAATTTTGGTAAGAAGTGGGATGAGATTGTAGTGCCTATAAAAGATCAGCTTCCAGAGGATATAAGAAGTATGGTAGAAGAGATAGAGCAGATACACTGTGGGTTTCACAAGATGAGCATACAAGTAGATCCCACACAAAGAAAGGATAGTGATAAGCAAAACCTTGAAACCATGAAAGATCTTTCTGCTAAGCTCTTTCAAAAACTCTTATCTTTGAGGCAGATACTTGTAAAACAGGAGGCTTAACATGGCGCAGTTTGCTTTGGTGATAGACCTAAACACATGTGTTGGTTGTCATGCTTGTGCTACAAACTGCAAGGAGTGGAACACTCAGGCTGCCTTTGGTCCCCTTTCGGACTTTGACCCTTATGGAAAAGAGCCTCACGGTGTTTGGTACAACAGGATAATGACTTACGAAACTGGTGAGTTTCCAAACACACAAGTTTTTCATCTTCCCAAGTCCTGCCTTCACTGTCAAGATGCTCCCTGTGTGCCCGTTTGTCCTACAGGAGCCAGCTACAAGCGCGAGCAAGATGGCATAGTGCTTGTCAATTACGATGACTGCATTGGCTGTAAGCTATGCTCTTGGTCCTGTCCCTACGGATGCAGGGAGTTTGACGAGGCGGACAAGGTGATGAAGAAGTGCACTCTCTGTATAGACAGGATATACGATGAGACGCTACCACCCGAACACAGAAAACCCGCTTGTGTGCTTACCTGTCCCGCAAAGGCGAGGTTCTTTGGAGACATAGAAGATCCCAACAGCGAAGTGTATAAGGTGATAAAGGAGCGCAACGGTTTTGTCCTTTTCCCAGATATGGGTACAAATCCCGCAAACCACTATCTTCCAAGGACGGAAACAAAAGTGCATATAGACGAGCACATCCTAAAGCCAGACAATCCTCTGTTCCTTGAGGTGGTACAAAAACACTACAAAGGAGGTTGAGTATGCACCCACCCTTTTCCTTAATATGGTTCTTTCTTACAGCGGGCACATCTATAGGACTCTTCACCTTTACCTACTTGGCGGAGCTTCTGTCTTTGTTTGGCTTTGATACCTCTCTGCCAAGGAATATGGTGGTGTTTTCCGTAGTGTTTTCCCTGATTCTTGTAGGTTTGGGAGCTGTAGGTGCAAGCTTCCATCTTGGACATAAAATGAGAGCTTGGAAAGCCATAAAGAGATTTCACACTTCTTGGCTCTCTCGCGAAGCGGTCTTTAGCGGAGCTTACGGCTTTACCTTACTTCTTTATGGACTTTCCTATTATTTTGGTCTTAATGCTTTCTTCATTCATTTATTTGGAATAACCACCCTTATTTTGGGTTGGCTATCTGCCTTTTCTACCGCTATGATATACGCTTCCAACAGGTTTGTGCTTGAGTGGAACACATCTCTAACGGTGCTCTACTATCTTAACATGTATCTTATGCTGGGATCATCCGCCTTTCTTGCCACCACTTACCACTACAAACCTCAGCTTGTAAAACCTTTTATCTTACTTACACTGTTTTTTGTGATCTTAGGGCTCTCTTTCAGGATAGCCTTCAACATAAGGCAGTTTTTCTTAAAGAGACCCACTCTAAATGAGGCTCTAAACTTACCACACAACAGACCCATAAGGGTGCTTGATACGGGCACGACCACTAACAATTACTGCACAGAAGAGTTCTACTATGCAAAAGGCAAGGAGATGCTAAGCTTTGTCATTCCCACTTTTTATGTAGTTACCTTTTTGGTTCCCATCGCTCTACTCTCTTACTCTCTCATAAGTGGAAACCTTTCTTATGGCTTTTATGCGCTCACCTATGCCAGCTTAGTAATAGGAAGTGCCATAGAAAGGTGGTCTTTCTTTGTGGAAGGAAACCATGTGCAGAACCTCTTTTACGGACTTTATCCAAAAGAGGGATACACTCTAAGAAAGGGCTATATGGAAAGAAGGAAGACCAAAATAAGCCTATAAACCATGATGGAAAAGGATTACAGGGGACCCTTTAGCAGGATGGGAGAGGGCCTTGTGGAAAAGTACATAGAAGATCTTAAAAAGGAGCTGGAGCAAAAACCCAACGATCCAGAGCTTCACTTTAAATTGGGAGTAGCTTATGTGCGACTCAAAAAGATAGATGAGGCGCGCAATGTGTATAAAAAGCTAAAGAATATGGATACAAAGCTCGCAAAGGAGCTTCTGGACATCATTTACGAAGTTTAAAAAACGCTATAATAGTGTTTTTATGGAACATTACATAAACATTACCTTGGCGCAGATAGAAGCCAGCGTAGGAGACATAAAAAACAATGCCAAGAAGATATTGGAAGTGTGGGAGGCGGTAGATAACAGATCTCATTTGGTGGTATTCCCTGAGCTCTCTCTGTCTGGATATCCTCCCGAGGACTTGCTCCTAAGATTAGATTTTTTGGAAGAGTGCAAAAGACAGCTTGAGTTTATAGTAAGTGCTTCCAAAAACTTCAAATCTGTTGGAATAATAGGAACTCCCTTTTACGATGGTGATCTCTATAATTCTGCGGTGGTTATAAAGGATGGTAGCTTGCTGTGTGTGTATCACAAACACTTTTTAGCTTTTGACCAAAAGAGGTACTTTAAAAGAGGAAAAGAAAGTGTTATCTTAGAGCTAAAGGGAACAAGAATAGGTCTCTCCATTTGCGAAGACATATGGTATCCAGATGGTCTTGCTGGTGTAGAGGTGCTTGTGAATATAAACGCTTCACCTTACTATATGGGCAAATACGCATATAAAGAAGCCTTTTTGAAGGCAAGGGCAGAGGACAATCTTTGTTATGTGGTTTATGTAAACATGGTGGGAGGACAGGACGAGCTTGTCTTTGACGGTAGAAGCTTAGTTATAGACCCTGATGGCTTTGTGTATGCCAGGGCAAAGGCTTTTCAAGAGGACACACTCACAGTTAGCTTAGAACTAAAAAAGGTAAGGAGAAAAAGGCTCTTGGATATAAGGCTCAGAGAGATCAAAGCTCATCAGAGTGTGTCCCTTTATCCTGTGGAGGTTTCCCAAGATTGTCCTTTTTGTAGTCCAAGGGTAGAGAAAAACCCAGAAGGTGAGGAGGAGATATACACCGCTCTGAAGACAGGCTTGAGAGCTTACTTTACAAAGAACCACTTTGAGAAGGCAGTCATAGGACTTTCTGGAGGTATAGATTCTTCTTTGACTGCCTGCTTAGCTGTGGACGCGTTGGGAAAAGATAAAGTGGTAGGGGTTTTTATGCCATCAGAATTCACATCGCAAGAGAGTAAAGAAGATGCTTTTGAACTTGCCAAAAACCTCGGGATAGAGCTCTATACCTTTCCCATAGACAGCATTTTCATGGAGTTCAGAAGGGTGCTAAAAGCTGAGGACTTTAGCATAGCAGATGAAAACCTTCAGGCGCGCATAAGGGCAAATTTACTCTTTTACCTTTCCAATAAGTACAGATGGCTCGTTTTGGCTACTTCTAACAAAAGTGAGGCATCTGTAGGATACACCACCATCTACGGGGACATGGCGGGAGGTTTTGCTCCACTAAAGGATGTGTATAAAACTCTTGTTTATAGATTGGCTTCTTATAGAAACTCCATAAAACAGGACATACCACAGAGAGTTTTTGAGAAACCACCTTCCGCAGAGCTAAGGCATGGACAAACAGATCAGGACACCCTGCCACCTTACGAGCTTTTAGACACTATACTTATGCTTTACATTGAAGAGGGTCTTTCTCAAGAAGAAATAGTAAAAAGGGGCATAGACCCACAAACGGTGAAGAAGGTTATAAACATGGTAAGGCTCGCAGAGTACAAAAGGAAACAATCTCCTGTGGGTGTGAAGATCACACAGAGAGCCTTTGGCAGAGATTGGAGAATGCCTATAACCAACTTGTGGAGAGGATAAAGATGTATGTAATGCAAACTTACGCAAGGCTTCCTGTGAGATTTGTAAGGGGCGAAGGGGTGTATCTCTTTGATGAGAAGGGAAACAGGTATCTTGACCTGGTGGGAGGTATAGCGGTTAATGTGCTGGGCTACTCTGACCAAGACCTCATAAAAGCCATATGCGAGCAGGCTCAAAAGCTCATGCACATCTCTAACCTTTTTGAAAACCCGTGGCAGGAAGAGGTAGGCAGGCTCTTAGTTGAAAGGTTTTGGACAAAGGGAAGAGTCTTTTTCTGCAATAGCGGTACAGAGGCAAATGAAGGCGCAATAAAGCTCGTGAGAAAATACTTCAGAGAAAGGCAAGAAAACCGCTACAGGATCATAACCTTCTATAACAGCTTTCACGGAAGAACCTATGGGAGCATGTCCGCGACCGCTCAAGAAAAGATACACAAAGGCTTTGAGCCCCTTTTAGATGGCTTTGATTATGCAGTTTATAACGACTTTGATTCTGTTTTAAGGCTTCTCAGAAAAGATACAGCGGGTATAATGCTGGAAGTCATTCAAGGAGAGGGTGGTGTAAGACCTGCCCATTATGAGTTTCTTCAGAAGATTCAGGAGCTTTGCAGAAAAGAGGGATTGCTTCTTGTGATAGATGAGGTGCAAACGGGTGTGGGTAGAACGGGAAGTTTTTTTGCATATGAGCAGTTTGACCTAAAGCCTGATATAGTAACCCTTGCAAAGGGTTTGGGAGGTGGCTTCCCCATAGGTGCTATCTTGGCGCGCGAAGAGGTGGCGCAAGCCTTTTCTGTAGGGTCTCACGGTTCCACTTTTGGAGGAAATCCTTTGGCGTGCGCGTGTGCAAAAGTGGTCATAAACAAGGTGTCTAACCTTTTGGATCACGTAAAGGACACTGGATCTTACTTTAAAGGAGGTCTTGAGAACCTAAAGGCTGGAAAGGTCAGAGGCATGGGTCTTATGCTTGGCTTGGACATAGAAAGGGATTGTAGTTCCATAGTAAAAAGAGCCTTAGAGCTTGGACTTGTAATCAACTGCACCGCAGGAAGTGTTTTAAGGTTTGTCCCTCCTTTGATCATACAGAAGGAACATGTAGATAGCGCGCTGTCTGTGCTGAGTAAGATACTGTAAAATATTTGTGTGGATCTAAAGGCTTTTGTTATTCCCGCTGTGGATATTAAAGAAGGCAAGTTGGTGAGGCTTTTCAAAGGAGATTTTGAGAGATTAAAGGAATACGGGCTTTTGCCAGAAGAGGCAGGAAGGCTATTTGAGGATATGGGCTTTAGAAGGCTACATGTGGTGGATCTGGACGGAACTCTAAAGGGAGTGCCCAAAAATCTTCCAAGCATAAGAAAACTCAGAAAGGTCTTTTCTGGGACTATACAGGTAGGTGGGGGCATAAGGGATATGGAGACTTGCAGATTGCTTGATGAGGAAGGCATAAACTTTTTTGTGGTGGGTACTGTTGCGGTAAAAGAGCCAGATATTTTTGAAAAGATGGTAAACACCTTTCCTAACAGGGTGATCCTGTCTGTAGATGCAAAAGGTGGCAAAGTTGCTGTGGGTGGATGGAAAGATGAAACTAAACTGAGTCCAGAGGAGCTTGCTAAGCGCTACGAAAACACACCCATCTGGGGATATCTTTATACCAACATAGACAAAGATGGAAGCCTTGAAGGTGTAGATACAGAAATATATGTAAGTTTTAAAAAGTTTGTGAAAAAGCCCCTTTTGGCATCAGGTGGCGTGGCATCTATAGAAGATGTGAAAAAACTATACCACATAGTAGATGGAGTAGTCATAGGTAAAGCCTTTTACGAGGGTAAGATAGATCTCAAGCTTCTTTAGTGAGCGTTTGCACCTTACTCAAGATCCCATTTACAAACCGTGCGGGTACTTTTCCTGCATACTTGAGGGTAAGTTTTACATAGTCAAGTACCACCAAAGAAAAGTTCTTTACACCTATGAAAAGAATTTCCGCTATAGCAATGCGAAGTATGTTTCTTTCAATGTATCCAAGCCTGTCTATTTCCCACTCTTCACTGAGCTGGGATATGATGGAATCCACCTCTTTGGCATTTTGTATATAAGTTCTTACTAATTTTCTTGCATACCTTCTGCGTTCAGGATGCTTTATTTTGTTAGATTGAATATACTCTTCTATTAGCTCCTCTATGTTATCACCTTTTATGTCCCACTGATAAAGTATCAGAAAGGCATCTTTCCGCGCTTTTTGCTTGTATATCATCTAAGGCTTTTCAAAAGGTTTGCCATTTCTATGGCAGAAAGTGCAGCTTCCCAGCCCTTGTTTCCGTGCTTTGTACCAGCTCTCTCTATTGCCTGCTCCAAGGAATCCGCAGTGATGACACCAAAAGATATGGGTTTTCTCGTCTCAAGGCTAACAAGAGCCAGACCTTTGGAAACTTCGTTGGCTATATAATCAAAGTGGGGAGTCTGCCCTCTTATAAGAACTCCAAGAGCTATAACCGCATCTATGTTCTCTTTTAGAGCCATCTCTTTGGCAATAAGGGGTATTTCCCAAGATCCGGGCACTCTTGCAAGATGTATGTTATCCTCTGAACCTCCGTGCCTGATAATACAATCTATTGCACCCTCAATAAGTCTGTCCACCAAAAGGTGGTTAAACCTGCTGGCAACTATGCCAAAGCTTATACCTTCTGCCGTGAGCATACCTTCATACTTCTTCATAACTGAGCCTCCAGTTGTCTATTAATCTTGTGTTTCCTATCCATACCGCAACAAGTATTCTGTCTCCTTCAGAGACCTCACCCTCCTTTATGTTAAAATCCTCATCCACTATCTCCACATAGTCTATCTTCCTCACATGGGGATGCTTACTTATGTACTCTTTTATAGCCTCTTTAAGGGTGTTAGCACTTGTGTTTCCTGCTCTAAAGAGCTTTTGGGCTATTAAGAAGGACCTATATATGGAAAGAGCAGATTCCCTTTCATATTCCTTTAGATAAGTGTTTCTTGAACTCAAGGCAAGTCCATCTTTGTCTCTTACTGTAGGCACAGGCACTATCTCCACGGGATAAGATAGGTCCTTGACTAGTCTTTGGATGAGTTTTAACTGCTGAAAGTCTTTCTCTCCAAAATAGGCTCTATCTGGCTGGATTATGTTAAAGAGCTTGAGGACCACCAGCGCAACGCCACTAAAGTGTCCCGGCCGAAAAACACCCTCAAGCACATTACTTATACCCTCAACCTCTATCTTAACTTTTGGTGTTTCTGGGTACATCTCTTCGTCAGTGGGAGCAAACACCACATCCACTCCTGCCTCTCCACACATGGCTAAGTCCCGCTCTAAGTCCCTTGGATAGCGCTCATAATCTTCCTCTGGACCAAACTGAAGGGGATTCACATAGATGCTAACAACAGTAAGGTCATTTTGTAGCTTAGACTTTTTTATAAGTTCCATATGTCCTTCGTGAAGATAGCCCATGGTGGGAACAAACCCCACGCTGAAGCTGTTTCCTGCGGATGCCCTCAAACCCCTTATAAAGTTTTTCACTTCTTTTATTTTTCTGAATAAGGTAGGCATTTTGTCTCTCCTTTGAGGGAGTAAAATTATAACACATGTCTTCAAAGGGCAGAGTTATAGTGCTAAAGAGGATGGTTGTAGGAGACGAAGACCTGATTGCCAAAATCTACGGCTGGGGTGGGATAATGACCTTATTTGTAAAAGATGGTGCTCTGATACAAAGCAAATACCTGGGCGTGTTTGAACCCTTTAATGTGATTGAATTAACCTACAAGCAGACAGGTGATATAGTAGTTCCTTTAGATGTTAGCAGTGTTGAGTACATGTCTTACTTAGCCTTAGAAGACTATGAGAGATACATCTGGATGTGCCATCTTACTAACTTCTTTATAAAATGGATCAAACACTATGATCAGCAACTGTTTAATACCTTTCTTTTTTACCTCTCTGCTAAGATAACCAACAAAACCGTATTCTATCTTAAGTTTAAGTTAGATGTGCTTAAAGTAATGGGGCTTTATGAGGATAGTATCTTTGAAAAGGACATACAGCGTGCGGTCAAAACCATTGCGGAAGGCTCTTGGACCCTCTTGGAGAGGATAAGGCTAAGCAAAGAGTTAGCTCAGAAAATAGACAGTGCCATAGAAACTCATTTGGAGAACTCCCTGTAGGTATATAGTATCTTCTCTATTATTTTAGTAGTGGAAATATCAAAGACAAACTCTATCCTCTCCACTCTGCCTCCATAAGATAGTACCGTGTTTGCTCCTACTATATCTTCTATCTTCCAATCTGAACCTTTCACAAGCACATCAGGTCTTATAAGCTCTATGAGCTTCTCAGGTGTATCCTCTTGAAAGATTACCACATAATCAACGGGTTTTAGGCTATCCACAAGATAAGCTCTCATACTTTCTGGCACTATGGGTCTTTTCTCTCCCTTTATCCTCTTTACAGATTGATCTGAGTTTATACCCACCACCAACACATCTCCCAGCTCTTTGGCTTTTTTAAGGTAGTAAGCATGGCCTGCATGCAGAATATCAAAACAGCCGTTGGTAAATACTATCTTTTTCCCCTTCTTTCTCTCCTCTTCCAATGCTTCTAAGAGTTCTTCCAAATTTAGTATCATTTTTAAGTGTAAGACATTATATTATAAACTTCTATGGAGAGAGTGTTTATATACGATACTACCTTAAGGGACGGCTCACAGGCTGAGGGTATAAATTTTTCTGTAGAAGATAAACTTCGCATACTTGAAAAACTTGATGATTTTGGAGTGCATTACGCGGAGTGTGGGTGGCCAGGAGCTAATCCAAAAGATACCATACTTTTTGAAAGGCTTAAAAAGATAAAGACAAAAAATGTGAAAGTGGTTGCCTTTGGTTCCACCAGAAAGGCGGGCAGAAAAGTTCATGAAGATCAACAGATAGAGAACCTTTTGAAGTCTGGTGCAAGTGTGATAACTGTATTTGGTAAAAGCTGGGACTTTCATGTTACCCAAGCTATGAAGACAAGCCTTGAGGAAAATCTTGATATGGTTTATGAAACGGTAAGATACCTAAAAGAACGCGTAGAGGAAGTGATCTTTGATGCGGAACACTTCTTTGATGGATACAAAAATAACCCAGAGTATGCTTTATTGGTGCTTAAGTCTGCTCTTGAGGGTGGTGCAGATTGGATAGTTTTGTGCGATACAAACGGAGGAAGCTTACCTAATGAGGTTTATGAGATAACAAAGGTAGTAAGAGAAACTTTCCCTCAGGCGCGCATTGGCATACACGCTCATAACGATTCAGATACCGCTGTTGCCAACTCTTTGATGGCTGTATTGGCAGGAGCAAGGCAGGTACATGGCACTATAAACGGTATAGGAGAAAGAACGGGAAATGCCAATCTATGCTCCATCATACCAAACCTTCAGCTAAAGCTCGGTTTTGAGGTTATACCTCCAGAGAATCTCAAGAAACTCACAGAGCTTGCTCACTTTGTATCAGAAGTTTCCAACATACCTCTTCCCAAAAACATGCCTTATGTGGGAGAGAGTGCCTTTACTCACAAGGCGGGTGTTCATGCTTCCGCTGTAATGAAAAGGTCAGAAACTTACGAACACATAGACCCATCTTTGGTAGGCAACAGAAGAAAGGTGACCGTATCGGACCTTTCTGGCAGGAGCAACATACTATACAAGCTTAAAGAGATGGGTATTCAGGTAGATGAGAAGTCTCCAGAACTCGTCAAGCTTGTTGAAAAGATAAAGGAGTTGGAAAAAGAAGGATACCACTTTGAGGCAGCAGAGGCATCCTTTGAACTCTTGTGCAAAAGGCACTTTGGACTTGTTAAGAACTACTTTGATCTTGATGCCTATCGCGTGCTAATAGCAAGAAGAAACACTGATGTATCGCCTGTGTCCGAGGCTACCGTAAGGCTTTATGTAGGGGATATAAAGCAACACACCGCAGCGCTTGGCAATGGACCCGTAAACGCACTGGACAGAGCTTTAAGAAAGGCTTTGGAAGAGTTCTATCCCAATCTCAAAGAGGTACAGCTCATAGACTACAAAGTGAGGATAGTTAATGAGTCAGAGGGCACATCCGCTAAGGTAAGGGTGCTTATAGAATCTACAGATGGAAAAAGAAAGTGGGGAACGGTAGGTGTCTCTGAAAACATAATAGAGGCTTCTTGGATAGCTCTAACAGATAGCTTGATATACAAACTTCTAAAAGATGAGGAAGAGGGTATAATTTAATCTATGAGGAAAGGGATCATCCTCTCTTCTGTACTTCTTTTATCTATGGCAGAACCTGCTAAGGTAAATACCCAATTATCTCTAAAGGTGGTGGACAAGGAAGGTATCACTCATCAACTCAAAGGTATAAGCTGTAATGGAAAAACCTACCTGAAGGTCAAGGAAGGAAGCATTGAATACGCAGTACCCTTTGATGATATCAAACACATAAAGGTGATCTCTCAGAAGGAAAACGGTCTTGAGGTGGATGTGGAGCTCAAGGGAGGCTCAAAGAAACGCATAAAGTTAGATGCCAATACATACTGCACATCCATGTCAGAACTGGGTAGGGCTAACTTTTACATGAAAGATGTGAGGGATATTTTTATAGATAAAGGAGATGGAAGATGAAGAGAGCTAAGTTTTTATTTTTACTGCTCATTACTTTCAGTGTGGGCTTTTTGCTTGGTGTAGCAGGTGGTGCCACAAAAGATAGGAGTGTTGAAGATGATTACAGATACTTTAGGCTTTTTGCAGATGTGCTTAAAGTTGTTAAAGAAAATTATGTAGAGAATGTGAGCACAAAAGACCTAATTTATGGTGCGCTCAGTGGTATGATGAGGTCCTTAGATCCTTTCTCTGCCTTTTTTACACCTGAGCAATACAGAGAGTTCAAAGAAGAAACGGAAGGTGAGTTTGGTGGTGTAGGTATAGAGATAAGCATGGAAAAAGGAAGACCCATTGTGGTATCACCCATAGAAGGGACACCTGCCTATAAGGCAGGCATAAAACCCGGAGACATCATAATTGAGATAAATGGTGAGGACACATCTAATATGATGCTAACAGATGTGGTGCAGAAGATAAGGGGAAAGCCTGGCACAAAGGTGACCTTGACCATAATAAGAAAGGGTGTTGATAAACCCATCAAGTTTGAGCTTGAAAGAAGCCTCATAAAGATAGAGAGCGTCAGGTGGACAAAGATAGATGATGTGGGTTATATAAGACTCATTCAGTTTAATGACGGTGTGGGCGATCAGATGGAAAAAGCCATAAAAAGTCTTCTTTCTCAGAACATAAAAGGGTTTATCCTTGACCTAAGGAACGACCCTGGAGGACTTTTAACAGAAGCGATAAACGTTGCGGAACTTTTCATACCTGAAGGTAAGCTCATAGTATACACTAAGTCAAGGGATGGCGAAATAAGCAAGTACTTTTCCAAGAGAAAACCCATTGTGCCTGAAGACATGCCTCTGGTAGTTCTAATAAACAAGGGTTCTGCTAGCGCGTCTGAGATAGTCACGGGTGCTCTTCAGGACTATAAGAGAGCTATAATAGTAGGTGAGAAGAGCTATGGAAAGGCATCTGTGCAGAACGTTATGCCTCTTGAAGATGGCTCTGCCATAAAACTCACTGTAGCGTACTACTACACACCTTTGGGAAGACTGATACACAAAAAGGGAATAACACCAGATGTGCAAGTAAACATGGATGAAAAAGAAGAAGAAAGGCTCCAAGAAGCCATAAGGCAGAGGAGGATGCAAGGAGATCACCAAAAGATCATACTTCTGCCCGAGTTAGATCCTCAGCTAAGGAAGGCTATTGAGATAATACAAAAAAGGCAGGCTATAAGAAGAGCAGCATGATAACCCTTGCCATAGAAACTTCTTGTGATGAGACCGCTCTTGCTCTTTTCTCTTCAGAAAAAGGTATAATAGGCGATGTACTGCTATCTCAGACTGTGCATTCAGACTTTGGGGGTGTGGTGCCTGAGCTTTCAGCAAGAGAGCACACAAGGAACATACTCCCTCTGTTTGATAGACTTTTGAAAAGCACCCATGTGGACATATCCCAGATAGACTTTATATCCTTTACGCTCACTCCTGGGCTTATCCTCTCTTTGGTAATAGGTGTTGCCTTTGCCAAATCTCTGGCTTATGCTCTTGGAAAACCCATAGTACCAGTACATCATCTTGAAGGACACATATACTCGGTCTTTTTAGAAAGACCTGTGGAATATCCTTTTATATCCCTTGTGGTGTCCGGTGGGCACACAGACCTTTACCTTGTGGAAGGCTTTGGCAGGTACACTTTTTTGGGTGGAACTCTTGATGATGCGGTAGGAGAAAGCTACGATAAGGTGGCAAAGCTTATGGGGCTTAGCTACCCAGGAGGACCCATCATAGACAAGCTTGCACAAAAAGGAAAACCCACTTATGCGCTACCAAGACCCATGATAAAGAGCCCAGACCTTAATATGTCCTTCAGCGGTCTAAAGACAGCGGTTAGACAGATAGCGGAGAATGGTGAGTATGTGCCAGAGGACCTTGCGTGCTCTTTCCAACAGGCGGTAATGGACATTTTGGAAACAAAGGTTATAAAAAGCGTGGAGATGACAGGAGTAAAGCGCGTGGTTGTGGTAGGTGGAGTATCTGCTAACTCAGAACTTAGGAAAAGGTTTAGTAAACTTGAAGCCCTTGGCTATGAAGTTTATCTTCCTCATCCTAAGTTTTCTACAGACAACGCTTGCATGATAGCCTATGCGGGAATGGAGAGGTTTAAAAGGGGTATCAGTGCACCCCTTGATATAAACCCAGAACCCAACATACCTTTAGAGGTCTTTGGAAAGGAGTGGAGCTAATTGCAGAGCCTTTTTGAATATCTCTTTGTCTCCTTTGTATTTTAGAAGTTTTTGTGCTTCTTCAATGGGAAAGAATTTTGCATCTAGCACTTCCCAAGATGCCTTGGGTTCTCCCTCTTTGTATTTCATCAAAAAATAAACTACTTTCTTTCTTATCCTCTTGCCTTCTTTGGTATAAAAGTACTCAATCTCACCTATCTTTTGAAGCACCTCACCCTTTATTGCGGTCTCTTCCTGCACCTCTCTGATGGCGGTATCCTTTGGGTCTTCTCCTTCTTCTATGATGCCTTTTGGAAAGGTCCAAACTCCAGAAGGATTTTTTATAAGGAGCACCTGATTCCCTTTTAGGAGAACACCACCTGCGGAAAACTCCTGCATCTATATGATAAAATATAATCTGAGCTATTGAGTTATGAACTACTGGCGTGGTATAATACACGAATACAGAGAGTTTTTACCAGTTTCTGAAAACACACCCGTGATAACCCTATGTGAAGGCAATACGCCACTTATACACGCAGAAAATTTAGCAAAAGCCATAGGTTTTAAAGGAGATATATTTCTAAAGTACGAAGGACTAAATCCAACGGGCTCTTTTAAGGACAGAGGAATGACCTTAGCCATATCCAAAGCTGTAGAGAGTGGTAAAAAAGCGGTCATATGTGCATCAACGGGAAACACATCTGCCTCTGCTGCTGCTTACGCTGCAAAGGCTGGGCTAAAAGCCTACGTTATTCTTCCAAAGGGCGCTGTAGCACTGGGCAAGCTCTCCCAAGCGGTCATATACGGTGCCAAGGTGATAGCTCTGCAAGGGACTTTTGATGATGCCTTATACATAGTTAGGAAGATAGGAGAACTTCTACCTGTTGAGATTGTTAATTCTGTAAATCCCTTCCGTATAGAGGGACAAAAAACTGCCTCTTTTGAGGTGTGCGATGTTTTGGGTGATGCTCCTGACTACCACTTTATACCCGTTGGAAACGCAGGAAACATAACCGCATACTGGAAAGGCTACAAAGAGTATTTTAAGCATGGCAAGATAAAAAAGCTCCCAAAAATGATGGGATGGCAGGCAGAAGGTGCTGCGCCCATAGTAAAGGGTTACGTGATAAAAAACCCTCAAACTATCGCTACCGCCATAAAGATAGGAAACCCATACAGTTGGCAACAGGCTCTTGAAGCCTCCAGCGAGTCTGGTGGAAAAATAGATGCGGTTAGCGATGAGGAAATACTAAACGCTTATAAGTTAGTAGCCTCAAAGGAAGGTATATTCTGCGAGCCAGCATCTGCAGCATGCATAGCTGGACTTATAAAGCTCACAAGAGAAGGCTTTTTTAAAGGTGGGGAAACAGTAGTATGCACATTAACAGGAAATGGTCTTAAGGACCCAAATACCGCTATGAGTGTGTGCGAAGAGCCTATAACTCTCCCACCCGACTTGGATAAAATCATAGAAACTATAGAAGTATGAGAGTAGTAGAAGCTAACCAAGCAGGAATGAAAGAAGCAGTAAAAGTGCTAAAAGAAGGTGGGATAATTTTTTGTCCTACAGACACCATATACGGGCTTGTAGCTGATGCCACAAATAAGCAGGCGGTAGAAAGACTTTACTCCATAAGAAGACCCTCCGGAAGACCCTTCATAGTACTGATTCCTGCCAAGGAATGGCTCAGATTTTTTGATGTGTATTCAGACCAAGAACTTTGGGATCTTCTTGATACTCACGCAACGGTAATTTTCTACAAAAAAAACCCTATTCCTTTGTATCTTACAAGGGGGAAAAAGAGCATAGCCATAAGACTGCCAAAAGAGGACAGTTTTGTTATGGAACTTATGAAAGAGCTAAACGCACCTCTTGTAGCACCCAGTGCCAACCCAGAAGGCAAAGAGCCAGCTGTTGATGTGAGTATGGCACAAGAGTACTTTGGTGATAAGATAGACCTCTATGTGGATGCAGGATACATAAAGGGAGAGCCATCCACCATAGTTAGGCTTATTGGAAATAGGGGTTTAAGGTTAGTAAGAGAGGGAAGCATAAAGTTCAAAGACTTTCTTGAACACGCAAGATGCATCATAACCTAAAATTATCGCTGTATTTATAGCCTATCATCTGCTTTATAGCCTCCGCAAACTCTCTTATTTCCTTTTGAGCACCCTCGTGGGTCCTCAGGCGTATAAAGTTATCCACGGAGATTCTCGGAACTGTCCAATAAAACCTTGTGTGCATAAACTGTGGAAGGATACCCCTGGCAAGTTCTTTGGCAACACCCTTTTCTATCATGTTTTCGTATAAAGTTTTCAGGTCTTCCACATACCATTTTATCTTCTTCATAAACAGAGAGTTCCAAGGTTCATCTACCTTTTCGTCTGTTGATGCCTGTTTGTTTTTATCAGATTGTTTGCGTAGGTAAGAAGGTATGTAAAAGGTTGGTTCGTAGCTCACATACCTCCTACTCACCTCGTTAAAAGAGCCAAACCTGTGTCTGTGCCACTGTCTTGCAACAAAGAGAGGACATTCCACCACAAAGGTGTAGTAGTCCATAATTGTACCTAGCTCAAGCTTATCCACAAGCCCTATCCAACCAGAAGAGGTCTCTATCCTCTGGGAAACATAGAAGCTGTCCATAGAATAATCCTTTGCATCTTCTCCATGAATAACCGCATAAGTGGTTGGTAATTTGTTCTTCACCTCTTGTTTGACATCTTGTGGCATGTGTTCAAGTGCGTTTATAAAGTTCCTTAAGTTTAACCAAACATAACCTCCTGCCCAATATACTTGAAAGACGGGACTTTGTACCCTTTGAAGGAGATCAAGCCAGACTTCTTTGCCTCCTTCAAAGGCAATAATTACATGCTCAAAGGGACTAGCATGCCTATGATCAAAGAGATACTTTATGAGCCTTTTGTCCCTTTCAATATCCACCTTATCATCTTTACCAAAAGACACTCTGGCACACCTTACTATCCTTTGGTCTGAACCCATGATGTGTATTTGCATAAAGAACCATTATAATATTTATCAGAAGGGCGATTAGCTCAGAGGTAGAGCGCCATCCTCACACGATGGAGGTCGGAGGTTCGAATCCTCCATCGCCCATTTTTCTTAAAGGTATGAGCTACTACAAAAAACTCAAAGACACTCTGCTCTCCCTCAAAGACGTTTTTTATCTTTCTCCTAGGGAAATTTGGTTTCTGTCCTTCTTGGAAGAAACAGGATACCCTTTGGAAGTGGTCAAGCAAGGAATAGAAGAGTTTTATAGAAGCATACCACCAGAAAAAAGACACAAAACACCCATATTTTTTGCCTTTGGAAAGATTAAGGAGCTCAACGAAAGGTATGCCCTCAAAAGAGGAAGAGACATAAGGATAGACTGGAAAAGGTGCTACAAAGAGAAGCTCAAAGAAATAAAACCCTACATAAAAGAGGAGGACATTCCAGAAGAACCCCGCAGTGAAAGCGAGGCAGAAGAGAAACTAAAGCAGTTGGAAAACTTGCTGGCAAAGAGGCTCTGGGAGAAACTACCAATAGAAGAGAGGGCAAGGATCATAAAAAAGTACTCCTCTTGGCGCAAAGACCAAGAGATATTCAAACTTATGGTAAAGCACGAGCTGTTCAAGCTCTATCGTATAAAACCCCTCTCTCTCTACGTTCTTTGATTTTCCGCCATGCTTACCGCCTTCATCAAGGCTTTGGCTTTGTTGACAATCTCCCACCACTCCTTTTCTGGTTCTGAATCTGCCACCACACCCGCTCCTGCCTGTAGGAATATCTCATCTCCCCTAATTACTGCCGTTCTTATAGCTATTGCCATGTCCGTGTTGCCCTGAAAGGAGATATAACCCACACAACCTGCGTATATACCCCTCCTTTCTGGCTCTAACTCCTCTATGATCTGCATGGCTCTAACCTTGGGAGCTCCAGACACAGTCCCCGCAGGAAAGGTAGCCTTTATCACATCTATGGCAGACATTCCCTCCTGCAGATCACCTACCACATGGCTCACTAAGTGCATCACATGAGAGTATCTTTCTACAGTCATAAATTCTTTTACCTTGACACTGCCGGGCTTGGATACCTTCCCTATGTCGTTTCTGGCAAGATCCACAAGCATCAAATGTTCTGCGCGCTCCTTTTCATCTTTCAAAAGCTCTTCCTCTAAAGCCCTGTCCTCTTCCTCTGTGAGTCCCCTTTTCCTTGTGCCCGCTATAGGTCTTGTTTCCACCTTACCATCTTCTGATCTCACAAGGACCTCGGGTGAGGAACCTATAACCTTTACATGACCTAGATCCAAATAGTACATGTAAGGTGAAGGATTTAGAAACCTAAGTATTCTGTAGAGATCTTCAGGCTTACCTTGAAAGCCCTTACTAAACCTCAAGGAAGGCACCACCTGAATGATATCACCTTTTGCTATATATTCCTTTGCCTTTACTACTATACTCTCAAACTCTTCCTTACTCATATTAAAATGCCACTGGGAGAGATCAGGCTCTTTCTCTTCGTAATTCACCGGAAATATGCTCTTTGTGAATATCTCTTCTAAGGTAGCCTCTATGTTAGTTTTTGCTCTCTTATACTCCTCATCAATGTCCTTGTGTGCAAAGATGGGAGATAGCACCTTTATCTTACCTGTTAGGTTGTCGTGTATGACAACAAGATCCGTGAGTACCATAAAGATATCGTACGTTCCTATAGGGTCTGGTTTCTCATCCCTTATTGGCTCATAACACTTTACCACGTCGTAGCCTATGTATCCTACAAGCCCACCCCAGAATCTTGGTAATCTTTCATCTCTATAGGGAATAAAATCTCTCATTACAGACCTTAATACTTCCAAAGGGTCCTTGCTTTCAAAGCACCACACCCTGCCTCTTGTGAAGACCTCACCGTATCCCTTTCTGTACTTAAAGGTAAAGGAAGAGGACCTTATGACAAAGGAGTACCTACCCCACTTACTGCCACCTTCTGCGCTTTCCAAAAGTATGTTGTAATGACCTTCCCTTTTTAGCTTTAGAAATAGAGAGAGAGGTGTTTCTGTATCTGCCAGCACCTCCACAAACAGTGGTATTACGCTGTAGTTTTTGGAAAGTTCCTTCACTTGACTTAGACTAAGGCTTAGCATAGAAAGATTTTAGCATTTAGAAGTTCTTTATAACAAGCTCTATATTTTGCTTCTTTCTCCCGTCACCTTTTGAGTTTATGGATCTTCTCGCAGAAACTTCTATTATATTGTAGCCCCTGTAAAGCCTTTTTATGAAGTCCGTATTAGAATTGGAAAGCACAAGATAGCACCCTCTTCTGTCAAGCTCTCTAAAGACTTCCGCAAGCTCCACCTGATCCCTTTCTGTAAAACCATAGCGACAGTATTGGGTAAAGCTTGATGTTTTGCTAAGAGGATAGTAAGGCGGATCAAGATACACAAAGTCTCCCTTTTGGGCTTTTGAGCACACCTGTTTGTAATCAAGGTTGTGTATCTCAACATTTGCAGAATTTAGATATTTACTTACCGCTCTTAGGTTTTCCTCGTCAAGTATCTTTGGATTTTTGTATCTTCCGAAGGGTACATTGAACTCCCCTTTGAGGTTCTCCCTGTAGAGCCCATTATAGGCTGTTTTGTTGAGGTATATAAACCTGCTGGCTCTTTCAATGGCATTTAGGCTTTTGGGATCTGTGCTTCTCATCTTATAGTAGTAATCTGCGCTGTTTTTGTGCCTTTTGAGACTCTCAATGAGCTCCTCCACATGGTCTTTTATAACTAAATAGGCGTTTATAAGTTCCTGATTTATGTCGTTTATTATGGCAGTTTTTGGAAGGAGTTCAAAGAGCAAAGCTCCGCCACCTACAAAAGGTTCTATGTATCTGTTGAAGGTCTTGGGAACGTGATCTCTTAAAAATTTAATTAGCTGTCTCTTTCCGCCTGCCCATTTGACAAAGGGTCTTGGCTTCACGCTCCAAACTTGGAGAGCCTTAGCGCGTGTGCCAGCATAAGGTTAATAAGTTTTTTTGCAGGAAATATGCCAAGCTCTCCCTTTAGGCACTCCCTCTCAGTAAAGCGCTGAGAGGTCCCACCCAAAACATAAGGAGAGTGTAGTAGCACAGGTACAGGATGCCAAGAGTGTCCTCTCAGTACAGAAGGGGTAGAGTGGTCTCCTGTGATTACCAACACATGGGGTTTTAGGCTTAAAAACTCAGGAAGAAGACTGTCAAACTCCTCTATCACCTGAACCTTTCCCTTCCAGTTGCCATCTTCTCCATAAGAATCCGTCTTTTTAATGTGGAAGAAAAAGTAATCGTATTCTTCCCACAGGTCTTTGAGAAGATTAATTTGATCTTTCAAGCTTTCTGCCTTATAAACTTCCATACCCACTAAACTAGCAAGCCCTCTGTACATGGGATAGACCGCAATGGCACAGGCTCTGAGACCAAATCTCTCTTCAAAGCTCTCTATTTTAGGCTTTTTGGAAAAACCTCTGAGAAGTACATAATTGGCTCTTGGTTCGTCTTTTAGCACCTCACGAGCCTTGCTTAAAAACTCTCTTACCACTTTAGCCACTCCTTCACCTTGGGGAAGTATGGGTTCAAGCCCTTCTTTTTGAGGATCTGTGTCTGGAAGATCATCGCTTCCTTCTGGAAGAGGCTCGGGAAATCTCAAAATCATAGCAAACCTGTGCTCCATACCCGGCGAAAGGATAACTTGGACATCTCCTATACTCTTTATGGCAGAGGATAACTTTTGGGTGAGCCTGATATTTTCCTCTGTGGAGATCCTCCCTGCCCTTCTATCTTTTACTATGATCCTTCCGTTAGACTCCTCAACAGTTGCATAATTGCCTCTTACTGCAATATCTGTGTCTTTTACCTCAAGACCAAGACCTAAAGCCTCCAATATGCCTCTGCCTATCTGGTACTTAATGGGATCGTATCCAAATATTCCCAAATGCCCAGGACCACTTCCTGGCGTTATACCATAATCTACAGGTATGTGCATACCCAAAGCGGACACTTTGGCTAACTTGTCAAGGTTTGGAGTGTGGGCAAGCTCCAGCTCTGTCCTACCGTTATCTACTGGTAAGCCACCAAGTCCATCAAGGACTATGAGAAGAAGTTTAGTGTTGTTCTTGATCTTGAGGCTTTCTATGAGATCCATAGAGGATAATTATAACTTATCGTGCACGCTGAGTGAGAAATCAAGTGAATACCTATACCTCAATAGACCAAAAAAGCTATAGCCTAAGAGTAATACCCTTTCTCCATCTATTTAAGCATTAGATCGTTGTAGTGGCCTTTTACAGCATGCCTCCCTTTGCCTACTCTTGCCATCGAACCAGTATCGCTCCTATATCAAAAGATTTTTACAACGTTATTTTACTACCAACACACTTTGGTTTGAATACTTTACAACTTCCGAAGATGTGCTACCAAGAAGTAATCTTTTAAAACCTCCTAATCCTCTATGTCCTACAACTATAAGGTCTGCTTTAACTTCGTCTGCGTAGGTCATTATCTGTTCAGAAGGGTCTCCTTCCAGTATTTTATAACTCGCTTGTAATCCAGATTCCTTAACTATATTCATAGCTTCTTTTAAAAACTTTTCTTCTTTAGTTTCTTCTTCTTTTTCATACTCTTCTATTTCTTCTGGTGTAATGTAATCTATAACGCCAAACTCTATAGGTTTTATAACTCCAAC
>JAGDVY010000040.1:51541-134478 GCA_023255875.1 Hydrogenobacter sp. | reverse complement strand
CATTTACGTGCTCTTTCTCCCTTATAAACTTCTCCTTTGCCATTGTAATACCTCCTTTTTAAGCCCAGGACCGGACTTGAACCGGCGACCTCACCCTTACCAAGGGTGTGCTCTGCCTACTGAGCTACCTGGGCTAAGTACTAAAATTATAATACCAAATAATACTCTTTAGCAAATATAATGTAACGTAGGGAAGTCAAAAAGGAGTGAGGCTATTTGAAAAATCCCAAAGCATTGACAGAACTTGATTTCTAAGAATAGCCCTCCTCTTGTTTTAGGTATTATTTTTGCTATTTTTCAAACAGTTTTGGTAGGCTAATGGTAGACTTACAAAATCCACCTATGAAAGGGAAAAAAAGAAGTAGGTTTAGACTGCACTCTGATTTAACTTTAATGGAAACTACCTAAGGAGGTAAAATCATGCAACTACCTGAGCCTTTCAGATTTTTGAGGATAGGTTGGTGGATAGTTCATATCATAGGCATATCTGTAGTCTTCTACCTTGGCATGATGTTTGGTTCAAGATAAACTCCGCATGCCTTTCCTCCTCCCCGCCCCTGTCCTTTATCTTTTTATCCTGAGGTGGAGAGAATGTTGAAGGCTTTTATAGTGGAAGACGAGTATATATCAAGGGAACGCCTAAAAAGGCTCATCAAAGAAATTCCTCATGTGGAACTGGTGGGAGAAGCGGAGAACAAAAGAGAAGCGCTTGAAAAGATAAAGAACCTTATGCCCGATGTGGTGTTTTTGGATGTTAGGCTATCTGATGGCACTGGCATAGAGCTTGCTAAAGAGATACTCCAAGAGGGTCTTAGACCCTATATAGTCTTCATCACCGCTTATGGAGAGTTTGCTGTGGAGGCTTTTAAGGTCAATGCTATAGATTACATACTCAAGCCTTACGAACTTGAGGACCTCAAAAAAGCCATAGAAAAGGTGAAAAACTTAGAAGACAAAGAGCGCAACATTTTACAGATCCAGAGTATGGTGGAAAGCCCCCAAGGCTTTGTGATCCCCATAAAGCAGGGAGGAAAGGTATTTTTGATAAAGCCCGAGGACATATACTACATAAAGGCAGAGGCATCAGAGACAGTCATAAGGACAAAGGAAAGGGAGTACTTCTCTAATAAGAAGCTTTACGAGTTTGAGAACCTCCTTAAAGCAAAGGGCTTTTTCAAGGTCCATAGGAGCTATCTTGTTAATCTCTTTAAAGTAAAGGAGCTAAGGTCCGTAGAGCAGTCTAAGCTTATCATAAGCTTTTACGATATAAACGATACCATTAAGACAAGCAGGGATGGGGCAAAGGCTCTGAGGGAGTACTTAGGGCTATAGCCTTGTTGGACTATATAGTAGTTGGTGGTGGTATAGGAGGAACTATAGCTTACCTACTACTAAAAACTCTGGGCAAAAGTGTGGTGCTTTTTGAGAAGCTAGACTACTTGGGTGGTTGTGCGGGAACTTTTAAGCGCGATGGACTTTTCTTTAATGTGGGTGCTTCTACGCTGGTAGGTTTGGAAGATAACCTTCCCCTTGATGTCCTACTAAAGATACTGGGCATAGAAAAGTCCCGCATGCCCATCAAAGAGATAGATCCCTCCATACTGGTTTTTGTAGGTGATAAGGTGATAAGCAGGTATAAGGATTTTGAGCGGTCTTTTGAGGAGATAAACCGCAACTTCTACCACAGAGAAAACAGAAAACTTTGGGAACGCATACTGATGACCTCTAAGACCAACTGGGAACATGTATATAAGGTGCTTCCCTTCAACCCAAGGAGCTGTTATAAGCTTGCGTCCTCCGTGCTTAGGAACAGTAGATACTTACTGTCTACCCTTAGGGAGAACTTTCTTTCTGCGGAGCGTGTCATAAGGTCCTACTTGGGAAACGTGGAAAAGGATTATCAGATGTTTTTAAACAGTCAGATACTCATGACCACCCAGTGCTACTGGAACGAGGTGAATTTTTCCTTTGCTTCTATGGGTCTGACTTATACTAACCTTTCTAACTATTATGTGAAGGGTGGCATGGCGGAATTCTTACACACTTTGGTGGGTCAGGACGAGAATGTAAAGAGAAAAACCAAGGTACTCAAAATATCAAAGGAGAGAGATCACTTTAAAGTTTATACCAACAGGGGCACATACGAAGCCAAAAGACTCATACTCAACAGAACCATATGGGACTTTTGTGATCTCTTTGATGATAGTGTGGATAAAGGACCGTGTGAAAAAAATAGGAAAACTTACTCTAAGATATGGTCCGCATCCACTTTATACTTTGGTGTAAAAGACCCTCAAAACCTTTTGGACAAGCATCACTATCAGATAGTTCATCCAGATGAAAATCCTTACACAGGGAGTTATTCCTTTTTTGTTTCCGTTGCTGACCCAGAGGACACAGTCCAAGGCTATCGTCCTGTGGTCATCTCTACTCACTGTAAGATAGAAAAGTGGGAGGACATAAAAAGCAAGGAAGATTACCAAGAGAGAAAGGAAAAGCTCAAGGATTTTATTCTTGAAAAACTTTACCAACACATCCCTACCTTCAGAAACCTTGAAAAAACACCTGTGTTGGTGGGCACTCCTCACACTTTTAGGAGGTATACAGAAAGATACAAGGGCACTGTAGGAGGCATACCTCTGCGCTTTGAATACACTATGCTAAGGTATCCTGTGGGTTTTACCTACATAAAGGATGTGTATTTGGTGGGGGATTCGGTGTTTCCGGGGCAGGGCTATCCGGGCGTGGTGCTGGGCGTTTTTAACTTGCTGATGCAAATAGAGAGAGACTTTCATGAAGTACTACATAGATATATCTAACCGTGACTGGTTTGTGGTCCTTGCCTTTTCTGTGATCTTTGGAGGACTTTTGGGAAGCTTTTTCTTTCTCTTTTGGAGGAAGGCAGGCGTTTTAGATGGTTTTATGGCGGGCATGCTAATGGGACTTTCTATATTCACAAGCTCTTATGTGCTCATAAACCTTTCCAACAAGTACCTACTTAGACGCATACCAGAGATTTACTGGCAGGCTGTGAGCCTTTTGGTTTCCTTTTTTGCGGGAGCTGTGGGTGGATATGTGGGGTATAAGCTTATCTCCGTTCTTGACCTCATTCAGATGCACATAGAAAGGCCTGTTCTCCTACTCGGACTTTTCATATTGGGACTTTTGACTTCAGTGATAGGTTATCTGCTTTACTGGATAGTGAATATAAGAAGGATAAAGTTAGAGACAGAGAAGGAGCTAATAATGGCAAGGCTTAGGTTCTTAGAGTACCAAATAAATCCTCACTTTCTTTTTAACACGCTGAATGTCCTTGCAGAATTGGCGCATATAAACCCTCCTCTTGCAGAACGGTCTATACTTGTTTTTTCTCGATACCTTAGGGACATTATAGACCAAGAGAGCGTTATACCTCTTGACAAGGAGCTGTCTATCGTGAAGAACTTCATATTCATATACCGCCTGAGGTTTCCCGATATACAGGTGGAGTACCAAATAGAGGAGGACTTGCTATCCCTTTTAGTTCCAAAGCTCTCTGTTCAGGTGTTGGTGGAGAATGCTCTCAAGCACGGCATTGGAAACAAAGGTAGGATAGATATAAAAGCCTACAAAAAGGACCACAAGGCAATCATAGAGGTCAGGGACAATGGGAAGGGCTTTGATCAGATCTCAGAGGGTGCTGGGCTTACTAATCTGCGCAGGAGGCTTGAGTACTTAGTGGGTGGAAGACTATACTACAAGCGAGAGAATGACCAGACAGTCTTTTGGATAGAAATAGACCTGTAGGAGGTACTGGTTTTGGAAGAGAGACTAAAGAAGCTAAATGGTGCATCAGAAAACCTATCTGGAAAATATGTGCTCTACTGCATGGAGGCATCTCAGAGGGAGGAGTTTAACCACGCCCTTGAGTTTGCTGTGATGATGGCAAATCGCTACAAAAAGCCTTTGGTGGTAGCTTTTTTTATAACGGATCGCTACAAGTTTTCTAATGCAAGATACTACCGCTTTATGCTGGAAGGCATCCTAAAGACCAAAA
Source organism: Hydrogenobacter sp. (assembly GCA_023255875.1). Taxonomy (GTDB): domain Bacteria; phylum Aquificota; class Aquificia; order Aquificales; family Aquificaceae; genus Hydrogenobacter. The sequence goes on along the minus strand of JAGDVY010000040.1, from coordinate 130,442 downwards.
AACAGATAACCCAAAGAGGCATAAAGTTTCTCATAAGGAAAAAAACCTTTGTGGAAGGATGCATGGAGCTCTCAAAGTCTGCGGTCTTGGTGGTATGCGACAAAAACTACCTGAGGACCCAAAGGCGCTGGAGAGAAAAGCTCGCAAACCTTTTGGACATTCCTGTGTATGTGGTAGAAAGCGATGTGGTAGTGCCCATAAGTCTTGTGTCTGATAAGTCAATACCTTATGCCTTTATGTACAGAAAGAAGTTGGAGGGTCTTTTGGAAAACTTCCTAAAGCCTGTGGAGAGGATAGACCCTTTGGTCAGGTCAGACCATATGGATTTAGAAGGGCTTGATACAGAAAAGGTTGATGACCTCCTTGATCTTTTGCAAATAGACAAAAGTGTAAGCACTGTAGAGCGCTTTTATGAGGGTGGCACAGACCAAGCCAAAAGAAGGCTCAGAGACTTTATAGAAAACAAGCTACCCCACTACAAAGAAAAGAGAAACGATCCTGCATATGAAATGACATCAGACCTTAGTCCATACCTTCACTTTGGACAGGTATCTCCCATCTATGTAGCTCTTGAGGTGCTAAAGTTTTATCCTGCAGATGATCCCAATGTGCAAGCCTTCTTCAACGAGCTCATAATTTGGCGCGAGCTTGCGCGCAACTTCTGCTGGTATAATCCCTTTTACAACTCTTACGAAGGACTCCCCCGATGGGCAAAGGAAACGTTAGAAGATCATACGAAAGACCCAAGGGAACACATATACACTATTGAAGAGTTAGAGTTTGCAAAGACCCACGATCCTTACTGGAACAGTGCCCAAAAAGAGCTTCTAAAAAAAGGCAAAATACACACCTACATGCGGATGTACTGGGCAAAGAGGCTCATAGAGTGGACATCCCATCCCAAAGATGCCTTTGATATAGCCTGCTACCTTAATGACAAGTACGCTCTTGATGGTAGGGACCCTAACGGTTATTCTTCCATATCTTGGTGCTTTGGGAACTTTGATAGACCATGGCCCGAAAGAAAAGTAATGGGCAAAGTCCGATACATGAGCCCAAAGTCCCTAAAGGAACGCTTTGATATGTCTGCATACATAAGGCGTGTGGAGGAGCTTTAAGATGGAGTTTGAAGAGGCTTACGTTAGTCTTCCGGAAGAAGGCTACACTTATGGATACGTGCCAAGGCCCGTGGCGGTGGTGTGTGTAAAGGACAATCCTTTTACCGTATCCCATCACACTCCCATCAACAGAAATCCCTTTTTGTACGCAGTAAGCGTCCAAAAGGACAACTATAGCTACCAACTGCTCCAACAGAGCGAGGACTTTACCGTGAATTTCCTACCCTACGAGTTTTTAAAAGAAGCGCACCTGATAGGAAAGACCCACGGAAACGAGGTAAATAAGTGGGAACTCACCAAACTAAAACCCATCAAAGGCAAGTCAGTAGAATCCTTTATGATCCTTGGCTCTCTTCTTATATACGAATGCAAAAAGATAGAGGTATTGGACTTTCCGGATCATGCCCTGCTTTTAGGCTTGGTGGTTCAAAAGCATTACCTAAGAGGTAAGCTAAAGCCAAAGAAGGTAAGATACATACTCTTTCACGGTAAAAACTTCTACTCCACTCACATAAAACCCAAAAGGCATACGCTAAAATGATACTATGAAGCTTAGGATAGGAACAAGAAAGAGCAAGCTCGCTCTATGGCAGGCTAACTTTATCAAAGAAAAACTTGAAAAGAAAGGACACCAAGTGGAGCTGGTGCTCATAACCACCTCAGGAGACAAAATTCAAGATGTACCCCTTGCCAAGATAGGAGGTAAGGGGCTTTTCGTAAAAGAGATAGAAGAAGCGCTTATGCGAAAAGAGATAGACCTGGCGGTCCATTCCCTAAAGGACGTTCCCATGACGCTACCTGAGGGTCTCACTATAGGTGCCATAACGGAAAGGGAAAATCCCTTTGATGTGCTAATATCCTCAAAGGGTATACCCTTTGAAGAGCTACCCCAAGATGCCAAGATAGGCACATCTTCCCTTAGGAGGCAGGTTCAAGTAAAGAGAAGGAGAAGAGACCTAAGGGTGGAAAACCTCAGAGGAAATGTGGATACACGGATCAGAAAGCTTCAGGAAGGACTTTACGATGCTATTATATTGGCTTACGCAGGTGTAAAAAGAATGGGTATGGAAGATAAAATAACACAAGTGCTTGAGGACTTTATTCCAGCGGTAGGACAAGGTTCTTTAGCTATAGAGATAAGGGAAGATGACCAAGATGTTTGGCAGGTAGTGAAAGAGCTTGACCATCCAGAAAGCAGGGCAAGGGCGGAGTGCGAGAGAGCTTTCCTCAGGGAACTCCAAGGTGGTTGCCAAGTGCCAATAGGTGCCTACTCTTGGGTAGAAGGTGATAGGATATTCATAAGAGGCTTTGTTTCTGATCTTGAGGGAATTAAATTTATAGAAGGTATGAAAAGTGCAAACATAAACTCCGCAGAAAAGTTAGGTGCAGAGCTGGCAAGGGAGCTTCTCCACAAGGGCGCAGAAGAGATACTCAGGGAGGTGTATGGATGGAACCCATAGGTATAGTTCTTGGTACTAAACCCATATCTCCCCTTGAGTTTTGGATAGGTGTGAGCGAAGGGCATATACTTGAGCTTGATCATGTGGTGTATGTGGAATCAATGGCAGGAAACCAAAAGGTGATCTTTTACGGTATTGTCCAAGAGGTACAGAAGTTCCTTGAAGGTGCGGATTCTGTGTATGATGCGCGCCTTGCCACTGATGGTATCATACCTGTAGAGATAGCCTACACCGCAAAGGTGAGCGTAACAAGGATAGAGCCCGAACTATTTATGCCACCAGCACCAGGAGATAAGGTATACAGAGCGGTAGGACCTCACTTTGAAAAGGCACTCTACTATGATCAGATGAAAGCAAAGATACCTGCAGGCCTTACCCGCAGTGGAGAACCCGTTTATATAAACTATCACTTTATCAACGGTAAAGAGGGGGCACATGTTAGCATCTCTGGCATGTCGGGAATAGCCACTAAGACTTCTTATGCCATGTTTCTACTCTACTCCATCATTAACAAAGCGGACGATAAAAAGGACATTCACGGCATGGTTTTTAATGTAAAAGGTAAAGACCTCTTATGGATAGATAAGAAAAATAAGAATCTTTCACAAGAAGATAAAGAGGCTTGGCAGAAATTGGGACTAAAGCCCGAGCCTTTCAAAGATGTGATCTTTTATGTTCCACCTGATGAGAAAAACCCTGATGTGCCTGATTGCGAAAGGGTTGATGAAAAGGTAGTGCCTTTCTACTGGAGTATGAGGGAGTTTGCAGAGGAGGGACTCTTGAAGTTCATGTTTGTTGAAGGCGAAGAGGGCATGTCCAACATAAACTACACTATAGACAAAGTAGCTAATAAACTATACACCCTTGCCAAAAACAGTCCAGAGGGCAGGGTAATAGACGATTATGGTAGGGATATAGAGGACTTGGACGCTCTTGAGAAGATCTTTGAAGAAGCTATTCAGGACAAAGAGAGAAACAAAAGCTCAGAACTCTACAAAGGTTGGTTTGGAGATGCACAGCTTCAGACCACATACGCTTTTATGAGAAGGTTTCACAGAGCCAAAACCTACATAAGGAGATTTGTCCAAAGTCAAGGGAGCTCACCCATAAGATGGCAGGATCATAAGCTCTCCGTAATAGACATAAGCGGACTCCACAGTATAGCAAAGATGTTTGTTGTGGGTGCCATCCTGAGAAAGGTCTTTAGAGAGAAGGAAGAAACCTCAAGAGCCTATCCTAAAATCTTTGTGGTGCTTGACGAGCTAAATAAGTACGCGCCAAAAGATGGCTGGAGTCCCATAAAGGACATTATCCTTGACATAGCAGAAAGGGGTAGAAGCTTGGGTGTTATCCTAATAGGTGCTCAGCAGACAGCCAGCGAGATAGAAAAGAGAGTGATAGCAAACTCCGCGGTAAAGGTAGTGGGTAGAATGGACAGCAGTGAGGTAATGAGCAAAGAGTATGAGTTTCTCATAGGCAATTTTAGACAAAGAGCTATAATGCTAAAAAAGGGCACTATGATCATGTACCAACCAGACATACCTACTCCCTTAGTGTTTAGGTTTCCAATACCAGCTTGGGCAACAAGGAAGGAAGAGGTAGAGGAGGAGGTGCATGTACCAGAAGATTTTGGTAATTTTTAGTCTCCTTCTTGCCATCTCTTTTGGACAGGTCATAAGCGTAAGGTACGGGAGCTATCCAGAAAAAGAAAGGATAGTTTTGGATTTTGGCAAGAGAGTGGATTATAGAGTGGTGCTACTTGAAGACCCAAAGAGGATAGTGGTGGATATTCTCTCTCATGAGGACTTTGCTTTAAAAGTTCCAAAAGGTATAAATTATCGCTTAGGCAAGCATCCCTGGGGTACAAGGATAGTTTTTGAAAGGGACTTTTCAAGCGTGAAAGCCTTTTCCTTAGAAGATCCCTTCAGGATAGTCATAGATGTGTTCAAAAGGGTAGAAAAACAGGAAGAAAATAACGATGATGCCCTATTGGCTATTCTTGATCCCAAGGTGCTAAAAATTATACAGTACGATGCAGGAGCTAAAGAGAAAGTAATAAGCGAGCGCAAAAAGAACGTGATCATCACGCAGAGAAGGACTATAGTGATAGATGCGGGACACGGTGGGCATGATCCAGGAGCTATAGGATACAGAAGCATAAAAGAAAAAGACATAAACTTAGCCATAGCTAAAAGGTTAGCAGAGTATCTATCACAAGATGGTAGGTTTAAAGTGATCATGACAAGAAAAGATGATACTTTTATACCACTTCATGAAAGAGCGAACATCGCCTTAAGAAACAGAGCGGACCTTTTTATAAGCATACATGCCAATGCGTCTCCACAAGGTATATCTCATCACGCAAGGGGCACTTATGTTTTTGCCATATCCTCTGAGGCAGCACAAAAGAAAAAGCACCAGATAATAAACAACGACAGCTACGCTAAGTTAGTGCTTGGTACTGCAGATGTTCCCATCAGTGTCAAAAAGGTGCTTGCAGACCTTGCTATGGATGTAACACTCTACGAGAGTGTATCTTTTGGTGAAAAAATAGCCAAGAGTATTGCAAAAGAGTTGGGAAGGGAGGTGCAGTTTAAGGGAATACAGAGGGCTGGTTTTGCGGTACTTAAAACTCCGGGCATTCCTTCTGTGCTTATAGAAACGGGTTTTATAACTAATCCTGATGAGGCGCTTCTTATGGCTGATAAGGACTTTCAGGATAAGTTTGCCCGTGCCATCTACAAGGCTATAGTGAATTACTTTTTCCCCACAGAAAATAAACTCACTTTAAGCCAATAAGTTTGTGAAGTTGAGGTATTACTCTGAGGGTGTATCCCTCTTTAAGCAGGTCTGTTTGTATTTTCAGGGCTTTTTGTAAAAACTTTTCTTTGTTGCCTTCTGGTTGTAGCACCACCAGACCCTTTTCAAGGAAAGGTAAGAACTCACTTCTTTTTAGAACATGAGAGGAAAAGCTCTCATCAACAACAAATTTTAACTCTTTAGCGTTCCTGAGCACAGAAGGATGCACATACCAGTTTGCTACCTCCTTTGGTGAGCATGTTATGTGTATATGATCCTCTACCGCTTTTAAGTTTTCGTTCCAGAGCGTGCCGTTGGTTTCTATCTGCACAAAATAATCTTCTTGGACAAGCTCGTAAACTAAGAGGTGAAGGTTGGGTTGTGCCAAAGGTTCTCCACCTGTGAGCACTATGTGTTTGTGAGGATAACTCCTTATTTCTTCCAAGAGAGTAGAGAGTTCTGTGTTTGGGTTTTTAAATACTAAGGCGGTAGGCTGATCACACCACGGACACCTTAAGTTGCAACCTTGAAATCGCACCATAAGGCATGGACTTCCTGCGAGGAATCCCTCTCCTTGAATGGTGGGGTATATCTCGTTTATGCTCAGAGTTGTGGTTGTTCTAACTTTATCTCGTAGCATTCTATCACATCACCCACCTTTATATCGTTGTAATCTTTTAGCTTTATACCGCATTCGTAGCCTTTTGCTACTTCCTGCACATCTTCCTTGAATCTCTTTAGACTTTCTATTTTACCATCGTATATGACCACACCGTTTCTTATAAGCCTTGCCCTTGCATTTCTGACCATTTTGCCTTCAAGCACATAGCAACCTGCCACATTTCCCACAGACTTTATCTTAAAGACCGCTCTGACTTCTGCAGAACCAAGCACTACCTCTTTCTCTACAGGTTTTAGCATACCCTTAAGAGCTTTCTTAATATCATCTATAAGCTCATAGATAATGCCATAGAGCCTTACATCTACCTTTTCCCTTTCTGCAGCCTCCTTAGCTTTTACATCGGGCCTTGTGTTAAAGCCTATTACTATAGCGGAACTGGCTTTTGCAAGCATAATGTCATTTTCTGTTATACCACCTACATCGCCGTGTATGATCCTTATACCTACCTCCTGCTGAGGTATTTCAGAAAGAGCCTTCTTTATAGCTTCCAAGGAGCCCACTGTATCTGTCTTTACTATAAGCTTGAGTTCTTTTAGCTCTCCTTCTTGAATCTTTTTAAAGATCTCCTCAAGCACCAAACCTCTTGATACCTTTTCCAACTGTTCCTTTTGTATTCTTCTTGCTTCTGCTATCTGCCTTGCGGTCTTCTCATCGGGTACTACCTTGAAAGTGTCTCCTGCCATAGGTAGGTCCTCAAAACCCAAAACCTCTACGGGTGTTGAGGGTCCTGCGGACTTGAGCCTTCTACCTTTATCATCTATCATGGCTCTGACTCTTCCGTAGGTAGTGCCTGCAACAAAGATATCCCCTACGTGAAGAGTGCCCTCCTGAATTAAAACTGTTGCCACTATTCCTTTCTGTTTGTCCACTTTGGATTCTATGATGGTGCCTTTGGCTCTCTTGGTGGGATCAGCTTTGAGTTCAAGTATCTCCGCCAACAGCAGTATGTATTCAAGAAGCTGGTCTATGTTCTGACCTGTTTTTGCAGATACATCAACAAATATGGTGTCTCCTCCCCACTCTTCGGGTATTAGTCCAAGTTCTGCAAGCTCTCGCCTCACCTTTTGGGGATCAGCACCTGGTTTGTCTATCTTGTTAACCGCCACTATTATGGGCAGATTAAACGCTCTTGCGTGATTTATGGCTTCTATCGTCTGTGGCATTACACCATCATCTGCAGCAACTACAAGCACCGCTATGTCTGTGACCTGTGCGCCCCTTGCTCTCAGAGAAGTAAAAGCTTCGTGTCCTGGTGTGTCCAAAAAGGTTATTTTTCTTCCGTCTGGAAGCTCTACAACAGATGCGCCAATGTGCTGGGTTATTCCTCCCTTTTCCCTTTCCGCCACGTTGGTTTTGCGTACCGCATCAAGAAGCGTGGTTTTTCCGTGATCCACATGCCCCATTACCACTACAACAGGAGGCCTTGGTTGAAGGTTTTCTGATGGCTCTTCTTCTTCCTCTTGATCTATCTTTTCTTCTATGCTCTTTATTTCCGCAAGAAATCCCATGCTTTCCGCTATGGACACAGCCACTTCCGCTGGTATAGTCTGGTTTATGGTGGCAAGTATGCCTTTTTTGAGGAGCTCTGCCATGACCTGATTGGGTGGAACTTTTAATAGCTCTGCAAGCTCTCTAACGGTGATAATCTGCGGTATTTCAACTATCTTTATTTCCTCTTCCTTCTTTTCTTCCTTTTTCTTTTTCTCTATGTGTTGCTCAAGCTTTTTGAGTGCCTGTTGTTCTTCTTTATCCATCTTCTTCTCAGCTACAGCCTCTTTTTTGGTTCTTTCCTCAACTTTCTGCTCTTTAACTTCTGAAGGTGGAGGTGGTGGTGGTGCTTTAGGCACTGGTTTTGACTCTTTCTTTAAACCTGCCTTTGGTTTTTCTGACTTAACTGATTCCTTTTCCTTTTTAGGTTGTTTTTGATCCTTATTTTCCTTTTTGGTTTCTTGTGTCTTTTCTTGTTTTTCTTCTTCTTTTTCTACGCCAAGGTTATCATATATGATCTGCAGTTCTTCCTCATCAAGATGAGAAAAGTTGGATTTTTCTATACCGTAAGCTCTTAGAAGCTCCTTCACGTCCTTTACGCTTTTGCCTAACTCTCTTGCTACATCTTGTAATCTTACTTTGCCCATAAGATTAATTATAAGCCTTGACTAAGCACCTGTAAAACATCTTCCTTTGAAAGACCCAACTCTTGAGCACACACTATGCGCCTTCTTAGCTCATCTTCTGGCACACCTATTATCTTGCTTGCCATAGCGTAGTCCAAGTCCAAGAATACACTACCATGCAAAAGGAAAGCCCTTTTGAGGGTTCTCATGGCACATGCCACAAGCTTTCTCCCATTTACCGTCAGCTCTCCTAAACTAGGAAAAAAGAAGCAGTAATAACTATCACCTTGAACTCCCTTGTTTTTGCATATCTCTACAGACACACCCATAGAACCAAAAGCATCCGCCAACCTTTGGCTTAGCTTTTTGTATATCTCTGAAAAGCTTTTTCCCCAGTTGCTTTTGTAATCAACGATGGAAAAGGATATGTCCCATCCGTGTAGTAGTGCGCCACCACCTGTGGGTCTTTTTACCACAGGCACGCTAAACTCTCTGGGTTTTTGTGAATAACCTATACTTATTGTGGGTTCACTCCACATGTATATCCTTTTTACGGGCTTACCTCTTCCTTCCTCAAGGGCTAAAAGATTATCCTGGTCTATCTTCATATTTTCAAAGCCAGTCCTTACTTCTATCATTCAAGAACTTTTTGAAGTCTTTCCGCTTTGAGGTCTCTAAGCAGTTGATAGTCCTTCTTTATGTCCCTTCCTGCGCGTGTTAAATACCCACCCACCATCATAGCGTTGGTCATAAGGACTGCCATCCCGTGAAAGTCCCTGAGAGTTTGCTCTCTTCCTCCACACAGCCTTAGCTCTGCTTTGGGGTTTGTAAGTCTGAACATAGCTATAACTTTGAGAGCTTCTAAAGGACCAATTCCAGGAGCGTTTTGCATGGGTGTGCCTTCTATAGGCATAAGAAAGTTTAGAGGTATGGAGTCCACACCCAGCTCTCTGTAAGTTAAAGCAAGGTCAACCCTGTCTTGGTCTGTCTCACCCATACCAAATATACCACCACAGCACGCGGAGAGTCCCACAGACTTGATACGTTTTATAGTCTCATAGCGCTCCCTCCAAGTATGAGTGCTTACTATGTTTGGGAAGAACCTTTCGGAAGTTTCAAGGTTGTGATTGATCCTTTTTACACCAGCAGATTTTAGCCTAAGGAGGTCCTCCTCATCAAGAGTGCCGGCAGACACGCATACATTTATAGGTAGTTTCTCTCTGTGTTTTATCTCCTCAACAGCCTGTGCTATCTTTTCCACCTCCTGAGGTGTTGCCTTTTTACCGCTGAGCACTACGCAGTACCTGTTGGCACCAAACTCAACACCCCTGTAAGCACCCTCTATTATTTCCTCTTTGGGCACTAAAGAGTATATATTTATGGGCGTCTTATAGAACTTAGACTGAGCGCAGAACTTACAGTCCTCCGAGCAAGCTCCACTTTTTGCGTTTATTATGGAGCAAAACTCCACGCTGTTAGAAGGAAAAAAGGCATTCTTTACCTTTTGTGCCACATAAACAAGCAGGGCTATGTATTCATCAGGAAGTCTCAAAACTTCAAGGGCTTCTTCTCTTGTGATGTGCTCTCCTCTGATGACTTTCTCTCCCAAATCTATAATAAACTTCTCTTTGCTGTCCATCTTAAACCTCCTTGCTTAAATTATATGTATCTTCCCTCACTTCTAAGCAGGACCTTGATCTTCTTTCCCGAGGACTCTATCTTTTCCACCTTATAGTCGTAAAAGTTTATCTTAGAGAGCTCATCAAGGCTTAGGTCCCTTTCTGCTATATAGCGAAGGGTGTATGCTCTGTGGGGCAAAGGATTTTTCACCTTTTGCTGAGCTTTGTAATACTCAAAAACCACAATCTGGGAAGCTGTAGAAAGGTCAAGAAGGCTCTCCTCCTGTTTTCCCACAAAGAGAAAAACCGTTTTACCTTCAAAGAGCTCTCTGCTCAGTTTTTTTATATCTTCTTTCCAGTATTCTCTGAGGGTTTTACCTTGGCAAATACTTTTCCAATCAAGACTATATGCAGGCATAGGGCTTTCCACAGATGCAAGTCCCAAAAGAGGACTCAAAACTACAGATCTTTCCTTTATCCTAGCCTGTACTGCTGGAGGAAGCACCCAATACTCTAAACTATCCCAGAACTTATTTTTATACCTCAAAAAAAGAGGTAGAAACTCCTCTTTTACATCAAAGCAACGCATGAGCTCTTTTGCTTTTGGATATAGCGATGCAAATCTTTCATCTTTATAATCTTGGTAGCTACCTTTCATCTTTGACTGTTTTTTGCTGGAGGGTAGCACATAAAACACCTTCTACTGCCTCCAAAGAAGCACTATTTCCCCTTTTATTTCTCCCCTTGAAGAGAGCTGGTTATACACCTCAGACAGCTTGCCTCTAATAAACTCTTCGTGTAGTTTGGTCAGTTCTCTTGCAACACAAACAGGAAGGTCATCTGTATATACTTCCTTCATAACCTCAAGGCTCTTTAATATACGATTAGGAGATTCAAAGGCTATGATGGTAGTATCTTCGCACTTTTTTATATCTTCAAAGAAGCCTGCAAGGCCCTTTCTTGGTAAAAATCCTACAAAAAGAAATCTGTCTGTGGGTAAGCCAGAGCCCACCAAAGCGGTGAGCACTGCGCTGGGTCCTGGGATCACCTCCACCTGAATACCTTTTTCTATACAAGCCTTAATGAGTTTATAACCGGGATCGGAGATGGTGGGAGTGCCTGCATCTGTTATAAGTGCCACATCTTCCCTCTCAAGTAGCTTTATTATCTTAGGAACTTGGACGCTCTCTTTTGGTTCGTAATAAGATAGCAATTTCTTTCCCTCTATATTAAAGTGGTTAAGAAGAATGCTTGTCCTTCTTGTGTCTTCGCAGGCTATGAAATTTACCTCTTTGAGTACCTCAAGAGCTCTTAGAGTTATGTCTTTGAGGTTTCCTATAGGAGTGGCAACTACATAAAGCTTCCCCATCTTACTTCACCAAAAGCATTGGTATGTCAAGGTGATGCATAACAAAAGAGGTTATACTGCCAAAAAGGAACTCTTTAAACCGCCCCTTAGAAAAAGCGCCCATAACCAAAAGGTCCATTCCCTTCTCTTTACAGTATTCTACTATTTTCTCCTCTGGCAGTCCCTTCAAACTCTCGTAATGATCCGCACTTTTAAACACTTCATCTACCATAGTTTCATCACCTACATGCAGAGCGTAGAGTTCAAAGCCAAAAAGGTCCTTTATTTGCAAAGCCATTTTCATGCCTTTCTTGGACATCTCTTTGCCATCGTATGCTACGCACACCCTTTTTAGGTCCCTTTTTTCTTCTGGAGACAAAAAGACGGGACAAGGAGAACTTCTCACCACCATATCCGCAGTAGAACCAAGAAGAAAACCTTCTACAGGCCTTTTACCTCTCTTGCCCAAAAACAGCAGGTCCTCCGCATCTGCCTGAGAGACCATCTCTTTGTGAGGTATACCCACCGTTTGAAAGGAAGAAACTTTTATACCTTTTTGTCTTCCTAAGCTAAGAAATTCCTCCAAGATAAGGTCCGCCTGAGATTCTAAAAACTCCTTAACCTTGGAAGATACACCATAATAAAAGGTAAAACCCAAAACTCCTGCTAAGTCTTCAAGAAAGCTCTCTTCCATGAGCCTCTCATCTATGATGTGAATGCCTACCACAGGAAGGTTTAGCTTTTGTGCAAACTCAAAGGCATACTCGCAAGCACTCCAGCCTGCCTTAGAGCCGTCCAATCCCACCAACAGCCTCTTAAACATCTAAGTTTCTTACCTCTTTTGCGTAAGTTTCTATAAACTTTCTCCTTGATTCCACATCTTCTCCCATAAGTATGGTGAATATCCTGTCAGCCTCTGCAGCGTCCTCTATACTTACCTTCAAGAGTCTTCTGGTCTTGGGGTTCATGGTGGTCTCCCACAACTGTTCTGGGTTCATCTCTCCTAATCCCTTATACCTTTGAAGCTCAAAGCCTTCTTTGGCAAGCTCCATAAAGGTGTTTAATACCTGATGTAGGTCATATACAGTTTTGCTCCTCTTTTCCACACTCACCACCGCAGGTAGGTCAAGTTTAAATCCAGAAAGCACAGACTTATACGCAAGAGATGATAGAAATTCCACATCTAAAAGGATACGCCTGCTCGTTCTTTCATCTATCAAGATTATCTCATAAGCTCCGCTTAGTTCATCGTACTTGATTTCTACCTTGTAATCTACAAGTCTTTCTTTGAGTAAATTGACCTTTTCCTTTAAAAGCTCTTGATCCCTCAGATCCTCTTCAGTTAGCATAACAGAAAGCAAGGAAGATAACACGTCTTCTCCCTTCTTTCTTACCAAATACCTGTAGTTTTCTTCAAACTCTTTGAGGTTTTTCAGAAGCTTTATAAGTTCATCACCTTTGTGCTCTTTTCCTTTTGCATCTTTTAGCGTGCCATAGTTCTTTATGTGTTCTATAAGCACCTGCTCAAGCTCCCTGTCATCTTTTAGATAGATCACCTGCTTCCCTTTTTTGAGCCTATAGAGTGGTGGTTGTGCTATGTATAGATGGCCAGAGTATATGAGTTCTGGCATGTATCTGTAGAAGAAAGTAAGGAGCAATGTCCTTATGTGCGAACCATCCACATCGGCGTCCGTCATTAGGATCACTTTGTGGTATCTTAACTTAGAAAGGTCCAGCTCTTCACCTATACCGCATCCCATAGAGCTCACTATAGCTTTTATCTCTTCGTTGGAAAAGACCTTATCAAGCCTTGCCTTCTCCACATTGAGTATCTTACCTCTAAGGGGTAGTATCGCCTGCGTCCTCCTATCCCGTGCCTGTTTGGCAGAACCTCCTGCGGATTCACCTTCCACAATGAAAAGCTCACACTTTTCTGGGTCCTTCTCAGAACAATCCGCTAATTTACCCGGCAGTGTGGTGTCCTCTAAGGGAGACTTTCTTCTGACTAACTCTTTTGCCTTTTTTGCAGCTTCTCTTGCGAGCGCAGCCTCTACTGCTTTTTCCACTATCTTCCTGTAAATTTCCCTGTTTTCCTCAAAGTAATCAGAAAGATGCTCATAAACTACTGATTCTACTATGCTCTTGACATTTTGATTTCCCAGTTTGGTTTTGGTTTGTCCTTCAAACTGAGGCTCAGGGACCTTACAGGATACTACCGCCACAAGTCCTTCCCGCAGGTCCTCACCCGTTATAGTTTCTTTCAGTTCTTTCTGAAGCTTTATGTTAGAGATGTGTTTCATTACCGCTTTTGTGAGCCCACTTCTAAAACCCGTTACGTGAGTTCCGCCTTCTACCGTTTTTATGTTATTCACAAAGCTTTCCACCAGCTCTTTGTAATCCTTAATGTAGGTAAAGGCTATATCCACCTCAACGCCCTCTCTCTCCTCTCTTATCCTTATAACCTCATCAAAGAGAAGTTCTTTCCCAGAAGACAGAAACTTTACAAGATCCTCTATACCTCTATCAAACTTGTAGATAAATTCCCTACCGCTTCTTTCATCAATGAGCCTAAAAGTGCATTCAGGATTTAGGTAGGCAAGCTCCCTTATTCTTCTCTCTACAAGATCAAACTTTATCTTGGTAGTTTCAAAGATGTCTGGATCGGGTTTAAAGGTTACCTTTGTACCCCTCTTTGTGGTACTGCCTACTACCTTCAAAGGATAAAGAGGTTCTCCTCTTGAGTACTCTTGTCTGTATATCTTCCCATCTCTATAAACTTCCACCACTAACCACTCAGAGAGCGCATTCACTACAGATGCTCCAACACCGTGAAGCCCTCCCGAGTACTTATAAACCTTTTTGTCAAACTTCCCACCCGCCCCCAGCATAGTAAATACCATCTCCACCGCAGGAATGCCCGTCTCTGGATGTATATCTACAGGTATACCCCTTCCGTCATCCTCAACGCTTAAAGAACCATCTTCGTGTATAACAACAGTGATGTTTTTAGCGTAACCAGCTACATGTTCATCAACTGCGTTATCTAAGATTTCCCAAAGAAGATGATGTAGTCCCCTCTCTCCCACATCCCCTATGTACATAGACGGTCTTATACGAACGTGTTGAAGTCCCGTAATAGCTTTTATGTCTTCTGCTTGATATCTCTCCATTTTTAAACAAAGGAAAAGCACCCCCAGCGGGATTTGAACCCGCGATCTCCGCCTTGAAAGGGCGGTGTCCTAGACCGGGCTAGACGATGGGGGCTCACTTCATAGAATTATTATATAGGATCTCCAGACAAATGTCAAGTTCATATAAAAGCTGTTTGAAAAATCCCAGAGCATTGACAGAACTTGATTTCTAAAAATAGCCCTCCTCTTGTTTTGGGTATTATTGTAAGAAGCTTTTTTGCTATTTTTCAAACAGTCTCAAGCTGTTATAATTTTAATTTTGCAGAAGGTCCTCACCTAAAGGAGGTAAAAGTCATGGTAAAGGAGATAGAGGACATACTCAATGAGATGGAAAAGGATATGAAAAAGAGCGTGGAACACTTCAAAAATGAGATAGCAGGGCTAAGGACGGGAAGGGCAACTACATCACTTGTGGAAGAGCTAAAAGTGGAGTACTACGGATCAAAAGTTCCCCTCAAACAGTTAGGTAATATATCTGTACCAGAACCTAACCAAATAGTTGTGCAGGTCTGGGATAGCAACGCGGTATCCAACATAGAAAAAGCCATAATGGAAGAGCTAAACCTAAACCCCCAAAGGCAGGGAAATACCATTAGGATCACATTACCACCTCTCACGGAGGAGAGAAGAAAGGAGCTGGTAAAACTCCTGCACAAAATGGCTGAAGAAGCGAGGGTAGCAGTAAGAAACATCCGCAAAGATGCAAAAGAAACCATAGAAGATCTTGAAGGTATATCAGAAGACGAAATAAAGAGAGGTTTAGAAAAGCTTCAAAAACTTACAGATAAGTACATAGAGCAAATAAATCAGCTGACAGAAGCAAAAGAAAGGGAGATCATGGGAGGTTAGAAATCTTAGACTGCCTATAAACCCACAAAAAGCACAAAAAGAGTAGTATAGACAAAAGACATGTATAAATGCCCAACCATCTTCTTTCAGTTGTGCACATTAAGAGTTCAGCAATAGTTAGAGAGAGTAGTGCTATCTCACCAATATAGAGTGGCCTTTCCTCTTCTTTAGATTTTGGAGTTCTATAAAAGGATACCTCAACGGGCACTAAAACTCTTATAGGTGCATAACTCATTGGGAAAAACAGCGAGAAATAAAACACTAAAGCTAAGACAGATTCAGAAAAGGTTAGCCTATCTATCTTTCTGAAAATCCAAAGAAAGCTATAAAGCCTTGAAACTAAAAAGCCTGTTAATAAGCCTGCACCTAAAAAACTTAGAAATCCACCTATGTAGTTAAATATCAAAGAGTAGATAAGAGGAGTGTGCCAAACGGTGTTCTGTATAAAGAAAGCTACTTTCTGTTTAAAGTTTAGGTTCTTTGTGAAAGCCAAAGCAGTAAAGTGTTTTAGCAAAGTTTGAGCATTCCCATAAGCCCATCTGAATCTTTGTTTTCTACAAGAGAACCACGTAAAGGGCATAAAGCCTTTTCCCACACCTTCATCTACGTATATGCCTTTAAATCCTTTTAAATTCATTCTAAGACCCATCTCACTGTCTTCTGTTATTATCTGCTCACTCCACTTGCCTGTTTCTTTTATGGATTCTTTTCTTATAAAGCCCACTGTTCCCATAAAAGCGACCGCTCCCAAAACATGACACATTCTCATTATTACCGCAAAGAAGTATCTGTAGGATAGATACATAGCTTTGTAAAAAAGCGTTTCTGGAAAGTCTCTGTAATCTTGAGGAAACTGCACAATGGCTATTTTGTCCTTAAAATAAGAGACGCCTTTTCTTATAAAATCTGGGCATACACGATAATCGCTATCAACCACTCCTATTATTTCTGCTTTGGGATGGGATAAGCTCATGGCTTTGTTAAGTGTGCCTCCTTTATAGCCTGCAGTCTCTATATAGTGATACTTAAAAATCCCGCTTTCTTTTTCACAGTAGTCTTTTATAGGCTTTCTAAGGACTTCCTCAGGCGTATTATTAACAAGAACAAGTACTTCGTAGTTTTCATACTCTTGTTTTTTTAAGCTTTCAAGGGTGCTTATTACTACATCTGGGGGCTCTTTGTGTATAGGTACATGTATGCTCACAAAGGGCTCATAAACAAGTTTTTTTGGTTCTGGTTTTTTATACATAAGCGCGTACCTCAAAAAGTACATTTCCAAGAAATAAGGCAATAAGCCAAGTATAAAGAATATCCATTCCATGTGTTTACCTCTAAGAGTTTTTAGAGTGGTTACTAAAGTTTGGTAAGTATTAAAGATGGGCTATTGTGAAGTATCTTCTGTCTTATGGTTTCCCAGTTTTCAATGACTATTTGATAGGCCTGTAGGTAGCCTTTTGCCATCTTCTGATAAGTGAAGTTTTCTTCAACGTGTTTCCTACAATCTTTGGGATCTATTTTGTCTGCATACTTTTTATATGCCTTTACAAAAGCCTGTATGAGATCTTGGTCCATAAAGCGTGGTTTTTTCCTTGCCTTTATCAAAACACCTGTTTTTTCATGAAGAACTACCTCTTTTGCAGAACCTCTGTCCGCAACAAAAACAGGTGTACCACAAGCCATAGCTTCTATCATAACTAAACCAAAGGGCTCTCTCCATTGCATAGGGAATATAAAGGCAGATGCCTTACTCAAGTACTCTACCTTTTCTTCAAAACTCAACTCTCCAAGAAAAACTATGTTTTTGCCATCTACGTGAGGCTTTATGTATTTTGAGAAATACTCTTCTTCTTGTGGTGTATCTACTTTTACTATCAGATAGAGCTTTTTTCCGAGAATTTTAGCTATCTGTATAGCTTCCGCAACACCTTTTTCGTAGGTGGATCTTCCTATGAATACCAAAAAATCTTCCTTTTTATCCTGAAAGGGAAATAGCTTTACATCTATACCGTTGTAAACTGTTGCTATGTAATTAGCAAAGGGTAAAGGTTCTCTTTGGTTGTTGGATATGGATACCATAGGTGCATGTGCCAAGTGAGGAAACTTTCTATAGAGTCTGGAAAAACCTTCCAACAAAGAGTGTATAGTAAAGATCACTGGCTTTTTGAAAAGAGGTAGTGAAAAGAACCATTGGGGGTTGTGTGGGTAAAAATGGATGTGTATGATGTCAAATTCTTCCTGTCTTGAAAGTACATGACAAGCTTCTAAATATTCATAGTAAGCGATTTTCTGCTCATCTTTCCAACCAAGAGGAGGACATATGGGTATCACTTGACCCTCTACTTTTGAACCTTCCGAGGCAAAAAGTGTGCATTCTACACCTTCTTCTTTTAGACCTTTTATGATGTTATAAACTACGAGTTCGGTGCCTCCGTACTTTTCTGGAGGTATCTGGTAAATGAGGGGACCTACCTGTGCTACCCTCATGGTCTCAAAAAAGACCTGTCAGGTAGCTTATTAATAATTATAACATTTTTCTTTGCGAAATTCAAGGCTTAAAATTAAAACGTTATGAGGCTTTTATTAGTAGAAGATGATAAAGCCTTAGGAAGACTTCTCAAAAAAGGATTAGAAGAGGAAGGGTTTTTAGTTGATTGGGTTTCTGATGGACTTATAGCCCAAGAGTATGCAAAGGAAAATTCTTATGAAGTAATCATCCTTGACTTAATGCTACCAAAACAAGATGGACTAAAGCTTCTTGAGAGCCTAAGGAAGCAAGGCATAAATACCCCTGTCCTGATACTCACTGCCAAGGGTTCTGTAGAAGATAAAGTAAAAGGACTAAACGCTGGAGCTGATGACTATCTTGCCAAACCTTTTGCTTTTGAAGAACTCGTAGCAAGAATAAAAGCTTTGATAAGACGTCAGTATAGCATAACACAAGGTATTATAACTTTTGGCGATGTGAGCATAGATATAGTGAAACAAAGAGTAGAGTTCAAAGGACAAGAGTTAGATCTTACGGGTATGGAGCTGAAACTTCTCATGCTTCTTGCTTTAAATTCCAACAAAATAATGTCTAAAACCTACATAGCTCAAAAGTTATACGGATGGGAAGATGTACCAGATAGTAATGTTATAGAAGTGTTGATAAGTAGGCTGAGAAAAAAGATAGACCCCCATGGTAGATATATAAAAACGGTAAAGGGATTAGGGTACATTCTTAAGATATGAAAAGTCTATTTTTACGAGTTTATCTCGTTTTTCTTCTACTTTTTTTCAGTGCTTTCTTTCTTGTTTACTTTTTTACGCAATTAGCGCTAAAGAGTGTAATAACACAAGAGATAAACTCCTCATTGTCTGTTATGTGGCAGTCTGTAGCTTCTTTGGTGCAAGAAGAAGATTTTCAGTACGATGAGGAGATCATGGTAAACTTCCGCAAAGGCACGGGTAATTTCCTAAAAGTTCTAAAAGATGGAAAACCTGTGGAGCTTCAACCCGACAAAAGTGTGCTTAATTTTCCTTCAGGGTATGGACTTTTCCTTTTTGAGATTAATGGTAGGCAGTTTGCTGGCTACGGTAATAAGTACAGTAATTACTATATAGTGGTTTACAAAGACATAAGTGATAAAAGAGCCCTTTCTGAGGAGTTTTCTAGAAAATTTATTGTAGGTTGGTTTACCCTTTTGTCTTTATACACTTTAATAGCTTATCCTCTATGGCATCTTTCTTTTAGAGTAGTAAGAAGGCTTGCTCAGAGGATAAAAGAAAGTGATCCTACCAAACTTGAAGCTTTAGATGAGCGCGTACCTTCTGAACTAAAGCCCATAGTGGAATCCTATAACCGCTTGGTAGAGCGACTAAGCACATATCTTAACACTCAAAAGTTCTTCTTCTACCATCTTTCTCACGAGCTTAAAACTCCTTTATCTATAATACGAACATCAGCAGATTTAGCTTTGTCAAAACACAGAAAACCAGTTGAGATGCGGGAGTTTTTGCTTAGCATCAGGGATGCTGTAGATAGAGCCACTAAGACTATAGAAAAGCTTCTACTACTTTACAGATTAGAAGCGCAAAGTGTGGAACTTAGGAAAGAAAAACTTGAATTGAGAGATTTGGTTATGGACATTTTGGAAGAGTTTAGTCAATTGGTGAAAAGTAAAAATTTAAAGGTAGAGATCTTTCAAGATAGCTTTGAAGTTGAAGGTGATTATGAGCTTGTACGCTCACTCCTTAGCAACCTGATAGAAAACGCTATAAAGTACAGCTTTACTGGTGGGACTATACGCATATATAAGCGTGATGCATGTCTTGTTATAGAAGATCAAGGCATTGGAATATCTGAAGAGGATCTTAAGAGAGTTTTTGAGCCTTTTTATAGGTCTGAACAGGCAAAGCAAGAGGAAGGATCAGGACTTGGACTAAGTATAAGTAGGGCTATAGTGCAGATAATGGGTTGGCACATGCACATACACAGTATTCCCAATAAAGGAACTTCTGTGGAAGTCTGTACCAAAAATTTTTAAGCTTGTGTTCAGATACCTTTAAGTCAAGGTTAATATTGAGTCCCTATCATAATCACAAATACTTTCAAGGAGGTGTAGCCATGAGGAAATTGCTTTTGGCAGGAGCCACAGCGGTGGCAGTCTTCTCTTTTGCCCTTGCGGAAGAGGGTAAGATCCCTAATCCTGCGGATGCGCGCATAAGCCCGCAGGAAGCCATCAACATCGCTAAGTCTTCCGTTCAGGGTAATGTGTTAGGCTACGAACTGGAAGATGAGGATGGAAAGCTCGTGTATGGGGTTAAGATCGCCAAAGGCTCTGAAATCCACGATGTAAAGGTGGATGCACAAAACGGTAAGGTGGTAAAGGTGGAAAAGGACGAAGAAGATGCGGAGGAAGATTGATTATTTTTGTGCCCCATGCGGGGCGCTCTTTAAAAGGAGGTTTTGAGATGGATAAGATACCTCAGATCACGCTGTTTTTTTGGCTTATGAAGATAGTGGCTACTACGCTAGGAGAGATGTTTGGAGACTATCTTTCCATGTCTCTTAACCTTGGCTACAGAGTTAGTTTTGGCATAACCGCAAGCATTTTTTTACTGGCTATGTTTCTTTATGCCAAAGTAGTGAAAGGATATAACGCTCTACTTTTCTGGCTTCTTATTATCTCCACCACCACCGTGGGCACAGAAATCTCAGACATGATAGACAGGACCTTCCACTTAGGATACTTAAAGGGAAGTCTGCTTCTTTTCTCGTGCCTTGCTATCACACTTGGTCTTTGGTACGCTAAGTACAAAAGCCTTCACATACACCCTATGAATGACTCTTTTAAAGAATACCTATTCTGGACAGCTGTCCTATTTTCCAACTCCTTGGGCACAGCTTTTGGAGATTTCCTCACTGACAACATGGGACTTCACTTTTTGAGCGCATCCATGCTAACCCTTGCCATAATAGGCATTACCGCACTACTTCACTTCCTAATAAAGGGCTACGATGATATCCTCTTTTGGATAGCCTTTATATTTACAAGACCTTTTGGAGCTACTTTTGGAGACTTTCTCACCAAACCCAATGGAGGATTAGCTTTGGACAGACTTTCCGCATCTCTTACAGCTTTAGGAATATTTGCTCTCCTTTTCTTACTGCAACACATGATAACCTCAAGGAGGAAAAATGAGGCAGTTCTTTAACACTCAGACAGAGATTTG
Organism: Hydrogenobacter sp.; assembly: GCA_023255875.1. Lineage (GTDB taxonomy): Bacteria > Aquificota > Aquificia > Aquificales > Aquificaceae > Hydrogenobacter. The sequence goes on along the minus strand of JAGDVY010000040.1, from coordinate 109,547 downwards.
TGGGTATTATTCTCTTTTCCTACACTCTTACAATAGAGCCCACTTCTTCCCCAAGAACTGCCTTTTTGAGGTTTCCCTTTTGGAATATGTTCAGGACTATTATGGGAATTTGGTTCTCTTTGCAAAGAGTCAATGCGGTATGGTCCATAACTCCCAGACCCCTGCTTATGACCTCAAGGTAAGATATTTCCTTTATCAGGACCGCATCAGGATACTTTTTTGGATCCTTGTCATAGATGCCACCCACCTTTGTTGCTTTTATGAGCACCTCCGCCCCTATCTCCGCTGCCCTTAGTGCGCCCGCTGTGTCTGTAGAAAAGAAAGGGTTCCCAGTACCACCTGCAAAGATCACCACTCTACCCTTTTCTAAGTGTCTTACCGCTCGCCTTCTTATATAAGGTTCTGCTACCTGTCTCATCTCTATGGCAGAAAGCACCCTTGTAGGTATGCCCGTGTGCTTTTCCAAAGCGGACTGAAGTGCCAGAGCGTTTATAACCGTTGCCAGCATGCCCATGTAATCCGCGGTAGCCCTATCTATACCCATCTGCTCTCCCTGAAATCCTCTAAATATGTTCCCACCACCTATTACAATGGCTATCTGAACACCAAGATGGTAAACACTCTTTATCTCATGAGAAATGTACTCAAGGAACTCAGGACTTATTCCATAACCGTAGCTTCCTGAAAAGGCTTCTCCAGAAAGTTTGAGAAGTATCTTTCTATACTTTGGAGTATCAGACTCCACCAAGTTCGTACCTCACAAACCTCTTTATCACAAGACTTGGCAGGTTCTCCTTTATATACTGTCTGATGGTCTTCTTTTCATCTTTTATGAAGGGCTGTTCAAGAAGTACCTTCTCTTGATAAAACTTCTTTAGCCTTCCTTCCACAACTTTTTCTATGATGTTCTCGGGTTTGCCTTCCTGTCTTGCCTGCTCTGTGAGTATTCTCTTTTCTCTCTCCAAGACATCAGACGGTATAGAGTTTATATCCAAAAACTCTGCCTTCATGGCTGCTATCTGCATGGCTATGTCCTGAACTACTCTGAGCGCCTGAGAGTCTAAATTATCCACCTGATAATCTACAAGAACACCTATTCTTCCTATACCATGCACATAAGCGTGTATGTATCCATCTGTGTCAAACCTTGTAAACCTTCTTATCTGTATGTTCTCTCCTATCTTGGCTATGGCAGACTTTATAACCTCCTCTACGCTTACGGAAGGGTCTTGGAAGTAGGGTTGCTTGAGGATGTCTTCTGCGCTTCCTTCTTTGTTGGCATTTTCTGGAAGGCTGGCTATGTGCTTTGCTATGTTTAGAGCAAGCTCGCTAAAGTGCTCGTTTCTTGCCACAAAGTCCGTCTCGCAGTTTAGCTCAAGGATAACACCTACCTTTCTGTCTTCTGAAACGTAGGTTTGTATTATTCCCTCCTTTGTCTCTCTGCCTGCCTTCTTCTCTGCCTTTGCTAAACCTCTTATTCTGAGTATTTCTTTGGCTTTCTCTATATCTCCCCCTGCCTCTTCAAGAGCCTTTTTGCACTCAAGCATACCAGCACCCGTCATCTCTCTGAGAGCTTTTACCATTTCTGCATTTACCATTTTTTCACCTCCGTTATTCTACTTCTTCTGCACCCTTGTCTATGTATTCGTACTTTTCGGACATCTCCATAGCTTTCTCAAAGAGAGCCTTTTCCTCTTCCTCTACGGTGATAACTCTCCTTCTTACCACCTCTACAGGTGCTCCTTCTCCAAGTCTTTCTCTTCTTTGCTTTCCTTCTATAACCGCATCTGCTATCTTGGAAGTGAGAAGCTTTATGGATTTTATAGCATCATCATTGCCAGGCACAGGGTAATCTATCACATCTGGATCACAGTTGGAGTCCGCTATGGCTACTACGGTGATACCCAGCTTTTTGGCTTCTTGCACCGCTATGTGTTCCCTTACTGTATCTACTATCCAAATAATGTCAGGGATTCTCTCCATGTTTAGGATACCGCCGTATAGCTTCCTTAAGCGCTCCATCTTTCTTTTCATCATACGCACTTCTTTTTTGGGCAAAACATCAAAAACTCCTTCCGCTTCCATTCTCTCAAAGGTTTTCAGTTTGAGAATGCTCTTTTTGACGGTTCTGAAGTTGGTAAGAAGACCTCCTACCCATCTCTCATTTACATATGGCACTCCAGCTCTTTCTGCCTCCTCTTTTATGACATCCTTTGCCTGTTTTTTTGTGCCTACAAAGAGTATCTCTGCACCTTCTGCCACTCTGTCCGCAACAAAGTTATAAGCCTGTTCCAGATAGATCACTGTCTTGTTGAGATCAATGATGTGTATCCCGTTCCTGACACCATAAAGAAAAGGTGCCATTTTGGGATTCCATCTACCTTTGGAGTGTCCAAAGTGTACACCTGCCTCAAGCAGATCTCTCATAGAAATCACTGCCATACTATAACCTCCTTGGGTTTTGCCACCGTCCCATTTTTCCTAACCATCTTATCCGCACTTACGCATTTAAGCAAACCCTTTAGCTTAAGGTAGAAAGCCTTAACAAGTCTTAGGCGTGTAAGCACCTGCAGGGACGGAAACCTTGCAGGAGTATCCTCACCCATATAGGGCTTGGATTTTGTCTTACACGCCAAGATTAATGCTTTGTTCATAGTAGATTGAGTATAACCAAACTTAATTAAAAAATCAAGCCACTGTTTCACACCCAATGTTAGATTATTATAGCATATCTTTGGTAAAGCGATAAATCCTACCGCAGAACTTACAAACTACTTCCGCAGGACCATCGCTTAGTATCTCCTCAAGCTCCTCCTCTTCAAGCAAGAAAAGGCTTGCTCTAGCTATCTCTTCGTTGCACGGACAGTAATACTCTATCTCTTTGAGTCCTATAAGCCTTGGTTCTTTACCCTCAAGGATACTAAGTGCCATATCCTCTGGTCTTGCTCCCATATCAACGGACCTTCTCATACTTTCCTCAACAAAGGTGATGGATGGCTCTTCCGCTCCACCCAATGCCTGTAAAAGATAAGCGCTTGCCATCTTTACCTTTCCTTCCTCATCAAAAGCTATAAACATGTCCAAGGCGGTTTTTATCTGTTCGGACTGTTCAAAGTAATAAAGCAAGTTGTCCTTTAGGTTATCGCTCACTATGGGAACTACGCTTGTGTAGGGTGTGCCAAGTCTCAGCTCTTTCACCACAGTAAGAGTGCCTGTCCAAGGTTTTTCCAAACTTCCCTCAACAAAACCCCTTACCCTTCCCATTGCATCTGCTTCTGCAACCACAACTCCATCATGAAGGTTCAGTTTTAAAAGCACCTTTTGGTTTGTGGCGTGCTTAAGCAAAGAAGTAAGTAGTAAGGCGGACAAGAGCGCATACCCTAAAACCTCCGCTCTTTCTCTGTCAAGACCGTGTATCCTTCTTGCGGTTTCTACACTTTGTGTGGCTCTAAGGGTATAGACCCTTATGGCTTCGTGCCTTGGAACCGCTATGACCATATAGTCCTTCTCTTGAAAGTACCTTTTTATGTCTTCCTGAGTCTGCCGAGTTAGCTCCTTGTATAGCATGAATTTATAAGATATGCCTTAGGCATTAAAAATGAAAGAAAAATAAAAAAACCCCGCAACCTGCGGGGCTAAGGGAGTTCTAAGATAGCTTAGAACTGAACTTGAAGTGCCAATGTCCAGTCAGTGTAGTTCTTCTCTTTATAATAATCATCGCCGTCTTTATAAACGGCCTTGTTCTTGAGATTTACAACATCAACACCCAATTGAATCTTGGCGTCCTGACCCTTTATGTAGTAGTTGAAGAACACACCAGTTCTGTGGGTGTCCATATTAGCAGGTGACCTGTCATCAAGCTTTTCGTACCTTATGGCAAGGGCAGGCTTTCCTATTCCAACCACTTGATCGTAGAGGAGCTGAGCCTGTACATAGTAAGCTTTGTCTTTGACTTTATATACTTTTATTTCTGGTTGGTTTTGTTTAGGATCTGTATATACATATACCATAGGCATATCCTTCCTGTCTATGTAGCCAAGCTGGAGGTTGGGTACTATGTCTCCAAACTTTTGCTCCCACATGACGTCCACTGTCCACGCCTTTGCGGTGCCTGAGTTTCCACTGTCATCATCCCACTTTTGGGTATTGTAGCCAAGACCTATGGTGAGGACATTTTGCTTTCCAAGGTAAGTGTCAGCAAGGGTATAGCCCTTTTCACCCTTGAAGCCCAGCATGGTGGGTGTGAACTGTATCCTTCCAGAGAAGGCAAGGTTGTCCTTTACACCCGAAACACTATTAGTATGGTCAAAGCTTCCATCAAAGATGCCAAGCTGATACTTGATCATGCCGTCCGCTATATTACCCCATACGGTAAGACCTGCATCCCTGTAAGGGTTGTCTACGTTAGACCCTATGGTAAAGGGTAAAAACGCATTACGAGGGGATAGATAGTATTCGTCTTTTATATTATTATTCTTATCCTCTACCGTTATCTTAGAGATATCACTTCTGACACTATAGCCATATCCAGTAGGAATAAGGTATGTGTATTCGTCTGTTAGTGATGCTCTGCTAAAGGGTAGCCTGTAGAGACCTGCCATGATCTGGAACTCTTCCATGAATTTGAAGTTTATGAAGGCGTCGTTAACTCTTGATGTTGCTGTTCCTTGGTGGAAAGTTCTACCAGACAATACATTATTATTACTACCCCTCACATCGTGAACATGAAAGTCCAAGTTTGCACCAAATTGGATCAGCTTATTCACTTGACCGTTGAAGTAAATCCTGGCATTGTTGATGGAGAAGTCGGTGTAGTTTTTCTCATTATAATTAGAAGGAAGATTAGGAAACTTACCAGTAGTATCAACTTTGCTCCTTGTCTTCCCCAAGTGCTGTGCCCATATTTGGAGCTTTAGTCCCACGTTGGCAAAGGTATCTTCGTCAACTCTGATGACTGCTCCCTGAGAAGGCAAAACTGTTGCTCCCATCAGGGCTGCCATTGCCAAGAGGCTTTTCCTCATGTTATTACCCTCCTTTAAAGAATTTGATAAGTTATATCTTAACACACAAAAATTCCTATGTCAAGAGTTTTTAAGCTCTTTTGCTATTTTTCAAACAGACTTGGCAGAGCTTGACTTAATCTTAGTGCAGGTTATATTTTAAAGCTTTAAAATAAAGGAGGTAGGAAGGTATGCTTCCAAAAGAAGTACTTGAAAGCCTCAGAGCTAAATTGCTTGAAGAGAAAGCTAAAATCTTAGAAAGGTATCGCAAAAAAGAAGATACGCAAGCGAGAATAGGGGAAGAGGTAAAAGAGCCCGGAGACCTTGAGGATATTAGCCAAATGACTTACACTCAGGAACTTTTGGACAACCTATCTACCAGAGAGATTTTCTTACTTAGAGAAATAGATTATGCACTGCAGAAGATGGATGCGGGAACTTACGGTATATGTGAATACTGCGGTGAGGAGATTCCCATTGAGAGATTGCAAGCCATACCTTGGACGCGCTATCACGCTCACTGCGCAGAAAAGGTAGAAGAAGAAGGTATAGCTCCCACATATCCTGCTATTACCTTTGACGCTACTATACCTGAGGAGATGGAAATACAAAGAGAAGACATAACTGAAGCATGAACACCTTTGATTTCTACCTTCCGGTAGAGATCATCTTTGGTACAGGCAGTGTGGAAAAGGTAGGAAATATAGCCAGGCGTTTTGGCTTTAAGGCTATGATAATTACCGGAAGGAAAAGTGCAAAGGAAAGTGGTGCTCTTGATAGGGTAGTGGAATCCCTTGAAAGAGCAGGTATAAGGGACATCCTAATTTTTGATGGTATAGAGCCCAATCCTACAGATAAGCAGGTAAATGAGGCAAGTCAGATAGCTGTAAAAGAAAAGGTGGATTTTATTATAGGTCTTGGTGGTGGAAGTTCTTTGGATGTGGCAAAGGCTGTATCTATAGTCTCTTCTAACGAAGGATACGCATGGGATTATGTGAATTATCCAGAAGGACCAAGGCTTATCCCTTTCTTGAACAGACCGGTTATATGCATACCCACAACCGCTGGCACAGGTAGCGAAGTAAATAGGTACTCTGTAATATCTAATCCCATTAGAAAGGAAAAGCTTGTTATTTCACACTCACTTAATTATCCAAAGGTGGCTATTGTGGACCCAGCACTTACAAAAACCATGTCCCCGCGCCTTACTGCCATCACAGGTATAGACGCTTTTATACACGCTCTTGAATCCTTTACTAACAGAGCGTATAACCCTATGGCAGATGAGCTTGCTATAAGAGCTATCAGAATAATAAAGGAGTGGCTACCTATAGCGGTGAAAGACCCCGAGAACATGAAAGCCAGAGAGATGATGAGTTATGCATCTATGCTTGCAGGTATTGCCATAGACAAAAAGAGAGTGGCTCTCATACACGCTATGGAACATCCTGTATCCGCTCACTATCCTAATGTGGCTCATGGAGAAGGTCTTGCTGCCTTGGCGGTTGTCATAACCGAGTTCAACTACGGAGGAAACCCAGAAAAGTACGAACTTTTTGCGGAAGCGATGGGGTATGAAAGAAAGGCATCAAAAGCGGTAGATGCGGTACTAAATCTTCTGAAAAGCGTAGATCTAACCCCAAGCCTTAGATCCCTTGGTGTTAAAAAGGAAAGCATAGAAAAACTAACGGAAGATGTTTGCATGCTTTCATGGCACTCTTTCCAGCTAAACCCTGTAGAACCTACACCAGAAGACATATACAGGCTTTATGAAACTGCCTACGGTTGATGGATAAGTATGAAAGTGCTCACCTACCACAACATAGGAACACCACCAAAATCCGCAAAACTCAAAACTTTGTATGTCAAGCCACAAGACTTTAGGAAGCAGATAAAAGCTCTTAAACTTTTGGGATACGAATTTTTAAGAAGCGATGACCTGCTTAAAAGTCCAAAAGGCAGAGGTGTGCTTCTTACCTTTGATGATGCGTATCTAGACTTTTGGGAAAATGCCTTTCCTTTCTTAAAGCAGGAAGGAATACCTGCGCTTGTCTTTGTGCCTGCTGGTCTTGTGGGTAGGTTCAACGAGTGGGATTACCAAAAGCTAATGGTGAAAAAAACCCTAATGGATTGGCAACACCTCAGGGAGCTTGTGAGTGCAGGCATAGAGATAGGCTCGCACAGTCTGACGCATCCGTACCTCTCTCAGATACCCAAAGAAACCGCAAGAAGAGAGATAGAAGACTCAAAAAAAATCCTTGAGGACAAGCTGGGAGTAGAAGTAAAAACCTTTTGTTATCCTTACGGAGACTATAACCAAGAAGTTAGGGATATGGTGGCAGAGGCTGGCTATCTTATGGCTTTTACCACAAAACACGGCTCTGTTTTGGAAAGTCCTAACCTTTTTGAGATAAGAAGGATCACGGTATTTGGAAATGACTTTCTCCCTAAGTTTTTGTTTAAGGTTGTGCTATGAAGATAGTTTGGCTCAATGGAAATCCAAATCCCAATTTTGGGGGCACTGAAATACACACGGTGCAGATGATAAAAGAACTTGTAAAGGAAGGCCTGCATGTGCTTTTGGTTTGTGCCAAAAACTCTTATGTGGACAGACATGTGCATGATGTAAAGAAGTACTACGCAAGTTTTCCCAACAGTTTGGCTCTTACAAGCACTATAAGACTTGCGCGCATTATAAAAAGGGAAAAACCAGACTTTTTGATAGCCAACAACGGAAAAGAGTACGTTAATGCCCTCCTTGCAGGTAAGTTTGCAAATACAAAAGTGGTCTTTTTCAGACACATGGAGAGAATGAAGCAGTGGATGGTAAGAAGGTTTGTGTTTCCTTATGTGGATATGTTTCTTGCGGTAAGCCAAAAGGTCAAAGAAAATCTTGTGCAGGAGGGCGTACCCAAGGAAAAAATAAGGGTAGTTTACAACATAGTGGATGAGGAGAGGTTTTTTTACACAGAAAAGCAAAAGGATACAGTGGAAATACTCTTTGTGGGAAAGCTGGATCAGGGAAAGGGAGTGATGGACTTTTTGGAAGCTCTTGAGGAGCTTGCAAAGACTGAGATTAACCTCAAAGCGTGGATAGTGGGCGATGGTAGTCTAAGAAAAGCAATAGACTCATACATAGTGCAAAAGGGTTTGGAAAAGAGGATCAGGGCGGTAGGATACACTCCAAAAGTTGAGGAATACTACAAAAGGGCGCATATATGTGTGATACCATCAAGAGAAACAGAAGCTTTTTCAAGGGTTGCCATAGAGGCTCTTGCTTGTGGATGTGCCTTAGTGGTTTCAGATGTGGGCGGGATCAAAGAAGCTGTAGAAGAAGGCTACAATGGTTTTGTGTTTCGTGCTGGGGACACAAAAGACTTGATTGATAAGCTCAAAAGGGCGGTGAAAGAATGGGAAAAGCTATCCAAAAATTCAAGGGATCTTTACGAAAGAAAGTTTTCAAGGAATGCCATCATGAAAAGCTTTTTCTCTGCCTTAGAAGAACTCACACGTTAAACCTAAAATACACTATATCACCATCTCTTATTTGGTAATCCTTGCCTTCAAGCCTTACAAGGCCAAGCTCCTTTGCCTTGCTCATAGAACCTACCTTTATGTACTCTTCATAGTTTATTACCTCAGCAGCTATAAAGCCTCTCTCAAAGTCCGAGTGGATCTTTCCAGCGGCCTGGGGCGCTTTTGTACCCTTCTTTATCGTCCATGCCCTTGTCTCTTTCTCACCAGCGGTAAAGAAGGTTATAAGGTCAAGCAGGGCATAGCTTTCTCTGACTAACTTGTTCAGACCTGGCTCATCAAGTCCGTAAGCGTTAAGCATCTGCAGTTTTTCTTCCTCAGGGAGCTCTATAAGTTCAGCCTCAAGCTTGGCACATATGACAACCACGGGAGCTTTTTCCTTTTTAGCATAATCCATCACCTGCTTTACATACGCATTTCCACTTAGACCTTCTTCGTCCACATTTGCCACATACAGCACAGGCTTGGTAGTAAGCAGGAAAAGGGTCTTCTTTGCATATTCCAAAGTATCTTCTGGGAGTTCGGTGTGTTTTCTGATGGGTTCTAAATTCTCAAGGATCTCTTTCAATTGCAGGAGTTTTTCAAGTTCTTCTTTGGCTTTTTTGTCCCCAAGCTTTGCGAGTTTCTCCACCTTTTCTATCCTTTTGCTAACGGTTTCTAAATCTTTAGCTATGAGCTCTAAGTCTATTATCTGCGCATCCCGTATTGGGTCCACACTACCTTCCACATGAACTATATCCGGGTTTTCAAAGCATCTTAACACCATAGCTATAGCGTCCACCTCTCTTATGTGAGCCAAAAACTGATTGCCAAGACCTTCACCTTTACTGGCATTGCGCACAAGCCCCGCTATGTCCACAAACTCAATAAATGTGGGCGTTATCTTTTTAGACTTTTCCATCTTTGCTATTTGCTGTAGCCTTTCATCAGGTACTGCCACCACTCCCACATTGGGTTCGATGGTGCAAAAAGGGTAGTTAGCTGCTTGAGCCTTGGCGGATTGAGTGATGGCATTAAAAAGCGTGGACTTGCCCACGTTAGGTAATCCTACTATACCTACACTCAGACCCATAAACTCTTAAATATAGTTATAATTTTGTGTATGGCAAAGAGGGTTATTTTGGCTTATTCAGGTGGATTGGACACCTCCGTAATGGTAAGGTGGCTCACACAAAAGGGATACGAAGTTATCACCTACACCGCAGATGTGGGACAGGGAGAGGAACTAAGCGATATCCCCCAAAAGGCAAAATCTTCTGGAGCGGTAGATGCCATAGTAGAGGACCTCAAAGAAGAGTTTGCTAGAGATTACTGTCTTCCTACTCTCAGGGCTTTGGCTCTGTATGAAGGCAAATATCCCCTTAGCGCTTCTCTTTCAAGACCTCTGATATCCAAAAAGCTTATTCAGTACGCGGAAAAGTTTGGTGCGGATTACATAGCTCATGGTTCTACGGGAAAAGGCAACGATCAGGTGAGGTTTGAGGTGTCCGCATGGGCTTTGAATCCCAACATTGAGGTAATAGCGCCCGTTAGAGAGTGGGAGTTCAGATCTCGTGAAGAAGAGGTAGAGTACGCCATCAAACACCAAATACCCGTAAAGATAACAAAAGAAAAACCTTACTCCATAGATAAGAATCTGTGGGGAGTTTCCATAGAGTGTGGTCCCATAGAGGACCTGCTTGAAGAACCACCCGAAGATGCCTTTGAATGGACTGTCTCTCCCAAGAAAGCACCAGATGAGGAGGAGTATGTGGAAATAACCTTTGAGGAGGGCACACCTGTAGCGATAAATGGAAAGAGATACGAGCTTTTAAGCCAGCTTATCCTTGACCTAAACGTTATAGGAGGAAGGCACGGCATAGGAAGGATAGACATGGTTGAAAACAGGCTGGTAGGTATAAAAAGTAGGGAAGTTTACGAAGCACCAGGTGCTACACTTCTTTATACCGCTTACAGAGAACTTTTATCTCTTACCACAGATAGGTTTACCTTCCACTACTTTTTAAGCCATATACCCCATGAGTATGCCAAGCTGGTGTATGAAGGACTTTGGTTTTCTCCTCTAAGAGAAGCCTTAGATGCCTTTGTTTCCACAGTAGCAAAGTGTGTCACAGGAAGCGTTAAACTAAAGCTGTATAAAGGTTCTGTGACGATAGCTTCAAGGAGCTCACCCAACTCTCTTTATGTGGAAGAGCTTGCCACATATTCCGAAAGGGATGCTTTTGACCACAGGGCTGGTGCTGGTTTTACAAAGGTCTTTGGCTTACCTCTAAAGACCTTAGCGAGGGTTAAAAAATCATCATGCTAATAGCTGTACCACTAACTGACGCAGAGTTTGATAGGCGCTTGGAGGAGTGCAAAACCTTAGGAGCGGACATAGTGGAGCTCAGAGTGGATATGTTTGAAAACACACAGGTGGATCATGTTCGCAAGCTCATAGAAAAAGCCCACTCTGTAGGTCTTATGACCATCCTTACCATAAGGAGTGAAGAAGAGGGTGGCAGAAAAGTAGAAAACCGTGAGGAGCTCTTTCGGGAGTTATCACCCATCAGTGATTACACAGATGTGGAATTATCTTCACTCAGCATCTTGTCAAAGGTTAGAGATGTAGTAAAAGCCCACAACAGAAAGCTTATAATCTCTTATCACAACTTTTCTGCTACACCACCCAAATGGATACTCAGGGAGGTCTTTAGATCCGCACGGCGATGGGGTGCGGATATAGTCAAGATTGCTGTCAAAGCCAACTCCTACAAAGATGTAGCGGAGCTTTTATGCATAGGAAAGGAGGAGGAAGGAGAAAAAATACTCATCTCCATGGGGAAGGTGGGAAGCATTTCCCGATTAGCTGGGTTTGTGTTTGGATCTGTAATATCCTACGCCTTTATAGACAAACAAGTGGCAGAAGGTCAGATACATCTTGAACAGATGGTAAAACTTAGGGATCTCTTTTATGGTCAAAGTTAAGTTCTGCGGACTAAAAAGGTGTGAGGATGTAGAAAAAGCCCTATCTTTAGGTGTTGATTACATAGGTTTTGTGCTCTTCCCAAAAAGCCCACGGTTTGTAAGCTTTGATGAGTTAAAGGAATTGGTGCATAGTGCAGGAAGCGGTGTTAAAAAGGTAGGTGTTATGGTAAATCCTGAGTATGAAGAGGTCAAAAAAGCCCTTGATATGGGTATAGATTTGGTCCAACTTCATGGAGAGGAAAGTCTTGAGTTTGCAAAAAAGATAGGAATAAGTAGAGTTATAAAAGCCTTTAGAGTCAAAGGTGAATTGCATATAGACCAAGAGTGGCAATCTGCCTATGCCATCCTTTTGGACACATACTCAGAGAAAGCCTACGGTGGAACAGGAAAGACTTTTGATTGGAAAATAGCGGAAAAATTTGTAAAGGAGGGATTTCGCGTTTTTCTATCGGGAGGACTAAACCCAAGTAATGTGATCCACGCAGTAAAAAGGGTAAATCCCTATGCGGTTGATGTTTCCTCTGGTATAGAAGTAAGTCCAGGTGTAAAGGATCACAAAAAGATGATTGAATTTGTAGATGCCCTCAGAAATGGTCTATTTTGAGAACATCCTAAAAGCAAGACACATTAAACATCTTCTACTTTTCTTCTTAGCTCTTTTGGTAAGCTTTCTTAGAGTAGAAAAAGAGGAGGAGTATTTATCAGATGATCTTGGCAGTGGATCATTGGTTGTGTTTGTAGAAGGTGTGCCACAAGCGGATGATAGGGGAATAAAGGTTAAGGTAAGGCTCTTGGATGGAGAAATTCCTGAGTTATATGGCAAGATAGGATACCTTACACTCTTTGGTGCGGAGGACATTCCATCAAAAAGTTTTGAGGTCTTTGGACACGTAAAGGTTCATAACGGAAGGATTTTTATATCATCAAGCTGGAAAGATGTAAAGAAGATCATATTGTTGGGAGAAACTCAAAGGGATAAGCTCATAAAAAGAATGGAAGAGAAGATAGAGGATAAAGATGTTGAGGCTCTTTTGCTTTCTTATCTTTTTGGTGCTTCTCAGGATGTTATGTCCTTTGAATATCAAGCTTCTTTTTGGCGTACAGGACTTTTACACATCTTGGTTGTTTCTGGCTTTCACCTGACACTAATAGCACTAATACTAAGGTATTTACTGCCGGGCATATATGGCTTTTTTCTTGCGCTCTTTGGGGTCAGTTGGTACGCTTTTTTTATAGTTCCCATGGACCCACCCGTCTTGAGAGCTTATCTAATGCTACTCTTTGCCATACTAATAAGGCTCTTGGATAGAAGACCCGATTACCTAAGTTTGCTTTTCTTTTCAGGTTCTGTAATACTCTTCCTTTACCCAGAATATTTAACATCCTACTCCTTTTGGCTATCCTTTATTGCCACGCTTTACCTAATACTCTCTGGCACAAACATAGATGATATAAAAAGCTCTGTGCCAGAGCGCTTTCATCCCATCTTTTTATCTTTTTGGAGTAGTTTTTTTGCTTTTTTGGGCACTGCAAGTATAGTTTCCACCTTTTCTCTGACAACACCAACTAGTGTTATCTTTACACCCATAGTGGGAATTCTTTTTGTACCTTTTACCGCTTACGGAATTTTGGAACTTCTGACTTTTTTCAGCCTTCCCTCTTTTCCCCTTGAGTACTTAGGTAAAGCCATACTATCTTCTGTGAGCTTACTGTCTTATATGAGCTTTACATTAAACACACCCCTTTCTGTAAAAGAAGCTATTTTTATAACCCTTTTATCCGCACCTATGCTTTACTTTTTAAAAAATTGGTGGAAGCTCCTTGCTGGAGTTCCGCTTATGCCTTTTTTATTACGATCCTTGTTATGATGTCCTCACCTATGTCCCAACGAGGCACTTCTTTAAAAGGTATTTGGCTCTCCTCAAGCTTATCGTAAAAGACCTTTCCCTTTTGGGTCACTACCATAACTTCCGCGCTTTCTCTTATGGGTACCACATCCACAAGCTTACTTTTTGTGTGTATCAAAAGGCGCATTCCTTTGGAACCTCTGCTTTTAACTGGTATCTCATTTAAACTTACCTTCCTGACACTACCCTTTTCTGTTATGAGCACAAGGTACGGATAGTCCCTTAGAGCTCTTGCTCCTTTGACTGTATCTGTTCCCTCAAACCTTATACCTATAACACCTTTGGAGCCCACAGTAGCCGGAGGAATATCCTTTATAGGAAACCTAAGCCACTTACCCTTCTGAGTGAATAGCAAAAGATCGCCTTCCTCTGGAGACTGCAGAACTCTGATCACTTGATCCTCTTCTTCAGAAAACTTTATTATGGACATACCTTGAGCTTTGTACTCAAAGTCCACGATAGGTATCTTTTTCACATATCCCAACTTGGTTATCAGAATAATGCGATCACTTGCTTGGGACCTCACAAAAGCACCTACGATACTTTCGTCCTCTTCCTTAAAGGACACTTTACTTCCCTGAAGAGCCTGAGAACCCGCTATCCAATAAACTCTACCTTTGTTGGATACCATAAATAGTCCTTCATCAAAGGGAACATCCAATACATTGACCACTTCCTCTTCCTGCAACTCTTCAAGGGGTGCAATCTTTCCGTTGGAATATATGACTACCGTAAGCTGTCCCACTTTATCTTCTTCAGATCCAAGAACAAAACTCCTTCTTGGGGAAGGAAACTCTTTTGATATCTCTTCCATCTCTTGTATAAACACCTTTATTCTCTCTTCCTCACTGGCTATGAGCTTTTTGTAGTAATCTATTTTTTGCATAAGTTCCTCTTTTTCTTCTTCAAGCTTTTTGCTTTCAAGAGATGTGAGCCTTTGGAGTCTCATATCAAGTACCGCATCCGCTTGCTTTTCACTAAGAGAGTACTTTTGCATGAGTTTTTCCCTTGCCTGCGCTGTGTCCTGGGAGCTTCTTATATCTTGTATTACTTGATCCATATGTCTTATAGCGATGAGTAGCCCTTCCACTATGTGCAGTCTATCCTCTGCCTTCCTCAAGTAATGTTTAGACCTTCTGAGAATTACCTCAAGCCTGTGTCTTAGGAATTCTTGCAAGAGCCCTTTTATACCTACCTGTTTGGGTTCGTTGTCTATAAGCACCACAAAGTTTATGGGAAAGTTTTTCCGTAAGGCTGTGTATTTGTAGAGTTTTTCTAATACCTTTTGAGCGTCTGCATCTCTCTTTAGCTCCACAACTATCCTTATGCCTTCCTTGTCAGATTCGTCCCTTATATCGGATATCTCTTTTAGCTTTCCCTCCCTTACGAGCTCTGCCATTCTCTTTATGAGTTCTGCCTTATTTACCTGATAGGGTATTTCTGTTATGACTATTTGCTCTCTTCCTCCTTGCAGTTTTTCTATGTGAGCCTTTGCCCTTATCCTTACATGTCCCTTTCCTGTGTGATAGTACTCAATAAGCTCAGAGTAGTTCTCTATGATGCCACCTGTGGGAAAATCTGGACCTTTTATGTGTTTCATTATCTCTTCTGTTGATATATCTGGGTTCTTTGCAAGCTCTATTAGAGCCTCACAAACCTCTTTGAGGTTATGGGGTGGTATGGAAGTGGCTAATCCTACCGCTATACCCGTAGAGCCATTGCAGAGCATATTGGGAAATTTGGAAGGCAGAACTGATGGCTCTAAGGTAGAACCGTCAAAGTTAGGTACAAAATCAACGGTATCCTCCTCTATGTCCTCAAGGAGTTTTATGGCTACCTTGGAAAGTTTTGCCTCTGAATACCTCATAGCTGCGGGAGGATCACCGTCTATAGAACCAAAGTTTCCCTGCCCCGTTATAAGGGGATACCTCATATTAAAGTCCTGAGCCATCCTAACTAAAGCTTCATAAACCGCCTGATCTCCGTGAGGGTGGTAGTATCCCAGTACTGTCCCTACTATTCTTGCGCTCTTTACAAAAGGTTTATCAGGTGTTAGGTTCATCTGATACATAGCATAGAGTATCCTTCTTTGGACAGGCTTTAGTCCATCGCGAGCATCAGGAATAGCCCGCCCCACTATGACGGACATAGCATAGTCTATATAGGACTGCTTTACCTCTTCTTCTATTGGGACTATTGTGATCTCCATAAGTTAATCATTATAAGATATCCGTTGAGTGATTATCCCAAAAAGAAGAAAAACTATCCATACCATTCCAAGAGGAAGAAAAACTATCTGTATCATGGAAGCTCCAGTACAAAGGACAAGAAGGATCGTACATGGCTCTGTCTATATCACAGTCATTACTGTGGGAATGGAAACTATCAAGATCAGAAGAATTAGAAGACCTGCCAAACCTCCAAAGACCCAGAAAGTCTAAAATTGCAAGAATAAACCACAGCATGGCTTACCTCCTTACTTTATTTTTTCTCTTGTTTTAGAAGCTTTTAGTTTCTCTGTGCGGTGTATACACACACTACACCACTTTTGTTGTAAATGATCCTATGGTTAAAATGAGCCTAAAGTCATTCACCACGCACAGCTCTGAGTTATCCACTTGGTTGGCTTCCTGACAGCCATACAGAGATACCGCTAACGCAACAGCAAAAAGTTTTTTCATGATCTACCTCCTCAATATCTTATAACCCCCTCACGCTCAATTTTCTGACCTCATTCGTTCTCAACTGGCTCAATATTTACATAAACTATCTTTTTAGCATTCTGTGTGTAATAGGATAGTGCCATTTTTGAAGGTAGAGTAAGAGCAGAGGCAACAACGCTGAAAGCGGAAGTCCCCCCAGTTATACCTACAATGATCTCACTTTTCTTGTAGCCCCGACTTTGGAGTTCTTTTAATGCACTCCTCATAGCCTTTTGGATGTCATCAAAGTCATCGTAATTGGCAGGTCCAAACTGCTCTACACTCAAGCCTCCAAATAGCTCATTTACCATCTTCTCAAAGTGCTTGTAGTAATTTTTGGACTGCTCTGAAGGTATCACCACTATCTTTTCCAGCTTTGCTTTACTCCTTAGGTCTTCTATGGTTTCAAGGTAAGGTATCCAAGTAAAATTTTTCCCATACTTTTCTCGTATTTCCTTTAAGCTTTTCTTATGCTTTATGTCCAAAAGCTCTTCTTCTGACAGCTTTGGAAGGCTAAGGGCGGTTATAAAAACTCTCTGAGCAGAAGGTAAAACTTCCTCAACTTGGTAATCTCTCTCCTCAAAGAACTCCTTTAGCTTTTTGTACCTCACAGAAATGTACGCGAGTGCTACAGCGGTTATCAAAGCCAAAAGCCCAGCCCTTTTTAGAGAGTTCCCTTCTCCCTGAAGGAAGAAGTCAATTAACGAGAACAAAACCTCAGGTAGCGCTCCAAAAAATACAGTAATGGACACTACATCCAATAGACTGAACTCTCCCAACAAGGTCCTTATTGTTCTGTAAGACTTTAAGCTCATAGTTCCTTCCTGAGCTGGTTATAGTAGCTTATGTACTCATCAAACACTTTTTTGAGCTCTTCTTCTGAGCCAAGTATGCGCTGTATCTTTCCTCCATACTTACCCTCTGGCTGACTGCCATGTACTATGACGTTTCTTAGGTGGCTCAAAAACTCAAACTTCTCATTATTTCTAAGCTGGTCCCTTATCTCTTCTCTGGTTTTGTATTTGTTGCAGTCTTGTCTATTCTGTTTTCTGCAAGCAAGCACCATAAAAGCCTCATAAAGCAGTACTATAGCCTTTAGGTACTGACCCCTGTCTGCGAAGAACTTTGCCCTGCTGACCATTCGCTCGTCCAGGTAATCTTTGTTAAGCTCTGATATCAGACGGTTTATCTCCTTGTGCAGTGTATCGTACTGATCTGGTGGTTTAAACTCCATGAGCTCCTTTAACTCGGCGCGTGGTTGTTGATTAGTTTCTATTTTGTAGTAGGCTTTTTGGGCAATGTCTCCCGCACCAAGCTTGTCGTAGTAAGCCCTAAAATCTCCTGTGGAAGTAATGAGAGACACCGCATTTGAGATGTCTAAAAGGTGGGATATGTCCGTGAGCTCATAGACTGGCTTTGGGTCTTCCCTGCGCCCGTGTTCCAAAAAGCCGTAGAATATCCTCAGTTTGAAGTTCCTAAGGCTCTTATAAATCACAAAAGCGCTCAAAACAGAGTAAGGCATATACCTATAAGCGTGGGTTATGTCAAGGAACACCTCTTTGTAGTTTGCGGTGCTAAGGATGTTGAAGGTCTCCTTTGCTATTTCAAAAACTCTTGGTGGTTTGTCCTCTACTGATAGCAGTCTTACTCTAACGCCCAACTCCTCAGAGAGGATCTCTTCTAGCAGTTTTAGTTTCTCGTGGTCAAAACCTTCTTCTAAGCTCCTGGCTATCTCAAAAACCCGCTCACTTTCGGAAAGTTGGAAGAGCTCACCCCAAGTAGAACCGTTTGTGCCCACTATAAGCAGATCAGGCTTTATGTTCTGTTTCTCTTTTAGGTATCTGTGGATGGCTACGGTGAAGAAGGAGCTTTCATAAGTGCTTCCATCTTCAAACCTGTAGGTTATCTTTTGGTAGCCCGTTCCCTCTTCCTTGCTTTTTGTAGCCTTGCCTATAAAAGATACAAGCAAGTGATCAGCCATGCCCTTATCCTCAAAACCTATTTTTCAAACAGCCTCCCTAAAATACTTGACTTTACTTAACCCATTATTATAATTAGTTCTCCAGGGAGATAAGAGAAATGAAAAAGGTTTTGGCAGGTGCTTTAGTTTTGGGTGCTTTTTTGGTATCTTGCGGTGGTGGTGGAGGTGGTGGTAGCGGTACTTCATCTAACTCTTCTATATCTGTATATTTTACCGATGATATGAGCAATTATCCTTCTGTATTGGTCAAAGTTTACGAGGTAAACCTGTGTTCTGACAACAATTGTCAGAAGAAGGTGAATCTCTTTACAAGTCAGCAAGGGCTACAAACAGACCTTGCAAAACTAAAGGGTGTTCTTCAGTACATTACAACCGCTAACATCCCGCAAGGCACTTACAACAGGCTTGAGGTGGTTATGGACAAGAATCTTACCATAACAGATTCCAGTAACATATAATACCAGGCTGTATTTACACCAATGGACGAAAAACCCAACAAACCCAACACGGTGCGGTGTGATACTCAGAAATGCTACATTAGGTTCAATGGCATTGTACAACCCTTTTCTATGGGTAAGCTTGTTATTGACTTTGTATTAAAGGAGTTTGAAGTAAACACAAACACAAACCCTTGGCAGGTGTATGAAGTAAAAATGAAGCCACTGACCCCTCAAGAAATGGGAGACAAGGGAAACGAAATATACCTGACGGTGCAGAATATTACAAGCGATATAAGCTTTACAGGCACATGGATGGGTAAGATTTATACAGTTAATCTAACTCCAGCTACCAAATGCGAGATAAACCATGTAGATTACTATGAAAGCCAGTGCTTAAGTCAGATAAAGCAAGGTATGTGCCTTGAAGTAAAAGTTCAGCAAGACCCTGCAACAGCTACAAGCCTGACCGCTGTTAAAATAGAAACGGAAGATGACAACAAGTGTGTCAAATAAAAAATCATGGAACTCATAGGCATAGAGGATTTTCTTAAATTGGACATAAGATTGGCTAAAGTGCTATCCGCAGAGAGGATAGAAGGCTCTGAAAAACTCCTAAAGCTCAGGGTCTCTCTTGGAGAAGAGGAGCGCACGCTGGTAGCAGGTATTGCCAAGCACTACGCACCTGAGGAACTAATAGGCAAAAGCATACTCATCTTAGCTAACCTAAAGCCCAGAAAGATCATGGGTATAGAATCTCAAGGTATGGTGCTTGCGCTCTCTGATGGTGAAAAACTGTCCCTCATAGTGCCAGATAGAGAAGTCAAAGAAGGTGCAAAGGCAAGTTAAGGGTGATATAATAATTACATACCTCGTTCCTACCATAAGGGTAGGGACCTAAAAGTCCAGGAGGTAGAAGATGGCAAAGAGGTATTATGAGACTGTAAGACATTATGAAAGCGTGTTTGTCCTTAAACCTACGCTAACTGAAGAGGAAGTACAAAGAAAGCTTCAGGAGATCAGAGACACCATCCAAAAGAAAGGGGGAGAGATCCTTCACGAAGAAGACTGGGGACTAAAAAAGCTCGCATACCCTATAAAGAACTTTCAACACGGCAGGTACTTTATTCTGCGCATAAGGTCCACAAATCCGCAACTACCCAACGAGCTTGACTTCTACTACAAGATAAGCGATGATATTATAAGGTGGCTCAATTTCCACGTTAAGGAGAAAAAAGATGCTCAATAAAGTACTCATCATAGGAAGGCTCACCAGAGATCCCGTAGTTAGGTATCTGCCATCTGGAAGCCAGACAACGGAGTTTTCCATAGCATACAACAGGCGCTATAAGGTAGGTGATGATTGGAGAGAGGAGAGCCATTTTTTTGATGTGAAGGCTTACGGTAAGCTTGCTGAAAGTTTAAGCACAAGGATATCCAAAGGCTATACAGTGGTTATAGAGGGAAGACTCAGTCAAGAAAGATGGACTGATAGAGAAGGAAAGGTGCAAAGTAAAGTGAGGATAATAGCGGAATCTGTAAGGATAATAAACAAACCCAGGCTTGATGAAACACCCGAAGAAGAGGTCATACCAGAGGAACAAAATGTGGATGAAAAGCTTTGGAACTCAGAAGATGACGAATTACCTTTTTAAAGGAGGAAAAACATGAAGCTTCATGAGCTTGCACCCAACGAAGGAGCGGTAAAAGAGAAAAAGAGAGTAGGTAGAGGTATAGGTTCTGGACATGGTAAAACTTGTGGTAAAGGACACAAAGGACAAAAAAGTAGGTCAGGAGACAGAAAACTACCCTCTTGGTTTGAAGGAGGACAAACACCCCTTCACAAAAGAATACCCAAAAGGGGATTCAACAGTCCCAACAGGGTAGTTTATTCCGTTGTCAATGTAAAAACCCTTGAAAAGTACTTCTCAGAAGGTGAAGAGATCACACCCGAAAAACTCTACGATAAGGGGCTTGTCAAAAAGAACATGCCCGTCAAAATATTGGGTGATGGAGAGCTTACTAAAAAGTTTACGGTAAAAGCTCATGCCTTTTCCTCAAGTGCAAAGGAGAAGATAGAAAAAGCAGGTGGTACTTGTGAGGTTATAGAGTGGTAGAGTACATAAGGCAACTCTTCTCCATTGAAGACTTCAGAAACAGACTTATCTATACCCTTTTTATGCTTGCCATATACAGGTTAGGTAGCCATATACCCCTTCCGGGTATAGACACTACCGCTCTGGAAGACTTTTTTAAGAGCTTTCAAGGTACCATTTTTTACCTTTATGACATATTTTCTGGTGGAAACCTTGGACGTATGACCCTTTTTGCTCTTGGTGTCATGCCCTACATTTCCGCATCCATCATGATGCAACTTCTCACCGTTGCCATACCAGAGCTTCAAAGGCTTGCCAAAGAAGAAGGTGATTATGGAAGGTACAAGATAAACCAATACACGAGATATCTGACTGTACTTGTCGCCTTTGTGCAGGCCTTGGGTATATCTGTGTGGCTTCAAAATCAGGTATCACCTCGCGGATTTCCCGTGGTCCCAGAAGGTGGGATACTTTTCACTCTTACCACCATAATAGCCCTTGTGTCTTCCACCATGTTTTTAGTTTGGGTAGGAGACAGGATAACAGAAAAGGGTATAGGAAATGGCATGTCTTTACTTATATTTGCTGGTATAGTGGCTAACTTTCCCAACGCTTCTATACGAGTCTTTGAAATGCTCAGAAACGGAGACCTCTCACCCTTTGCATTCGTTGGTGCCATAATCTTTGTCATAGGGGTCATAGTGGGTATAGTGTTTATGCAAGAAGCAGAAAGAAGGATTCCCATACAGTATCCCAGAAGACAGATAGGGAGGCAGGAATTGGCAGGAGGTTCCACTTACCTTCCTATAAAAATAAACCCTGCTGGTGTGATACCCATCATCTTTGCCCAATCCTTGCTCATAATACCTTCTACCGTATTAGGGTTTATAAACCATCCTATAGCACGCCTTTTGCACGATGCCTTTAATCCAACAACACCTTTCTATAACTTTCTCTATGTGCTTTTCATAATCTTCTTCACTTACTTTTACACTGCTGTACTTATAAATCCGGTAGATGTTGCGGATAACCTCAAAAAAGCAGGTGCCTTTGTGCCTGGAGTTAGACCTGGTCAAGACACCCAAAAACTCTTGGAAGGTATCATAAACAGGCTCGCCTTTGTAGGTGCCATATTCCTAAGCGTGGTAGCCATAATACCCATATTCATCAGCCTGTGGTTAAAAGTACCCTTCTACTTTGGTGGTACAACAGCTTTAATAGTTGTGGGTGTAGCTCTTGACACCCTCAATAAGATAGAAACGCAGATGATACAGAAAAAGTACGCAGGATACATGAGAAGGAGAAGATCATGATAGTGGTATTTTTGGGTCCTCCCGGTGCAGGAAAAGGGACACAAGCTAAGCTCATATCTCAAGAACTAAAACTCAAACACGTATCAACAGGAGACATGCTAAGGTCTGCAGTAGAAAAACAAACGCCTTTGGGACTGAAAGCCAAAGAGTATATGGACAGAGGAGAGTTAGTCCCTGACGAGTTGGTAATAGCCATGGTAGAAGAAGAAGTATCACATGAAGAAAACGTAATACTTGATGGGTTTCCAAGAACTCTACAGCAAGCCAAGGCTTTGGAAGATATGCTCAGCAAATACAACAGAAGTGTGGATAAAGTGTTTTTCTTTGAAATAGAAGATGACTACATAGTAGAGAGATTATCCGGCAGACGGATATGCCCCAAGTGCGGTGCGGTGTATCACATAAAGTTTAACCCACCAAAAGATGATGAAACTTGTGATATATGTGGCACAAAGCTCATTCAAAGAGAAGATGATAAAGAAGAAGTAGTAAGAAAGAGGCTTGAGGTCTACAGAAAGCAGACTGCAGAGCTTATTGACTTTTATGAAAAAGAGAATAAATTGATCAGATTGGACGCTCGCAAGAGCATAGAAGAGCTACATGAAGAGATCAAAAAGGCACTAAAGGATGAACGTTGAGCTTTACTCTCTTAAAGAGATAGAGAAGATTAGGAAAGCGTGTCTTGTGGTAGTGGAGGTATTACAAAGAGTTGCAGAACAGATAAAGCCGGGCATCTCCACTTACGACATAGATATGATAGCAAGAGAGGAAAGTAAAAAGAGAGGTGCTCGTCCTGCGTTTCTAAACTACAGACCTCCCTTTAGTAAGACTCCTTATCCTGCAGCCATATGCGTATCTATAAATTCCGCAGTAGTTCATGGACTTCCCAAAAAGGATCAGATCATAAAAGAGGGGGACTTGGTAAGTTTGGATTTTGGTGCTATAATAGATGGATACGCAGGAGATTCCGCTATAACTGTAGCTGTTGGTAAGGTAGGACAGAAGGAGGAGATGCTCTTGAAGGCTACAAAAGAGGCTTTGGAAGAGGCTGTTAAGATGTGTGTGCCAGGAAGATGGGTAAGTGATATAACGCGCGCAATACATAGCACCGCCCAAAAGTACGGTGTGTATCCTGTCAGAGGTCTTGGTGGTCATGGCATTGGCAGAAGAGTGCACGAGGAACCTTTCATACCCAACAACTTAAAGGACCTGGATAAAAGAGATGTAAAGTTAAGACAGGGAATGGTAGTAGCCATTGAACCCATGTTTGCTTTGGGGACAGAGGACACGATGCTTGATGGAGATGGTTGGACTGTCCATACAGCAGACAAAAGCCCATCCGCTCACTTTGAGTACACTGTAGCTATAACCAAAGACGGACCTATGGTGCTTACGGAGTTTAGAAATGGGTAAGAAAAAGGACGATCATCAGTACAAAGAAAAAGGAATAGTGCTTGAGGGTACAGTGACAGAAGCTCTGCCTAATGCCATGTTCCGAGTAAAGCTGGACACAGGGCACGAAGTTTTGGCTCATGTGTCTGGTAAAATGCGCGTTCACTTTATAAGGATACTGCCAGGAGACAGGGTCAAAGTGGAGCTATCACCTTACGATCTTACCAGAGGCAGGATAGTTTATAGGGTATAAAGGAGGTGCGTGATGAAGGTAAGGCCATCTGTAAAGCCTATGTGTGCCAAATGCAAAATCATAAGAAGAAAAGGAAGGATTATGGTTATATGTGAGAATCCAAAGCATAAGCAGAGGCAAGGTTCTTAAGGAGGTAAGTTATGGCAAGAATAGCAGGTGTTGATCTTCCTGATCACAAAAAGTTAGAGGTTGCATTGACTTACCTTTATGGCATAGGTTGGTCAAGAGCTAAAGAGATATGCGAAAAGACAGGTATTCCTTGTACTAAAAGGCTTGGTGAGTTAACTCCTGAGGAGCTAAACACCATAAGAAGGTTCATAGAACAAAACTACAAAGTAGAGGGCGATCTCAGAAGAGAGGTGCAGATGAACATAAAGAGGCTTATAGACATGGGTTGTTACAGAGGACTAAGACACGCTAAAGGCTTACCTGTAAGAGGGCAACAAACTAGGACCAATGCAAGAACTAGAAAAGGTAAAAGAAAAACTGTAGGTGGTACTAGGAAGAAAGTAGTTAAATAGGAGGTTTCTGATGGCTAAGAAGAAAGGACAAGCTAAAAAGCAAAAAAGAACTGTAACACAGGGTATAGTGCATATACTTAGCACTTTTAATAACACCATAGTAACCATAACGGATATGCAAGGAAACACACTAGTTTGGGAAAGTGGCGGTACTGTAGGTTTTAAAGGAACAAGGAAGAGTACTCCTTATGCTGCACAGCTTGCAGCACAAAAGGCTGCCAAAAGAGCCATGCAGGAGTATGGTCTTCAGGAAGTAGAGGTGAGAATAAAGGGCGCAGGTGCAGGAAGAGAATCCGCTCTGAGAGCCATATATGCTTCTGGCCTCAAGATAAAGCTCATAAGAGATGTCACTCCAATACCTCACAACGGATGTAGGCCACCTGCTAAGAGGAGGGTATAAGATGGGTAGGTACATAGGACCATGGTGTAGAATAGACAGAAGGTTTGGAGTTGTAGTTTCTGGTAAAAAAAGCGCAGGTAAAATACTATCAAGAAGAAACTTTCCACCAGGTCAGCACGGTAGGGTTAAGGGAAGGAAGAGAAAGCTCACAGAGTATGGACTCCGCCTTATGGAAAAACAAAAGCTCAAGTTCCTCTATGGTGGTATAAGGGAAAAGCAGTTCAAGAGATACTTTGAAGAAGCTTCCAAGGCAAAGGGTAATACAGGACAAGTCCTGCTTCAGCTTCTTGAAAGAAGGCTTGACAATGTAGTCTACAGACTTGGCATGGCTTCAACAAGAAGACAAGCAAGGCAGATGGTATCACATGGACACATACTGGTAAATGGGAAAAAGGTAGACATACCATCCTACCGTGTGAATGTGGGAGACATCATAGAGCTAAAGCCCAGCTCAAGGGATGTGCCTCAGTTTAGAGAAAACATAGAAAATGTGGACCCAAGAAGTGTGCCACCTTGGTTAGAACTGGATAAGGAGAATTTCAGAGGAAAGGTAATTGACCTTCCTAAAGATGTCCAACTTGAAATTCCCATTAACTTGCAGTACGTTATTGAGTTCTACTCAAGAGTCTAAGGAGGTCCTATTATGCAAAGAGAGTTTCTTTTTCCTTCTAAGGTTTATTGGGAAGAGAGAGATAGAACTTATGGAAGGTTTGTGGTAGAACCCTTAGAGCGTGGCTTTGGTATTACCTTAGGTAATTCCCTCAGAAGGACCCTTCTTTCTTCCATTCAGGGCACTGCCATAACAGCGGTAAAGATCTACGGTGTATATCATGAGTTTTCTGCCATAGAAGGTATTCAAGAGGATGTGCTTGAGATTATAGCCAACCTCAAGAAAGTTAGGTTTAACCTAAAGGAAGGCGATGTGGAAACCCTATACCTGAAAAAGAGCGGTGAGGGAGTAATAACTGCAAGGGATATAGCGCTTCCACCTCACGTGGAAGTAGTAAACCCTGATCAAAAGATAGCAACCATAACTGACCCCAACAAAGAGCTTCATATGGAGATAAAGATAGAAAGAGGCTTTGGATACTTGCCCACCGAAGAGATGGAAGTTATAGGTGAGATAGGCTGGATACTTGTGGACGCAGACTTTTCCCCCGTTCGTCAGGTTAGCTTCAAGGTTGAAAAGACAAGGGTAGAAAAAAGGAGCGATTACGATAAACTCATAATGGAAGTCTACACGGACGGAACAAAGACACCAGAAGAGGTGGTAAAAGAAGCAGTATCCATACTTATGAAGCACTTCTCAATCTTAGAACACATATCCTACGAATTGCCTGTAACAGAAGAGCCCGTAGTAATAGATGAGTTTTTGGAAAAGCTCAGTCTTCCAGTAGAAGAGCTTGATGTGTCCCAAAGAGCGCTCAATTCCATAAAGAGGATGGGTATAAACACCATAGGGGATCTGGTCAAACTCTCCGAGGAAGACCTCAAGAGCACCAAGAACATAGGAAGAAAAGCTATAAACGAAATAAAGGAAGCCCTAAAGCAGATGGGATTATACTTAGGTATGGACATAGAAAGCAGGAGGTAAGTTATGAGACACAAGGTTAAGAAGAAACACTTTGACAGAACTAAAGAACAGAGGTTGGCTCTATACAGATCGCTTCTGCTTGCTCTTATAAAGGAAGAGAGGATAGAAACATCCCTGCAGAAGGCAAAGGCGGTAAGACCCTTAGCAGAAAAGCTCATAACCTTGGCAAAAAAAGGAGACCTTGCATCAAGGAGGAGAGCCTTAGCCATATTGCCCAACAAAGAAGCTATAAGAAAGCTCTTTGAGGACATAGCACCCAGATACGAAGGAAGAAACGGTGGATACACAAGGATCATAAAGCTTCCCTTTAGGCGTATAGGAGACGGTTGTGAGCTTGCTATACTTGAGTTTGTAGAGTGATGAAAGGTATTTTATCCCTACTTTTGGATATTCTCATACTGGTAATAGTTTTCCATGCTTTGGCTTCTTGGTTCCCTTCCCTTAGAAACAGCAAACTTTATGCATTTACAGATCGCATTGTTTCTCCCATGCTTGAACCCATAAGGTCCGTGATCAAGCCTATCAATGGCCTTGATTTCTCTCCTATGGTACTTATCTTTTTGATATACCTTATAAAGTATCTTCTGAAACTCTAATGCCTCGCGAGAGGCTGGATAAAAAGCTTCTTGAACTTGGTTTTGCAAGCTCGCGTGAAAAGGCACAAGCTCTTATAATGTCAGGTCTGGTAGTTGTTGATGGTCATATTGTGGATAAACCGGGCTTTTTGGTAAAGGAAGGACAAAGGATAGAAGTCAAAGAAACTATGAGGTATGTCTCTCGGGGAGGGTACAAGCTGGAACACGCATTGGAGCGCTTTAAGGTAGATGTAAAAGGCCTTGTCGCTCTTGATGTGGGTTCATCAACAGGAGGCTTTACTGACTGTCTTTTGCAAAGAGGTGCTTTAAAGGTTTATGCGGTAGATGTGGGAAGGGCTCAGATGGATATAAAGCTTCGCAAAGATCCAAGAGTAATTCTATACGAAGAGACAGATGCAAGAAGCCTCACAGAAGATCACATACCTCAAAAAGTGGATCTCATAACAGTAGATGTATCCTTTATATCCTTGACCAAGATACTCTCGCATGTGCTTAAATTTCTCAAAGAAGATGGGATAGCGCTCATTCTTGTAAAACCCCAATTTGAGCTTACTCCTGAGAAAGTAAAAAAGGGAATAGTAAGAGATCCAAAAGACAAGGCATATGCGGTTTTGAAAGTGTGCAAGCATTTGCAGGAACTTGGTTTTAATGTAGGAGGTGTGATAAAGTCCAAGCCCAAAGGCTCAAAGGGAAACGAAGAGTTTTTTGTTCTTGCAGGCAAACATTTAACCCCAATAGAGAAGATAGAAAAGGTGGTAGAAGATGCTGTCGGAGAGCCTATTTAAGGAGAACAAAATGTTAGGAAAGAGAGGCATTTATCCTTTTACTGGGGAAAATCTTTTTCGCGTAGGACTTGCCCTTTGTACCCTTCTTAGCATAGACAAGGAAATACGCAAACCCACCATGTGCGTTAGCCATCTTAACTTTTTAATTATGGCACTTAGCACGGGATTCATGGCTGGCGGAGGTGATGTATTTGCTTTTGAAAATAAAGCGGATGTTTGTGTAAGGTATGAAAAAAATGAAGATCTTGATGTGCTTGTTTTTGAAGGACTTGAACCTTTAGACTTTAAAAAACTTGAATCTATTCTTTTCAGCAGGTATAATATGCCAAGAAAGGAAGGTGAGGAGATAGGAAACATATGGACACAAAGGGAGAGGCTTTAAAATTATCCCAAGAGGTTATAAAAAGCATCTTAGATTTTGGAACAGAGCTTGATGAATATTACAGAAAGTTTAGGGAGTTAAGACTTCTCACAGATGACCTTTCCTTTCAGTCCGCTCTTATAAACGTGGAACATGCCTTTTTTATGGTTGTCCAATCCTTAAACATACTCAAGGATCAGCTGAAACTGCTTGAGGTGGCATCCAAGAAAAAGGAGGTCTATTAATGGGTATAAGGTTTCTCTTGATAGATGAAAACAGAAAGTTTTTTTCTCTTATAAGCGACATTTTTGATGTGACTGGTCATAAACTTCTTGTAGCGTTGGATGAGCAAAAGGCAAGGGAGCTTCTTGATGCTACTTCCTTTGATATAATCCTTATGGAGCTTAAGCACCTGAACTTTTGGTTAGAAACCATCAAAGCGGGGAAGTTTCCTATACCTGTGTTTTTCATAGATAAGTATGAGGATGCAGAAAAACTAAAAGCTTTGGGTTTTACTGACCTTAACTTTATTCTCCTTCCCTTTAATCCTCTTGACCTTCTCACAAAGGCAGTGTGGTTAAACAGAGGAGAGACTGATCCAAAGCATTTACCTCTAATTGGTCCTGTAAATCTTCTTTTGCACCTCCTTAGGCGTGGTATATCTTCTATTATGAGTCTTAAAGCTTCTGAAAAAAGCTGTAGTATTTACATAAAAGAAGGACAAATCGTTGGGACAAGCTGTCCTATAGAGGATATTAAAGATATACTTGTTTTTGATGATATAAGGATAGAGCTCTTTCCTTACGCTGGAAAAAGCTATCCTGAGGAAGGCTCCTCAAATACTGAAGAGTTCTTCAGGAAACTGTTTTCAGAAACTGCTATACTTACTCAGGATAAAGTGCAAAAACCAGTTTCTTTACCCAAGAAGGCAGACCTTACACAACCTGTTGAGCTTGGGAAGGGACTTTTCTGGGTAGGTGTGCAAGATAGCAAGTTCTTGCTCCACTCCAATGTGTATCTTCGTATATACGAAAGGGAGGATGTAAAAATTCCTATACTTATAAACACAGGCACACTTGAGGATTATGCTCAGGTAAAGGCGAAAATAGAAGAGATTTTAAGCACTATAGACATAATAAAAGCGGTTGTCCTGCTTGATTCTGGAGCTCATGAATGCGCCACTATTCTCAGTATGCTTCAAAGTAGCCCTAAGCTTCAAGTTATAACATCTATGAATGTAGCCAAATGGCTAAATAAGTCTGGTGTTCCCATGTCCCGCATAAGGCTTGTAGAGAACCTCCCAGGTATGAAAATAAAGCTGTCAACGGGTGATGTGCTTCGTATCTTACCCATACCTTTTGTACCCTATAAAGGGACCTTTGCCCTCTACGAGGAAGGAACGGGCTTTTTATTTACTTCTCATCTTTTTAGTTCCTTGCGCACGCCAGAGGAGTTTTCTCTTTCTGAAGATCCCAATATAGAGGATGTGGTCCTGTACGCTTCTCTTAGCATGCCCTGTTCAAAAGCGGTGTATAACGCCCTTGAAGTGTTGGAAGGTTTGCGAATAAGTAAAGTCTTTCCAGCATGGGGAAATCCTCTCAGTGAAAATGCCTTCCGTATGGCTCTTAATTCTCTTAAGACTATGAAGATTGGCATAGATATTCCATCTGCTCCTGACAAAAGTTTTTATATACAAGCTTTAAACCAAATTATTGCGAATATGAATGAAGATGGATTTTTGAAAATAAAAGCTGAACTTGAAAAGTATATGTACTTTGAGGATGGTACCATAAAGGACACGCTAATACATGCCAACGCATTACCAAGTCTCTTTATAGCAAGTATGCGTTCTGCAGGTTTTGATCCTGTCCTTATTAAACGCGCTATTAGTGAGCTATTACACAAAGGTATTGCTATTGATCTATAAGAGGCTTGCCTATACGATCTAAGCGTGGATTCAAAAGAGCTAAGAATAGCTGTTTAAATCCTGTAAAGATGTTTACATCTGTGCTTTCAAGAGGTGGTATATCTCCCGAAAAGTATATGACAAAAGCCTTACCCACTATGTTTTCCCTTGGTACAAAACCCCAGTACCTACTATCCTCACTGTTATCGCGGTTATCTCCCATAACAAAGTAATTTCCTGGAGGTATCTTAGTGGGAGGTACATCTCTGCGAGGTATTATAGGGTCTGCATACAAGGCTATCTTATGTTTTACACCATTGGGAAGAATCTCTTCGTAAATGAGCTTTCTATTGCCATCTTCATACTGTTCGCCTATAAACCTCAGTGCCAAAGGCTTCCCGTTTATATAGACTTGATAATCTCTAACCTCTATCACATCTCCAGGCATACCTATTATCCTCTTTATAAAGTCTATATTGGGATTTACAGGCCACTTAAAAACTACAATGTCTCCCCTTTTGGGTTCCGAGATACTATAAACTAACTTGTTTACAAGTATAAAATCACCAACCAAAAGGGTAGGTTTCATAGAGCCTGAAGGAATGTTGTAAGCCTGAACTACAAAAGCTCTGAGTAAGAGCACTATAACTATTACCGCAATGAGTTCAATAAGCCAGTTTTTGCCTTTTTGCATTTTCTTAATTTTATCACACCTTTGAGTATGGAGCGGGCGACGGGACTCGAACCCGCGACCTGCTGCATGGCAAGCAGCCGCTCCACCACTGAGCTACGCCCGCTACAGTAGTATATTATAACACTTTTTAAAACGCCGAGTGAGAAATTCTGAATACTTTAGGATATAGCTTCTTTAGAAAAAAAGGTTTTGGCATGTAACTAGTTTCTCACTTAGCATATTGTTGTATTGTATAATATTTCAACTATGTACTACCTTTTACTTGTGCTATTTATCATAATCTCTATATTGCTCATAGTTGTGGTACTTCTTCAGAGAAGTAGGGGAGATGTGGGAACTGCTTTTGGTGGAATGGGTCAAGGTGTTTTCGGTCCAGGTGGTGTGGATACCATACTTACTAAATTCACTTATTGGCTTGGCTTTTCTTTTATGCTTTTGGCTTTGCTTCTTGCCCTTACGAATCCTTCAAAGAAAGGCTCTCTCATAAAAGATGAAACTCAAAGATCTTCTGAAAGTAGCCAGCAAGGCGTCCCTTCGGGAAAGACAGCTCCTTCTGGCACACCTCCTGAAGGTAAAACCAAGTGATATATACTTTATTGAAGACAGGGAGGTATCTAAGGATATAGAGGAAGAGTATCTTAAGTCTCTGAAACTCCTTGAAGAAGGTTACCCTCTTCAGTACATCTTGGGAGAGTGGGACTTTTATGGAAGAACTTTTAAGGTAAAAGAAGGCGTGTTAATTCCAAGACCAGAGACGGAATTGCTCTGTGAGAAGGTCCTTGAGCTTATTCCCGCCAATGGAGAGTACGTGGGCTTTGAAATAGGTATTGGAACAGGGTGCATATCTATAACATTGCTCTTAGAAAGGAAAAATCTTATCATGTATGCAGATGATGTACAGGATATAGCTTTAGAGCTTGCCAAGGAAAACGCAAAACTCCACAAGGTGGAGCAAAGACTTATACTAAGAAAAGGAGATATGTTTGAACCGGTGGAGGGTATGGTGTTTGACTTTGTAGTTTCTAATCCACCTTACATACCTCAAAGAGAGTGGGAAAATTTACCAAAAGGTGTAAGACTTGAGGGTTGGATTTCTCTTATAGGAGGGGAAAAGGGTTATGAGTTTTACGAACGCTTTGCTAAGGAGGTAAGAAGGTTTATAAAGGACGGTGGCTTTTTTGCATTAGAAATAGGGCATGACCAGGGCTCTATTCTAAGAAAACTCTTTGCGGAAAAAGGTTTCAGAGTGGATATTTTTAAAGATTACGCAGGTCAGGACAGAGTGCTAATAGGATGGAAGCGTTAGGTTTTATACTTGGTGTTCTGTTTTTTGTGATCTTTGAAGGAATTTTTGCAGGTGCAGAAATCGTCCTTATAAGCACTGACAGGAGCAAGGTGTTAACACTCTATAGAAAAACAGGGTACGGATTTTTGAAGGACTTTCACGAAAACCCAGAAGAGTACATCACCCTTTCCATGTTGGGATACACAGTAAGCATAGTCTTTGCCAGCACCTTTTACACCATGGCGGTCATCACACTCTCAGACTATATCCCTTATATAAAAGGATATGAAGTCTTTGTTTCTATAAGTCTTGTAATCTTCACTCTTGTGTTTGGAGAGTTAATCCCCAAAAGTGTTTTTCAAAAGCACGCAGACAAGCTCTTGATACCAAGCCTGTGGTATCTTAGCAAGCTCAAAATGGTAACTTTTCCTCTTCTTATCTTTTCAAAAAAGGTAAGTAGATTACTTACAGAGTTTTTCAAAAGCAGGCATTCAGAAAAGCTAAGCAAGTCAGACGTAATGAAGCTTTTAGAAGAGATAGAGCTTCAGGATGAAAGGATAAAAACCGCTGTTAAACTTCTGGCACTCAAAGAGAGCACTCTTTCAGAAGTGGTAAGACCCATATATGAGGTGGTTATGATAGACGAGGTTTCTACAGTAGGACAGGCTCTCCAAAGGATGAAGGAAAGCGGTTTTACCAAGCTACCTGTCTATAGAAAAAGGGTTGATGACATAACAGGTTATGTGGATATGTTTGATATAATAGACAATCCTCCTTCAGCGCCCATCAAAGAGTTTATAAAACCTCTTGCCATATTCTCTGAGTTTACAACTCTGCAGGATGCTCTTGAAACCTTTAGGAAAAGTAGCGCACACATGGGTCTTGTGGTGGACGAAAGGGGTATCATACTGGGTATAGTTACCTTTGATGATATAGTAAGGGAAGTTTTGGGCCAAATTGGTGACAGTCTCATCCAGTCAGAAGAACCCATAAAGGAAATAGAGAAGGAGAAATGGATCGTTGATGGTATGGTTGATAAGCACGAGTTTGAAAAGGTAGCGGGTATAAAGTTTCCCGATGGACCTTATTTAACTTTAGGAGGTTTTATAATATACCAGCTAAAGAGGATACCCCATAAAGGTGAGGTAATTATCTGTTGTGGGCTAAAGTTCGTAGTTATACAATCTGACGGCAGGAAGGTGAAAAAACTGATGGTGGAAAAATATGTACAGGAGCAGAAAGCTTAAGGAGATACCTCAAGAGCTAAGACCAAGAGAGAAACTCAGAACCTTAGGTGTTGATGCACTCTCTGATGAAGAATTAATAGCAATCATATTAGGTTTTGGAACAAAAAAGGACGATGTGCTTTCCCTTTCAAGGAAGATAGTTAGACTCGGTTGGGAAAGACTAAAAGACATGAGCGTTGATGAGATTATAAAGGAGATAGAAGGCATAGGAGAAGCAAAGGCTTGCCAAATAAAAGCTATATTTGAACTAAGCAGGCGCATATATGAACCCTACTCTCATGTGGTTATAAACACCCCCCAAGATGTCTATAAATTTCTCAAGGATAAGATGGATAACAGAAGAGAACATCTTTGGGCACTGTATCTTAGTCCTTCTAACACCCTTATAAGCTACGAAACGGTAGCTATAGGTAGAATGAACTCTGTATTTGCAGACCCAAAAGATGTACTTTACGGAGCGGTAAAGAGTGCTTGCCACTCTATCATACTGGCTCATAGCCACCCTATGGGACAACCAAAACCCTCAAAAGCGGACTTAGAGTTTACCAAAAGAATAAAAGATGCATGTCAGCTTTTGGGGTTTGAACTTCTTGATCATGTTATAGTCACTACATCTAGTTACTTTTCTATGAAAGAGGGAGGACTTTTGTAAGGCTTCTTGTTATAATCATTTATAAAAGCGATGACTCTCCTTTTAGATGGGAAGGCTCTATCAGAAAACATAAGAGAAGAGATAAGTAAAAGGGTAAAAGCTATAACTTCAAAAGGATACAGAGAACCCGCCTTGGCTGTAGTCTTGGTAGGTAACGATCCCGCAAGTCATATATATGTCAAAAACAAACAAAAAGCATGCCAAAAGGTAGGTATAAGATCAATTCTTTATCATCTTCCTGAAAACACTACAGCACCAGAACTCCTTGACTTGATAGCATACCTCAACAGTGAAGAGACGGTAGATGGTATATTAGTTCAGCTACCACTACCTGCTCACATATCCCAGCAGGAAGTTATACTTTCCATATCTCCAAGAAAAGATGTGGACGGCTTTCACCCAGAGAATATGGGAAAGCTCATTGCCCGCATAGAGGGAGGGTTTATACCATGCACACCCTTGGGTATAGACTTACTTTTGAAACACTACCATATAGACCTCAAAGGTAAAGATGTAGTTATAGTAGGTGCTGGATTTATAGTAGGCAGACCTTTGGCGCTTTTGATGCTTTGGAGGGATGCAACAGTGTCTGTGTGCCACATACACACAAAGGATATAACAGCATACACTAAGAGAGCAGATATACTTATATCAGCAACTGGTGTGCCACATCTCATAAAAGGGGACATGGTAAAAGAGGGTGCTGTTGTGATAGATGTGGGAATATCCAAATTGGGAGATAAAGTGGTGGGAGATGTGGATTTTGATAGCGTAAAACACAAAGCAAGTGCCATAACTCCTGTACCGGGTGGAGTAGGTCCAATGACTATAACAGCTCTACTTTTAAACACTTTGCAAGCTTACGAACAAAACATGGGGTTAAAAAATGCTGATATTTGATGAGTACGCACAAGCGTATGACCTCTGGTACGAAAAGCCCTTTGGGAAATCTGCCTATAAACTGGAACTTGAATGCCTCAGAAAACTTCTTGAAACACCCAAGAATTCCTTGGAGATAGGGGTAGGAAGCGGACGTTTTGCTTCTGCTTTGGGTGTGCGTTATGGAGTGGATACCTCAAAAGAATTACTTAAAATGGCTATAAGAAGAGGTGTATATGGAGTGTTAGGGAAGGCAGAAGCCCTACCTTTTAAAGAGAAAGCCTTTGATGAGGTTATCATAGTAGTTTCTCTGTGCTTTTTTGAAGATCCTATCACTTCTTTAAAGGAAGCTAACAGAGTGCTCAAAACTGATGGTTCTTTGTTACTGGGACTTGTGCTTTCTGAAAGCCCTTGGGCAGAGTTTTACATGGACAAAGCTAAAAAAGGACATCCCATTTACAAAAACGCTAAATTTTATTCTTACTATCAACTTGCCAGCATGCTAAAAGAAACTGGTTTTAGTATTGATAAGGTATATACAACCTTGCTTGAAGAGCCTCAAGATGAGAAACCTATAAAGACTGAAGAAATAAGGGAAGGCTTTTGGAAAGAGGGCGGTTTCTTTTGCATAAGCTCAAAGAAATTATCTCTTTAGGTCTTTTAGCTCTCTTGCTGCTGCGTAAAGGATGGCTTCCGCTACAATTTGACCATCAACAGTAGCCTTACCCTTCATCTTGGAGAGAGTCTTTTTGAGGGATATCACCTCCAGCTCAAGAATTAGCTGATCTCCTGGATATACGGGCTTTTTGAACCTTGCCTCATCTATACCAGCAAAAACAACAGCGTACTTGCCTATCTCCAAGCCAAGAGACTTTATCATGAGAATTCCACCTACCTGAGCCATAGCTTCAAGGATATACACACCCGGCATTAGGGGAAATCCCGGGAAGTGTCCCTGAAAGTAAGGTTCATTAGCTGAAACGTTCTTTAGCCCAACTATACGCTTTCCTAGTTCTATCTCAAGTATCTTATCTGCAAGAAGAAGGGGATACCTGTGCGGTAAAACTTCCATTATCTCCCTTATGTCCATCATCACATCAATTATAAAGCCTGTTCATAAAAATTTCATCTTTTTTTCGCATATAATTATTTATGTCACTTAAATATCTTTTGGAGGTAATAGGTATGAAGAGAGTACTTTTAAGCGGAGTTCTTAGCCTTGCCCTTCTTGCTTCTTGTGAAAAGAAAGAACAGCAACCTGCAGAACAGCCAGCGCAACCTGCACAACCTGAGCAATCAGCGCAACCTGCACAGCCATCTCAACCTGAACAGCAAAATCAAGAGCAACCAGCCAAACCTTCTGGTGAACAAAAGCCTGCAGAACAAAAAGAGCAAAAGTCTCAAGGACCTGCTAAGGACATGACTGCTTTGGCTCAGCAAAAGGGCTGTTATGCATGTCACGACATAAATACCAAAAAGGTTGGACCAGCGTACAAAGATATTGCTAAAAAGTACGCAGGTCAGCCAGGAGCTGTTGATGAGCTTGCCAAGAAAATTAAGAATGGAGGAGCAGGAAATTGGGGACAAGTACCCATGCCTCCACAGAACGTGACAGATGAGGAAGCAAAGGAACTGGCTCAGTGGATCCTTTCTCTAAAATAAAGTCTAACCTTTTAGGCTTTGTTGAACTACACTTTAAAAAACCTGTGGAGGTGTCCCATTCTTACCTAAGGGACCACCTCCTTTTCTTCCTTTTTACAGAGTACTTTGGCCTTGACAACCCCTTAGGTATCTATACCCTTGATCTTTATCCGTACCTACTTGAGGAGTTCCACCTTTGGCACAGGAGCATAGGTATAGAAAAAAGTGGCTTTGACATATTCCCATGCTGTTAAGGGTAGCACTTTTTGGTGGTAAAGGTGGTGTTGGCAAAAGCACTTTAGCCTGTGCCACAGCTTTGAGGTTATCAGAAGACCACAAGGTTTTATTAGTTTCTATAGACCCAGCGCATTCCCTCTCTGGCATACTTCAAAGAGATATAGGTCATGGACTTTGCAAAATAACAGAGAACCTGTATGTGGAGGAACTTTCCGCAGAGGATCTTGTAGAAGAATACACAAAGAAAGCCCTATCTGTCATAAAAGAGATGATCCCCACACTAAGCTCCGCCCTTGAAGAGTATGCAAAACAGCTCAAACATTCACCTACCGCTTTGGAGACCGCCTTACTTGATCGCTTGGTGGACTACTTTGATGGGAATTTTGAATTTATAGTGATAGATAGTGCTCCCACAGGTCAGATGGTGAGACTCTTTTATACTATGCACTCTATAGAAAAATGGTTTTCCTTTCTTGAAAAGGTGGCACAAGAAAGACAGAAACTTGAAAACTTTATGGGAAGAAAAGATAACCTCTTGGAATTGATAAGAGACAGAAAGGACAGGGTGGAAAAGCTTATGAAGGTGCTAAAAGAAAAAGCGGTTATTTTTGCGGTTATGAACGAAGATAAGTTGTCTGCACAGGAAGCTGATAGTATCCAAAAGCATTTGCAAAACTTTAGAGTTTATAAGGTGATCAATAAGTGCAGTTCTCTAAAGGAAGACACCATTGGAGTCCCGTACGTAGAAAACCCATATGGGATTGAAAATCTAAAAAAGCTCCCTGTAGAGGATATACTTAGGCTATTCAGAGTGTTTAATAATTCTCAAAGCCTTGATTAACAAGACCTTGGTCGCCCATCCACTCTGAAAAGGAGCTAACCATGTTTGCTATACCAGTCCCCCGAGCCTAAAACACTTCTCAAAGAAGAGAAATCTCTGACAAAAGACCTCCCAAAAAATAGCATTTTTATGGCTTTCTCTTGTTAAGAGTTGCTAAAAAGAAGGAAAAAAGAATTCTTAATTTCGTTAGAACACACTCCTAACAAGAACAAGATAGGCTAATCACGAAGACTCCCTCAAAACCTCTTCTGGTATATCAAAGTTGGATATGACCGATTGTACATCATCAAGGTCATCTAAGGCATCGAGCAGTTTTATGAGCTTTTTGGCTGTTTCTGGATCTGTTATCTGAACGGTGCTTAAAGGTTTGTAGTTTATACTGGCGTTTTCTACCGTTATGCCTGCTTTGACCAAAGCGTCTTTGACGCTGTACAGGTCTTCTGGCTTTGTGTATACTATGTAATGGGTCTCTCCTGTTTGGATGTCTTCCGCACCTGCCTCTATAGCCTTTTCGTATAGCTCCTCTTCAGAGATGCTCTCTTTGGGAATTTCTATATATCCCACCCTTTCAAACATGTAGGATACACAACCCGAAGAGCCAAGATTTCCCCCATACTTAGAAAAGACATGCCTTATCTCTGCGGTAGTTCTATTTCTGTTATCAGTAGCGGTAAGCACCATTATGGCAACACCACCTGGACCGTATCCCTCATAAAGGACCTCTTCGTAAGCCTCACCTCCAAGCTCTCCAGTACCTTTCTTTATTGCTCTCTCTATAGTTTCCGCAGGCATATTTGCTCTTTTTGCGTTCTCTATAGCGGTTCTAAGCCTTGGGTTAGACTCTGGGTTTGGACCTCCTTCTCTGACCGCAACAGTTATCTCCCTAATAATCTTGCTAAAAAGCCTACCTCTTTGGGCATCTACCTTAGCCTTTTTGTGCTTTATTTGAGCCCAATGACTGTGTCCTGCCATAAGTTTATATTATACTTATAAACACACGCTAAGTGAGAAACTAGTTAAATTGCCAAAACCTTCTTTTTTCTAAAGAAGCTATATCCCAAAAGCATAAGTATGCAAAGGAGTTATTTGGGCAACGAAGACTTTTGAGTTTCTTCCTGCCTTAGTTTTTCTCTCGTTTTCTTATATGTGTTGCATTACTTTATAAGCAATTATTTGACGGTCTAGAATTTCTCACTGTATGATCTTCAATTTAACTTAAAATAAAACCTATGGTAGAAAAGGGTATTCTTTTGGGCGGAAGGTATGTGGAAAGCCAGGAGAAGATAGATGTGGTATATCCCTATACTGGCGAGACAGTAGGTAGGGTGTCTAAGGCATCAGAGGATCATGTGTATAAGGCGGTAGAGTTGGCAAAGGAAGGTTTTAAACAGCTCTCTTCCCTTACTTCTTATGAGCGCTACAGCATACTTATGAGAGCAGCGCAGATGCTCCAAGAGAGGGCAGAAGAGTTTGCAAGAATGCTTGTCCTGGAGGTGGGAAAAACCATAAGGGAAGCAAGGGTGGAAGTCCAAAGGGCGGTGCAAACGCTCATATTCTCTGCGGAAGAAGCAAAAAGGATAGGTGGAGAGGTACTGCCTTTGGACGCTCATCCCAACGGTAAAGGAAAGGTGGGCTTTTATATAAGACAACCTGTTGGTATAGTTTCTGCTATCACTCCCTTTAACTTCCCTCTGAACCTCTCTATGCATAAAGTTGCTCCTGCTTTGGCAGCAGGAAATGCGGTAATTCTCAAACCTTCTGAAAGGACTCCCATCACTCCCCTTATGTTGGGTGAGCTTTTGGTGTCTGCTGGCATTCCAGCATCTGCTATAAGCGTCCTTCCGGGTTATGGTGATGTAGGAAAGGCAATGACAACGCATCCAGCTGTCAGAGTAGTTTCCTTTACAGGCAGTAGAAAGGTGGGAGAGATCATCACAAGACAGGCAGGTATAAAGAAGGTAGTTCTTGAGCTGGGCTCTAACTCAGCTTTGGTCTTACACAAAGATGGAGACATAGACAAAGCGGTAGCAAAAACGATCCAGGGTGGGTACGCCATAGCAGGGCAGGTTTGTATATCCATTCAGAGGGTATTTGTGCACGAAGATGTCTTTGACCTTTATCTGTCAAAGCTCAAGTCCGCAGTAGATAACCTGAAGGTGGGAGACCCTATGCAAGAGGATACAGATGTAGGTCCCATGATAAGCCCTTCGGAGGTAGAAAGGGTTCAAGAGTGGCTCAGCGAGGCTGTAAGAGAAGGTGCCAAACTCATAAGGGGTGGTATCGCGTGTGCAGAAAGTAAAGCTCTGCTTGAGCCTACGGTGGTAAGCCTTGTGCCAGAAAGCTCCCTGCTCTTTAGAGAAGAAGCTTTTGCACCCGTAGTAGTGGTAAACCCTTACAGAGAAGTGGAAGAAGCCATAAGAGGGATAAACAACTCTGTATATGGCCTTCAAGTGGGAGTCTTTACCAAAGATATAGACGTAGCCTGGGAGTTTATCAAGAAAGTGGAAGCTGGTGGTGTCCTCATCAACGAGGGACCCAACTTTAGAGCGGATCACATGCCTTATGGAGGTGTAAAGCAGTCGGGCATAGGCAGGGAAGGTCCAAGATTTGCCATAGAGGACTACACAGAGATCAAGATGGTGGTGTGGGATCTTGGGTCCTAAAATCTTAACAAAATCTTAACCAAAAATTAATGAATTATTAACACAACGCCTTTAAGATCGTTTCTTGATAAAAACTTAAGGAGGTGGAAAAATGAAGAAGGTCTTACTCGCAGGTGCCATACTGTCCGTATGGACCCTTCAGGCTCAAGCAGCATCCATAAAGTTAGACGAGGAAACCTTCTCCACACTGGATCTAACCCTTAGGATAACTGCACAGAGGTTAGGGAAAGCCAGAAGTGATGTAAAGGACTGGACAGACTTTTCCATAAGAAGAGCAACCATCAACATGGCAGGTCAGGTGAATAAGTACGTTAAGTTTGAGTTTGAAGGCGACTTTTCTCCTAACACCACTAAAAGAGGAAGTCATCAGGCAGATTCTGCCAGTGTAAACGACGCAGTTATAACATTGGACTTTGCGGATGAATTCAAAATAAGGGCAGGTAAGTACAGGATACCCTTCGCAAGGGCAAATCTTACCTCTTCCAGAAACTATGTGATCCCAACGGGTATAGGGTGGGGTGCAGGAGATGGTAAGACAGGTTATAAAGTACCAGTGTATAAAGATCCGAATACAAATTCAAATTATACGCTATCTTGGAGCCCCTTTGCACCAGCAACCTTGGCAGGAGACAGAGATGCCGGTATAACCTTCTGGGGTAACATAGCTGACGGTCTTTTCCAATACAGAGTAGGTATATTTGACGGTAAGTTTGATCATACCGAACAAAAGCTCGGTTATAAAGACAACATAGCCTACGGTATAAGGCTGGAAATGAACCCAGTAATGTTGGGCTACAAAGCGGATAAGGGATGGGGTAAGACAGATAGCTATCTAGGAAAGATGAACGTACTTAACATAGGCGTAGCATACTGGGCTCAAAAGTGGGATGATAATAATGGAAAGTCAGGCACTGCAAAAGCTTACGCTGTGGATGCCCTTTGGGAGCAAAAGTTTGGTGATGTGGTGCCCAACATACAACTTGGATATATAGCTCAGACCAGCCTACCCTATCTTCTAGGATATAAAGATAAAAATAATAATGTGCTGAAACCCAAAACCAACGCTTACTACGTTCAAGCACAACTACTCTACGACCAGGTGGTGGGTATAGGAAAGCCTGCTCTTGCACTTCGCTACGAATACTCAGAATACAAAAACTTTAACATGATAGATCCACAAACCAAGGATTACCTTGGAAAAGGCAAAGTAGGCAGGACTTCCATATTTCTCAACTACTACATAAAGGGATGGAATGCAGTGCTGAGCGCAGGTGTTGACATAGTGAACCCAAACGGAGCGATGAAGAGGCTTAACGACGACAAAGGAAAGAACTTTACCGACTTTACTATAGCGATGCAAACCATCTTTTGAAAAAGGAGGCTTTTCCCATGTTATTACCCTCACAGCTTGCGCTGTGGGGATTTTCTTTTTATTATACCTAACACTTCTTCAACGGCCTCTTCTATGCTCTTCCCTGTTGTATCCACAATGATGGCATCCTCTGCAGGTCTAAAGGGATAGATGGGTCTTTCCATATCCCTTTTGTCTCTTTCTGAAAGTGCCCTAAGGACCTCTTCAAAACTCACACCAGAGAGCTCAAGAAATCTTCTTCTTGCTCTTTCTTCAAGGCTTGCGGTAATGAAAAGTTTTATGGGTGCGTCTGGAAATATGTGAGTGCCCACATCTCTACCTTCTGCAACCACCTGCATATCACCAACAAGATGCCTAAAAAACCTAATCATCCTTTCTCTAAACTCAGGGATGCTTCCCATTATGGATGCGTATCTGCCTATCTCTTCTCCCTTTAGCTCCACATCAAGGCATCTGCCTTTAAAAATTATCTCTGTTCTTGCTATGCTTATCTTCACCACAGGTGCTTTATCAAGAAGAGAAAGAACTTGTTTTTTATCTGTAATGTTTATGCCTTCCTCTTTTGCTATGTAAGCAAAAGCCCGATAAACTTTTCCCGTGTCAAGATAGGGAAGGTTTAGTTTTTCTGAGAGGATCTTGGCTATGGTACTCTTTCCACTTCCTGCGGGACCGTCTATGGCTATCTTCATCAAAAGAAACCTTTACCTCCAGAGGATATACCTTTTAGCTTAAGTTCAAGGTCTCCGGGCTTATTGGCATAAAGAATAGCGGTGTTGTAGTCTATAAGTCCCTTTCTGTATAGTTCTTCAAGGTGCTGATCAAAGGTCTGCATGCCATAAACACTCTTTCCCTTCTCCATGAGCGTGGGAATTTCGTCAAACTTAGTGGGATCAAGGATACACTCTTTTATAGATGCTGTATTTATAAGAACTTCTACTGCGGGGATAACTCCTTTGCCATCCGCTCTTGGGAGTAGCCTTTGGGAGAATATGGCCACTAAGGTTTCTGCAAGCTGTATCCTTATCTGCTCTCTAACTTCAAGGTTGAACATACCTATAAGCCTGTTAATAGTTTCTTTTGCATCAAGGGTGTGAAGGGTAGAGAGTACCAAGTGTCCCGTTTCTGCAGCCTGAAGGCATATTTGAGCGGTTTCGCTATCTCTTATCTCTCCCACCATGATCACATCAGGGTCTTCTCTTAGAGCAGCTCTTAGACCCCGTGCAAAAGAAGATGTATCTATTCCCACTTCCCTCTGCACTATAAAGGACTTTTCATCTCTCAGAAGATACTCAATGGGGTCTTCTATGGTCACTATCACACTATCTCTCGTTTTATTGATAATGTTGATGAGAGATGCAAGTGTAGTG
Organism: Hydrogenobacter sp.; assembly: GCA_023255875.1. Taxonomy (GTDB): domain Bacteria; phylum Aquificota; class Aquificia; order Aquificales; family Aquificaceae; genus Hydrogenobacter. The sequence goes on along the minus strand of JAGDVY010000040.1, from coordinate 66,924 downwards.
GATTTGCCAGAACCTGTAGGACCTGTAACAAGTATAAAGCCTTTGGTGTTTTCTAAAATGACCCTTCGCATCACTTCGGGAAGGTTTAGGCTCTCAAAAGGTGGCACATCAAAGGGTACTACTCTGAAAGCCATGCCTACGGAGTTCCTCTGTTTATATACATTTACCCTAAAGCGAGCTACACCCGGAAGGGAGTAAGAAGTGTCTGTTTCACCAAGCTCTTCAAACTCTGCCATTTTCCTCCTGTTTTTCTCCAAAATTTCTTTTACGAATAGCTCCATCATCTTATCTTCTATTATGGGAAAGTCGCTTAGTTTTATGAGTTTCTTTTTGGCTCTTATGACGGGTTGGCTACCAGACTTTATATGAACGTCAGAAGCGGACAGTTCAATGGCTTTTTTAAGTATCAGCTGGAGCAAGTCCTGCAACCTCCCTGACTTTTTGCTCTATCTCTTCTGCTAATTGGGGGTTTTCCATAAGGAACTTCTTAGCTTGGTCCTTACCTTGACCAAGTTTGATATCTCCGTAGCTGTACCACGCACCACTTTTTGTGATCACCTTTAACTCTGTGGCTACATCTATGAGGTCGCAGAGCTTGCATATACCTTCACCGTATATAACATCAAACTCAGCTTCTTGAAAAGGTGGTGCCAGTTTGTTTTTTACTACCTTTACCTTTACTCTGCTACCTACCTTGTCATTGCTGTCTTTTATGTCTCCAATCTTTCTTACATCAAGCCTCATATCTGCAAAGAACTTTAGAGCTCTTCCACCGGGTGTGGTTTCGGGGTTTCCAAACATTACACCTATCTTTTCTCTTAGCTGATTTATGAATATTATAGCTGTGTTAGCTTTGTGTGCCATACCCTTTAGTTTTCTAAGAGCCTGAGACATAAGTCTTGCCTGTTTTCCCACATGAGCCTCTCCCATCTCTCCTTCCAGCTCGTCTTTTGGAACAAGTGCAGCAACAGAATCTACAACTATAACATCTACCGCGTTGCTGGCTACAAGGCTTTCTACTATCTCCAGTGCTTGCTCACCATAATCTGGTTGTGATATGTAAAGGTTTTCTGTATCTACACCTATCTTTTCCGCATACTTAGGATCAAGGGCGTGCTCCGCATCTATAAACACCGCTATACCACCCATCTTTTGGGCGGATGCTATCACATGCAGTGCCAGCGTAGTCTTACCAGAAGACTCAGGACCGTATATCTCCACAATCCTACCTTTTGGGATGCCTCCTATACCTGTAGCAATGTCTAAGGCTAAAGAACCCGTTGGTATAACATCTACTTTTACCCTCTCTGCGTTTTTAAGGGGCATTATGGAACCTTTGCCAAACTTTCTTTCTATACCAATGAGCACATTCTCAAGAGCTTTCCTTTTTTCTTCTAAGACTTGCTTTTCTTCTGTCATAAGATCAAACCTCCACAACTCTTGGCACTACAAAAAATCCCTTTTCTTTCTGTGGTGCGTTAAGAAGCGCATCTTCTTGACTGAGACACTCACCGGGAATATCCTCCCTCAAGGGTGTACATACACTGTACTGATAGGGTTCTATACCTTCTGTATCTACTTCTTGAAGCTGTTCTATAAAGGCAAGTATCTCAAGAAACTGCCTGCCAAGGACTTCTTTTTCTTCCTCTTTGAGCTGTATTCTTGCAAGATGGGCGGTCTTTTCTACTGTTTTGATATCCACCATAAGTAATAATATAGATTATGTTTGCGCAGATTGTAAAGTTTTTGGGTCTGTGTGAGGAAGAGTGTGTATTTTGCGGTGGTCCCATCTACTCCAAAGACCAAGGATACTTTTGTGATACGTGTCTTGAAAGCCTAAAACCTTACCATCCCATAGAGTACAGAGAAATTGAGTATGTGAGTTCTTACAGGGTGTTTGGAAGATACGAAGGTGTGTTAAAAAGCCTTATCCTACATGCAAAGTTTGGTGCTCATGTTTCTCTTGCACGCTATATTGGAAAGGTCATATCTCCTTATCTTTGGGAATATATAGAGCTTATAAACCCTGACATCATAACCTGCCCAGCGATTAATATAAGGAGGTATTGGTCAAGAGGCTTTAACCATGCGGAGGAAATGCTAAGAGGTGCAAATGTTCCCTTTGTGAAGATTTTTAAGAGAACTGGTTTTGGTGGCCCATCTGCAGGACTAACTAAAGAAGAGAGGCTAAAAGCGGTAGAAAGCCACAAGCTAAGAGAAGAGGTTATAGACCTTTTGGAAGATAAAAAAGTGCTTATATTTGACGATGTTCTTACAACTGGTGCTACTATAACAAGGCTGGCTGAACTGGTCCTTTCTGTTGGTGCATTGGAAGTTCATGCCTTCTTTGTGGCTCAAGCCTTATAATATTAGCATGAGATTTGTGAAACTTCACGGTTCTGGAAATGACTTTGTGGTGTTTGACAACAGACAGGGTGAAGTTTATGAGTTTATTAAAAATCTAAATATAAATCTAAGGGAGTTTGTGGTTAAAGTGTGTGCCTTTCACACGGGCGTAGGTGCGGATGGACTTATACTCATAGAAAATCCTGATGATCCTAAAAACCACTTTAAGTGGCAGTTTTTCAATTCAGATGGATCTGTAGCAGGTATGTGTGGGAATGGTTCAAGGTGTGCGGTGCGCTTTGCTTACGAAGAGGGCATAGTGGATAAAGAAGTGAGGTTTGAAACCTTAGTAGGAGTCATACAGGCAGAAGTTTTGGAAAATGGAAAGAGGGTAAAGGTCCTTCTCACAGAACCTTACGGATTGAGGGATGTGAGCCTGAGGGTGCTAAACAGAGAAATAGAGGGAAGCTTTATAAACACGGGTGTGCCACACTTTGTAGCGGTGGTGGAGGACCTTGAGAACTTTGATGTGGTATCCTATGGTAGAGAGATAAGGTTTCACGAAGCTTTTGCTCCAAGTGGAACCAATGTGAACTTTATAAAGGTAAACTCAGAGGACAGTATAAGTATAAGAACCTACGAAAGGGGCGTAGAAAACGAAACTTTGGCTTGTGGGACCGGTGCTACCGCATCTGCCATAGTTGCCTACAAAAAGGGTCTTGTGAAGAAAAAGCCTGTAGAGGTAAGGACAAAAGGAGGAGATATTCTAAGGATAGACTTTGACGATGACCTAAAAAGAGTGTTTTTGGAAGGTAGCGTTTATAAGGTGTTTGAGGGCTTTCTGTACCCAGAGGCCTTTGAATACTGATATTTATCATGACGCATAAAAATCTTTTTATGTATAATCTTTGGCGTGAGAAAGGAAGACCTGGTAAAAACCTTTTATGCCCTTTCAGATCCCATCAGGCTTGGGATAGTAAAAAGCATTCTTGAACGAGGTGAGCTTTGTGTATGCCAGATAACGGAAGCCTTTAAACTATCCCAACCCAATGTATCCTTCCATCTTAGGGTGCTCAAAGAGGCAAACATACTTATTTGGGAAAAGAGGGGGAAATGGGTATATTACAGGATAAATCCTGCAAATGAGGTAATGGCTTTTATAGTTCCATTGATTGAGAGTATGGTTTCTCAAGATGTATCTTACCCTTCCTGTGAGATGATGCCATGAGAATAGGTTTTATATGCACGGGAAACTCTGCAAGAAGCCAGATGGCAGAAGGTTATGCCAAGCACTTTGCCAAGCTATACGGTAAAGATGTGGAGGTTTATTCTGCGGGTTCTTCTCCTGCAAAAGAGGTCCATCCCCTTGCCATTAGGGTGATGCAAGAGGAAGGCATAGACATTTCTTCACAACACCCCAAACCCATAGAAGCTATACCTTATGATAAGCTAGATATAGTTATAACCTTGTGCGGTGATGCCAAAGAGACATGCCCTTATGTGCCAAGCGCACGCATGGATCATTGGGGACTTCCTGATCCTGCAAAGGCAGAAGGATCGGAGGAGGAGAGGCTTGAGTTTTTCAGAAAGGTCAGAAATGAGATAAAAGCTCGTGTAGAGGAACTCATAAGGAGCTTATAGGTAAGGTGGAAAAACTCTTATCGGTAGTCATCTTTTTTCTAACCTTGGCGCTGGTCATAACTAAGCCCAAGGGTATAGGCATAGGCTGGTCTGCGTGGGCAGGTGCTCTGGCATGCCTACTTTTTGGACTTGTGAGCTTATCTGATGTACTTTACATAACCAAGCTTGTTTGGGATGCAACACTTGCCTTTATATTCCTCATCTTCATATCCATAATACTTGATAAAGCTGGGTTCTTTGAGTGGGCGTCTTTGGTGGCAATAAAAAGTGCAAGGGGAAACGGCTTTTTACTCTTTTTATACATTATGCTCTTGGGAGCTTTTATATCCGCCATTTTTGCTAACGACGGAACCGCTCTTATGCTCACACCCATTGTGTACTCAAAGGTAAAGTACCTAAGGCTACCCGAAAGGAGCGTACTGCCTTACATAATGGGAAGTGGTTTTATAGCGGATACCGCAAGCCTTCCCCTTGTGATATCTAACCTTACTAACATAATAACCGCTCACTTCTTCCAAATGGACTTTGTGAGCTTTGCCCTTTACATGATCTTTCCAAATTTTGTAGCGGTATTGGTTAGCATCTTGGCACTGTACCTTTTTTACCGAAAGGACATGATAAAGAGGTATGATCCAGAAGTGTTTGAGACTCTAAACCCACGCTATGCGGTAAAAGATCCCATAGTCTTTTGGACAGGCTGGGGAGTGATAGTGTTTTTGGGTTTGTCTTTCTTTCTTTTGAGCTTTTTAGGATGGAGCGTTCCTTTCTCCCTTGTGTTGGGACTTAGTGCTTTAGCACTTTTGGTATCCGCTCTAAAAAACAAGGTGATAAATATAAGAGATGCCTACAGATCAACGCCTTGGGACATAGTCTTTTTCTCTGTGGGTATGTATACGGTGGTGTATAGCCTAAAGAAGGCTGGGCTTACATCCCTTATAACTTCTGGTATTCAAAATCTTTATGCGCACGGAGAGCTTTACGCTGTATTGGGCACAGGTTTTGTGTCTGCTTTTATGTCCGCAGTGATGAATAACTTACCTACTGTGATGATGATGAACTTAGCCATAATGGACGGAGCATTTCCTGAGCAACTCAAACAATTCCTTGCCCTTGCTAATTTGGTGGGCACAAACATAGGTCCCAAGATCACGCCAATAGGCTCTTTGGCTACACTCCTTTGGCTGTATGTGTTGGATCGCAAGGGTATAAAGATAGGCTGGAGCTATTATATGAAGGTGGGTCTTATTCTTACTCCGCCTGTTATACTCTTTACGCTCTTAGCGGTGTATCTTAGCTTTCTCATCTTTACCTGAGGCGCAAAGAAGAAATAATTAGTATGAATATGGCTACGCTTATGCTCATGTCCGCTATGTTAAAGGCAGGCCAAGAAAACTTTCCGTAGGAAAGGTAAATAAAGTCTCTCACATAACCCAGAAAGAACCTATCGTAGAAGTTTCCCATAGCACCTCCACTTATCATTCCCATAAGTAAAGCGTTTGCTGTGTCTTTGCGTTTTATGGTGTATGCCAGAGTAAGAACAACTGCCACCAAAGGACTTAAAAGCAAAATGGGTAGTCTAATAATGTCTGGTGCGTTTGAGAGTATGCCAAAGGCTACTCCTTTGTTATAAACAAGCACAAAATGTAAAAAAGGTAGGAGGCTAACCTGCGTGCTTTTAAGATAGCGCTCTGCCAACTCCTTGGTGATCAGATCGCTTGCAAAAATCAAGAAAAAGGTTATAAGGTATGCGATAAGGCTTTTTCTAAGGCGTTCCTCCATAACTCCTCCAAGTGTGCTATCCTCTCTTCAATGATGGGATCATCGTATAGCTCTATCCTCAGGTTTCCGTTATCTGTGGTCCTACCCAAAAGCACCCAGTCCAAACCTTCTGCTTCCGTAATGTCTTTGAAGATCTCTGCGCTTTCTTTTTTAACACTCACCACCACTCTTGTGGGGTTCTCAGAAAAGAGGAAAAAGTCAAGCCTTTCGTCCGTGTAAAGGTTTATGGTAGCACCCAAAGATGTTCCAAAGAGGCACTCCAGAAGGCACACTATGAGCCCTCCCGTTGATACATCATGAGCGGAAAGGATGATCTCATCTTCTATGAGCTTAAGAAGTAGTTTGTGAAGTGCCTTTTCTTTTTCAAGATTCACCTGTGGCACATCTCCCATAACTTTACCGTGTATCACCTTTAGAAACTCGCTTCCATCAAGCCTTGAAGGACGCCTAAGGTCTCCCACCAAGAAGATGAGATGTCCTTCTTCCTTGAACTTGTGGTCTATAAACTTCTTGTTTTCCACCACACCCACCGCCACCACCACAGGGGTTGGATATATGTTCCTTGCCATCTTTTGTTCCACCGTCTCGTTGTAAAGGGACACATTGCCACTCACCACAGGGACACCCAAGTAGTTACAAGCTTCCGCCATACCCTTTATAGCCTGTTCCAACTGCCACATGATCTCTGGCCTTTCGGGATTGCCAAAATTAAGGCAGTCTGTTATGCCTATAGGCTTTGCACCTACGCATGCTAAGTTCCTGCATGCTTCTGCTACAATGAACTTTCCACCTTCATAAGGGTTTAGGTATGTCATGCGAGAGTTTCCTTCCATGCTTATGGCTATGAGTTTGTCACTCTTTATCTGAGGTCTTGAAGGCCATTTTATGCGAAGCAGGGCGGAATCACCACCTGGCTTTAGCACTGTGTTTGTACCCACCTGATAGTCATACTGGCTATAAATCCACTCCTTTGAACATATGTTAGGAGAGGATAAAAGAGTGTATAGTGCTTCTTTGAGATCTACCTCTGGCAGTTGATCTTGCTGGAAGTTTCTTATCTCCGCTATGTAAGAGGGTTCTTTTTTCTCTCTCTCATAAACTGGTGCCTCTTCCACTATAAGGCTTACGGGAAGCTCCGCTACCATCTTCCCATGGAAAAAGGCTCTGAAGTATCCATCATCAGTAAGTTTGCCCACCAGAGCACACTCCAAGTGGTGGCTTTTTGCCACCTTCTGTATTTCATCTACCTTTTCTGGATCTGCTATCAAGAGCATCCTTTCCTGACTTTCAGAAAGGAGTATCTCGTAAGGCTCCATACCTTCTTCTCTTAGAGGTACCTTTTCAAGATAGAGCTCCACACCCATACGGGACTTGTTGGCCACCTCTGAGCTGGCACCTGCAAGTCCTGCCGCTCCCAGGTCCTGCAAGCCTACCACTAAGTCCTTTTCAATGATCTCCGTGATGGCTTCTATGAGCTTTTTACCAAAGTATGGGTCACCCACCTGCACATGGGACCTTTTTGCTTCTTTGTCCTGCGAAAACTCACCCGAAGCCATCACCGCGCCATGTATGCCATCTCTTCCCGTTGAAGAGCCTATAAGCACAAGTACCTGACCTGGCTCTTTTGCCCTTGAGGTGTACATTCTACCTGCTGGTAACACTCCAAGGCAAAAGGCATTAACAAGGGGATTAGTAATGTAGCACTCTTCAAAAAAGGTCTCACCGCACACATTAGGTACGCCTATGGAGTTCCCATAATGGCTTATACCTTTGACCACACCTTTTACCAAATGCTTTGTTTTGGGATCATCAATGGGACCAAACCTCAGAGAATTACCAAGGGCTATAGGTCTTGCACCCATAGAAAGCACATCTCTTATGATGCCTCCCACACCCGTAGCAGAACCGTTAAAAGGCTCTATGTAAGAAGGATGGTTATGGCTTTCAACTTTGAAGGCTATCCACACATGCTCATCAAGCATTACTACGCCTGCATTCTCTCCGGGACCTTGGACTACCCTTTCGGATTTTGTAGGAAACATTTTGAGCAAAGCCTTTGAAGACTTGTAGGAACAGTGCTCGGACCACAAGGCTCCCAAAATTCCAAGCTCCACATGATTTGGTTCTCTTCCAAGCTTTTCCAGTATGCGCTCATATTCTTCTTTGGTAAGTCCGTGAAGTTTGTATATCTCTGTCATCATCACATGTATTATAGAGCACCAAACACCTTTTGGTATATGTGGTCTATGTTTCTTAGAAAGCTCCTTGGGTCTGTTGCTGACTGTATGTCCTGCGGACTAAGAAGGGATCTTGCTTCCTCATCAAGAAGTAGTGCTTCTTTAAAGGGTATGCCTTCCTGCCAGCTTTTCATGGCACACCTTTGGACTATCTCATAAGCCTTATCTCTTGCTATTCCCTTTTCCATAAGGATCACTAACACCTTTGAGGACGCATAAAGTCCATAAGATAGCTCCATGTTTTTTAGCATCCTATCTTTGTTTATTACAAGACCCTTTAGTATCTCTAAAAAGAGGTTTAGCATGTAGTCAAGGGCTATACTGCTATCGGGAATTATTATCCTTTCTGCGGAAGAGTGGGATATGTCCCTTTCGTGCCAAAGCACCATGTTCTCAAGAGCCACCAAAAGGTTGGCTCTTAGCACCCTCGCAAGACCACATATGCGTTCTGAGTGTATGGGGTTTTTCTTGTGAGGCATGGCAGATGATCCTCTTTGACCTTCTGTGAAGGGCTCTTGAAGTTCCAAAACCTCAGTTCTTTGTAAGTGTCTTATTTCTGTGGCAAACTTCTCAAGAGATGTGGCACAACAGGCTATGGCATACATAAGGTCTGCGTGTCTGTCTCTGTGTACTATCTGGGTGCTTGCAGGCTCTACTTTTAGTCCCAACTCCTCAAGGGCTATCTGTTCTACCCTTGGATCAAGGTTTGAGTATGTTCCCACTGCACCAGAAAGCTTACCGTAAGATACACTCTCGTATGCTCTCAAAAGTCTCTCTTTGTTTCTTTTCATCTCGTCATACCATACTGCAAACTTTATGCCAAGGGTTATGGGTTCTGCATGCACACCGTGAGTTCTTCCCATCATGAGAGTGTGCTTGTGTTCAAAAGAGAGTTTTTTTAACTCTTCAAGCACAAGCTCCACATCTTTAAGGATTATCTGCAAAGCTTCCCTCATCTGCAGTGCAAGGGCGGTATCTACCACATCCGAAGATGTAAGACCCATATGGAAGTAGTGAGAATAAGAGGGTATTTGCTCTGATATGGCGGATATAAAGGCAAGCACGTCGTGTTTATAGACCTTCTCGTACTCCTTTATCTTTTGGACCACATCTTCATTTACAAAAGTCCTATTTTTTATTTCCTCAAAGGCTTCTTTTGGGATCTTACCCAGCTTAGACCACGCACTGCAGACTGCAAGCTCCACCTGTAGCCATTTTTTAAACTTATTCACCTCAGACCATACTTTTCCCATCTCCTCTCTTGTGTATCTCTCTATCATGGAAAGAGTATTTTATTACGCTTTCTCCTTTTTGCGTTAAATTCTTATGTATGTGCGGTATATTTGGAATTTTTAATGTGGAACAGGCACAAAAGTATGCCTTTTATGGCATATACGCCCTGCAACACAGAGGACAAGAAAGTGTAGGCATAGCGGTTTCTGATTATGAAAAGATAAACGTAGTAAAAAAAACAGGTCTTGTTTTGGAGTCCATAAGGCCCAAGGATATGGAAACACTAAGTGGGAATATAGCTATAGCTCATGTGAGGTACTCCACCGCTGGAGACCTTGGCTCTGTAAATGCTCAACCCCTTTTGAGGGACACCTCTCTTGGTCCAGTGGCGCTGGTGCATAACGGGAACTTGGTAAATTACAACACCCTAAAGGCTGAGCTCAAAGATAGAGGTATAGACTTATATCACACTTCTGACAGTGAGCTTTTGCTTGCTCTTCTTGATACGGGTGAGCATGTACCTGAACACATAAAGCTTCATCCCGAAGACAGTGCGCTACTGCCCAAGGTCTTCTATGCTCTTAGCAAGGCAAAGGGTGCTTACAGCGTCATATACATGTTTAAAGACAGGTTAGTGGTTGCCAGAGATCCTTACGGCTTTAGGCCCCTTCTTATGGGTAGGCTAAAAAATGCTATACTTTTTGCATCCGAAAGCTGTTCCTTTGACATACTGGGAGCGGAGTTTTGGAGAGAGGTAAAACCCGGTGAGGTTCTTGTGGTAGACAAAAAGGGTATAAGAAGCTACCAGCTCTTTAAACAGGACAAAAAAGCCATGTGCATATTTGAGTTTGTATATTTTTCCAAGCCCGAAAGCTACCTTTTTGGAGACTGGGTCTACAAAGTGAGAAAAGCTATGGGCATTGCTCTTGCCAAAGAAGATGACATAATTGCAGACATAGTAGTGCCTGTTCCCGATTCTGGTTTAGTGCCTGCCATAGGCTACTCTCAGGAAAAAGGTATCCCTCTTGAGCTGGGTATTATAAGAAACCACTATGTGGGAAGAAGCTTTATAGAGCCCACACAGGAGCTAAGAGACATAAAGGTTCTTATGAAGCTAAATCCCAACAGAGCGGTGCTGGAAGGCAAAAGGGTCATAGTCATAGATGACTCTTTGGTGAGAGGCACCACCTCAAAAAAGATAGTTAGCATGCTAAGGCGCGCAGGTGCCAAAGAGGTACATCTCAGGATAGCTTCTCCCCCCGTCATAGGTCCCTGCTATTATGGTATTGATACACCCACAAAAGAGGAGCTCATAGCCAACAGATTTACCATAGAAGAACTACAAAGGTTTGTAGGTGCAGACTCCTTAAAGTACCTTTCTTTGGAAGGTTTGAAAAGCTGTGTTAAAGATCCCAGTGAGTTTTGTGATGCGTGTTTTAGTGGTATTTATCCTGTTGCCGATGAGGATACCGCGCTTCGTATCCGTTGAATGGTTTCCAACACCGTCTGTAGAGCACTCAAAGGTAGCATGTTGGGACCATCAGAAAGGGCGTTATCTGGATCTGGGTGAGTTTCCATAAAGATGCCATCGCATCCCACCGCAACAGCAGCGCGTATCAAAGGAATTACAAACTCCCTTTGACCAGAGGACCTATCACCAGCACCACCTGGGAGCTGTACGCTGTGGGTGGCATCAAAGATCACCTTGGTAAATTCTGACATGATAACCAAACTTCTAAAATCCACCACCAAGTTGTTGTAGCCAAAAGAAGTGCCCCTTTCAGTTATGTAGTAATCTACAGCTCCCGCATATTTGAGCTTTTCCACTATGTTTTTGGCATCCCATGGTGCTAAAAACTGTCCCTTCTTTACATTCACAGGCTTACCTGTCTGTGCGGATTTTACCAAAAGGTCCGTCTGCCTGCTTAGGAACGCAGGTATCTGTATGATATCCACCACCTCTGCAACGGGCTGAACCTGCCAAGTCTCATGCACATCTGTGGTTATCTTAAGCCCCAACTCTTCTTTTACCCTTTGGAGTATTTTTAGACCCTTCTCAAGCCCCGGACCTCTGTAGGACTTGATGGATGACCTGTTTGCCTTGTCAAAAGAGGACTTAAATACAAAGGAAAACTCAGGGTAAAGTTCAGAGAGACGTTTTAACTCTTCAGCTACCTGAAAAACTACCCTTTCGTTCTCTATCACACAGGGACCTGCTATTATCAGCATGCGTAATTCTCAAGATAGAGCTTTGCTATCTCTCTGGCAAGGTTATTCATCCTTCTTATGTACCTTGCCCTCTCCTGAACAGAGATGACTCCCCTTGCATCAAGCAGGTTAAAGGTGTGGGAGCACTTAAGCAGGTAATCGTAGGCAGGAAGCACAAGCTTTTCTGATAGTAGTCTTTTGACTTCTTCCTCGTATATGTGGTAAAGTTTAAAAAGGGTGTCAGGATCAGACTTTTCAAAGTTGTATAGACTCCACTCGTACTCTGCCTTTTTGAAAACCTCACCGTAAGTTAGCCACTGGTTCCACTTTATGTCAAAAACACTATCCACATCTTGCAAGTACATGGCTATTCTTTCAAGTCCGTAAGTGATCTCCACAGATATCTCCTCAAGATCAAGCCCCCCTGCCTGCTGGAAGTAGGTGAATTGGGTGATCTCCATTCCATCAAGCCACACTTCCCAACCAAGACCCCAAGCGCCCAAGGTAGGAGACTCCCAATCATCTTCCACAAACCTTATGTCGTGTTCTGATGGATCTATGCCCAAGACTTTTAGGCTTTCCAAGTATAGTTCCTGTGGATCCTCAGGAGCAGGCTTTAGGATCACCTGAAATTGAAAGTAGTGCTGAAGCCTGTTAGGGTTATCACCGTATCGCCCATCCTTTGGTCTTCTTGAGGGTTCCACATAAGCCACATACCAGCTTTTTGGACCCAAGACCTTCAAGAAAGTGGCAGGATTCATAGTTCCTGCTCCCGTTTCTATGTCATAAGGTTGCCATATGGCACATCCCTTATCTGCCCAAAACTTATGAAGGTGCATTATTATATCTTGAAAGTACATAAGAGCTATTATAGTATAATCACATGTTAGAGAAGAACCTCCATGCTTTTGGACTTAGATGTGGATAAGGAAAGGATAAAGAAGGAAAAGTACGATTGATCAGAGTATGAGCATACCATCTCCGTAGCTGTAGAACCTGTATCTTTCTTTGACCGCTATTTTGTAAGCTTCAAGCACAAACTCCCTGCCTGCAAAAGCAGAAACAAGCACGAGCAAAGAAGACCTTGGCAGGTGGAAGTTAGTTATCATGGCGGACACCACCTTAAACTCATACCCAGGGTATATGTAAAGGTCTGTTTTTCCACGAAAGGCACAGTAAGGCTTGGTCTCTAAGGCTCTTACCACCGTTGTGCCTACCGCAACCACCCTTTTGCCTTCCTCTTTTACCTGTTTTATGAGCTCCACCGTTTCTTCTGGCACTTCTGCATACTCCGCATCTACTTTGTGCTCTCTTATATCACTGACTTTTATGGGTTTGAAAGTGCCATAAGAGACATGCAAAGTTATAAAGGCTTTTCTTATGCCAAATTCATCAAGTCTTTTAAGAAGCTCTTCTGAGAAGTGAAGGGAAGCGGTAGGTGCTGCAACAGAACCTTCTTTTTGAGCAAACACTGTCTGGTAATACACCCTGTCTATTTCCTCCTCTTCCCTTCCCAGATAAGGTGGTATGGGTATATGCCCATACTTGTATAGTGCCTGCACAGGATCGTTTGCACAAAGCTCCACAAGGAACTTCCCTTCGCTTATATGCTTTAGGATCTTGACCTCAAAGTCATCTGCTATGCGCACAGTAAGCCCTTCTTTTATGTTTTTCCCACCCACTAACGCTTCCCAAAGGTTATTCTCCACAAAGTCCGTAAGAAGCACCTCCACCTTCCCACCTGTTGGTTTTTCTCCGTAGAGCCTTGCAGGTAATACCTTTGTGTTGTTAAACACAAGGAGGTCTCCTTCTTCCAAGTAGAGGGGTAAGTTCCAAAATACGTCGTGTTTTATGCTTTTGTCCTTTCTGTTTAGCACCATAAGCCTTGCGTTGTGTCTCTCTTTAAGAGGATACTTAGCTATAAGTTCTTGTGGTAGTTCATAATCAAAATCTTCTAATTTCATGCCAAAAATTTATATTTTATATCTCATGCAGGAAGTGGTATTTGAAAAAGGCATAAAGCACACCGCTCACGGGCTTAACTTTTATATGTCTTACTTTGATGATATAGCCAAGGTCCTTCCAAGGGATGAACTCTGTTTTATTGTGGGTGGATGGGTAAGAGACAGAGTTTTGGGTGAGCCCGTAGGTTATAACATTGATGTGGATCTGCTTGTGACATGCGATCCTACCAAAGTAGCCAAAGACCTCGCTAATCTTATAGGTGGTACTTACTTTGAGTTTGAAAAGAAAGGTTTTTTGATAAAAAGACCTACCATTGCCACAGTAATACTAAAAATACCTCCTTATAAATACCGCTTTGATTTTGCTCAAATAAAAGGCAAAGATATAGAGAAGGCTCTCATAGAAGACTTGCTCTCAAGAGACTTTACAGCAAACGCCATGGCAGTAAGCATAGATGATGTGCTAAGCATTGGAGCAAAGCAAACCATCATCTACGATCCCGCAAAGGGCATGGAGGACCTTCAGGAAGGAAAGCTAAGACCCATATCCTTAAAGAACTTGGAGGAGGACCCCGTTAGAATACTAAGAGGTTTTAGGCTTGCGGTAGAGAAAAACCTTGAGCTAACGGAGGATTTTTACCACTTTGTAAAAAAGAAGGGACACATACTGAAAAAAGCACCACCAGAGAGGATCACCCTTGAGCTTTTCAAAACCCTCAAACACCAAAGGAGCGCAAAGGTAATAAGGGACCTTTACGAGTACGGAGTTTTAGAGGTTATATTCCCCGAAGTGGCAAGGCTAAGAGAGATAAAGGATCAGGGAGAGCATCACATTTACCCCCTTGATGAACACACCCTAAAGGTGCTGGAAAGCTTAGAGAAGGTGCTACAGGAAAAAGAAAAGTATGTAAGCGCAGAGCTACTTGAAAATCTTGGAACTATGCAGGTGCATGGTGAGTTTTCCGACATTGAACTTCTAAAGCTTTCCGCCCTGTTTCATGATATAGCAAAACCTCACACCTTTGAGGTAAAAGATGGAAAGGTTACCTTCTACAACCACGACAAATTGGGAGCTCAGATAGTCAAAGAGATAGGCAAAAGATTAAAGTGGAGCGATAGCGCAACAGAATTTATAGCCAAAATAGTGGAGCATCACCTAAGACCCTTCTATTTGAGAGAATCCCTCATAAAGGGACAGCTCACCGACAGAGGAAGAGCAAAGTTCTGGAAGGACTGTGGAGATTTTGCGGTGCATCTTTTCCTTCACGCTATAGCGGATGCCATGGCAAGTGGTGATAGCCCTCAGGAAATGCAAGACCTTTTGAATACCATAAAAGACCTTGAGACATACAGAAAGGAAAAGTACGAAAAGATACCCATAAAGCCCCTTCTAAGTGGCAGAGAGATCATGGATATCTTTGGGATTCCAGAAGGACCCCAAATAGGTGAGATAAAAAGAGCTTTAGAAGAGGCACAGCTCAGTGGTGTAGTGAAAACAAGAGAGGAAGCCATAGAGTTTGTAAAGAGCTTTATCTCTCAAACTCAAAACTAACAGGCTCTCCTTCCGTATCTCTTATTTCAAAGGTTATACCGCATGCATTACCGTGCTGTCCTACCTTACCCAAAGCTTGTCCCTTTTTTACGCTTTCTCCTTTTTTCACAAGAAGCTTTTGAGCTTTTCCGTAAACTGCTATATACCTACCTGTATCTACCATAAGAAGCCACCTATAGCTTTTAATGTCATCACCTGCATAAATGACCTTTCCGTTATCAACAGACCTGAAGAACTCATCGCAAGAGGTTTTTATAAAGTATCCCTTTTGAAGCTTTACTGGCGTGCCCCTTACAGGCATAGGGACAGTGATGGGAACTTTTATTTGTGGTTCTTCCTTTTTTCTTGTCTCTTTTTGTGTTTTCTCTTTTGGTGTTATGTCCCTTAACTCTATCTTAATGAACCCACAACCACTAAGAAAGA
>JAGDVY010000040.1:44078-51441 GCA_023255875.1 Hydrogenobacter sp. | reverse complement strand
TTTGGTGTTATGTCCCTTAACTCTATCTTAATGAACCCACAACCACTAAGAAAGATAATGAAGGACAGGAGGATAGCTTTCATTTTCTATCTGATTATAAGCGGATGGGATTTCTTCTACTATATCAAGAGCCTTTACGCTTTCTGTGTGCCTTTTCCTCTCTGCTATCTCGCCTGCAAGCCCGTGCAAGAAAACTCCTAACTTTAGTGCGTCCAAAAGGGGAATACCTCTGCCCATAAGGGAAGTAAGGATGCCTGATAACACATCTCCACTCCCACCTTTTGCCATTGCTGGACTTCCCCTCAAAGACACAAAGGCATAACCATCTGGCGTAGAAATAACAGTTCTTGAAGACTTAAGAACAAGAAAGCAGTTCCACTTTTGGGAAAACTCCTGAGCAGTATCTATGAGGTTATGCACTATAAAGTCCTTTTCGTATCCGCTCAGCCTTGCAAACTCACCCACATGTGGAGTAAGCACTGTGGGATACTCTCTCTCCTTTAGGATGTTCAGGTCTTTAGTGTTAGCCAAGTTGTTTATGGCATCTGCGTCCAAAAGTAAAGGCTTTTTAATATGCTTTATGAGTTTTTTCACTATAGTTTCTCCTTCTTGGTAAGTTCCCATACCCATGCCCACACCTATTGCTGAAAAACTATCCTGCATCTGTATAATCATGTCCGCACTTTTTTCACTTAGTCTGTCCTCCCCCTCAAGAGGTATGCTCATCTCTTCCGTTAGAGCTATCTCAAAAACCTGGTTTAAGCCCCTTGGAACACCCACGCTGACAAGTCCTGAACCCGTTCTTGTGGCAGACTTGGCAGACATAATCAGAGCCCCCGTTTTCCCTACGCTTGAGCCCACCAAAAGCACATGTCCCATCTTTCCTTTATGCACATCAGGCTCTCTTTTGAAAACCCTTACCTTTTCTAAAACTTCCCTTTTGACCTCCTCTGCCAAGAACTTGGGCAAGCCTATAGAGGCTACATATATCTTTCCACACCTTTTGGCAGATGGATGTAAAATGTGGCACACCTTTGGAAACTCAAAAGTTACAGTAATGTCTGCCTTCACGCTAGGTTCATACACATAAGAGCTATCCGCAGAAAGCCCAGAAGGAATATCAACGGACAACACGGGTATCTGAGAGGTATTTATAAAGTTTATCCATTCCACTACATGACCCTTGATGGGAGGTTTA
The DNA here is from genome assembly GCA_023255875.1 of Hydrogenobacter sp. Classification (GTDB taxonomy): domain Bacteria; phylum Aquificota; class Aquificia; order Aquificales; family Aquificaceae; genus Hydrogenobacter. The sequence goes on along the minus strand of JAGDVY010000040.1, from coordinate 50,243 downwards.
AAGCCTGTGCCAAAGATGGCATCCACTATAAGGTCATAATCTTTATGTGGTTTTTCTGTAAGGGGATAACAGCCCAAGTTTTTGAGTATGCTGAGGTTCAAAAGAGCATCACCTTTTAGTTCCTCCCCATGCACCAAAAAGTAATCCACCTTGTAGCCACTCAAGTAAAGATGTCTAACCGCTACAAGTCCATCTCCTCCGTTGTTTCCCTTTCCTATAAAAAAGAGAATCTTTTTCGCATTAGGAAACTCTTTTTTTATGACCTGCAGTACCCTCAAACCTGCGTTTTCCATGAGCAGAAAAGATGGAATACCTATATCCCTTGTGGCTTTTAGGTCCACTTGAGACATCTCTTGAGCTTTGAGTATTTTCATCTTACTTTGGCAAGGTTCTCCATGATGTACCTGAGATTTTTTGGGTCTATGAGCTTTATGCCCACCCTGTCCGCCCACTTTCTTAGACCTTCATCGCCAGAGACCAGTATGGCATCAAGTTCGTAAGACAGCAAAAGCACATCCACATCCTCCTTACTATCTATTATGCCCGCTCTGAGAGCTTCTCTGTACTTTTCCCTGAGCTTATTTATTATTCTTCCTACCTGTTCTTCTGTGAGCTTTCCCGCTTCTTTGGTATGTTCTTCCGCTATCCTTAGTCCCTTGTTTATCCTCTGCCTTACTTCTTCTATAAACTCGTAGAGAAACTCCGCAGGCACCATAAGACCCCACTTTCTGGGAGACCTTATTCTAACGACCAGCTCAAATCTTGGAGCTAACTCTCCCAAATCTACCATCTTTGTAAATTCGTAATACACAGAAGTAGGCATATAGAAGTTAGCGTTTGTGTGGTATGCAAGGGAAATAAAGTTTTCTATGGCTCCCAGCTGATCCGCTTCAAACTGAGTATAAACATCAGGGTTTGTAAAAACGCTCGTATCAAGGACAAAGGTTTCCATATCCTACTTTACCTTGAAACTTTTTCTGTGTATATCTGTAATGCCGTATTTTTTTAGTAGCTCCATGTGTCTTTTTGTAGGATAGCCTTTGTGTCTTCCAAAGTCGTATTCAGGAAACACTCTATGGTAATGTTCCATGATTTTGTCTCTTAGGACCTTTGCTACTATGGAAGCGCAAGCGCAACTAAGACTTTTCTCATCCCCCTTTACAAGAGGAACACAGTTATAACCCTCTAACTTCACATGATCCGTAATAACCACATCAAAAGGATGTTTGAGGTCTTCTAAAGCCCTTTTCATAGCAAGCTTTGTAGCCTGCAAAATATTTATCCTGTCTATTACCACACTGTCCACTACCGCTGTTCCTATTGCAAGCGCCTTTGCCTTTATAAGCTCATAAGCGCTTTCTCTTTCTTTTGGAGACATTTTTTTGGAGTCTCTGTCTATAAAGGGTTCTGTAAAGGGAGGGAGTATGACCGCCACCGCTACCACCGGACCCGCAAGGGGTCCACGCCCTGCCTCATCTACACCCGCAACTATGAGATTCTTTTCCCAGAAGGAAAGTTCGTACTCTATCACTTCTTCTTTTCCCAAGGTTTTATCTCTTTAATTTTACCCAATGCCTCCTTACCCCTATACTTGCGCAAGAAGTATAGCTTTGCCCTTCTTACCTTTCCGTACTTTACTATCTCTATCTTTTCTATGTTGGGACTGGCAAAGGGAAATATCCTTTCAATACCCACACCGTAGGACTCTCTGCGCACAGTGAAGGTTTTGTTTATACCGCTTCCTCTTATTCTTATAACCACTCCTTCAAAGGGCTGTATGCGTTCCTTATCTCCTTCCACTATCTTGTAATGAACTCTTATGGTATCGCCTACTTTAAAGGGAGGGTAATCTTTTTTAGGCTGGTATATGTTTTCCACTTCACGCAGAAGATTGCTCATTTTTTTACCTCCTTTACAGGAAAAGTGATTATACCACAAACCCGTTATAATGTTTAGCATGCTTTGGAAGTTGTCCGTTTTTGAACTAAGAGAACTGATACTAAAAAAGGAAGTTAAAGTTTCAGAAGTCGTTGAGAGCTTTGCAGAAAGGTTCTACTCTACAGAGGATAAGGTAAAAGCCTTCATAACTCCCCTTTACGAACAGGCTCTTGAACGTGCCAAAGCTATGGATCAAAAGGTGGAAGACAAGCCTCTATTTGGCATACCTGTGGCAATAAAGGATAACATAAATGTGAAAGGATTTAAAACCACATGCGCCTCAAAGATGCTTGAGAACTTTGTATCTCCGTATTCTGCTACGGTGGTTGAAAAGTTAGAGTCTGCGGGTGCTCTAATAGTAGGAAAGACTAATATGGACGAGTTTGCTATGGGTTCTTCCACCGAGTACTCCGCCTTCTTTCCCACCAAAAACCCTTGGGACCTTCAGAGGGTGCCAGGTGGTTCTTCTGGAGGTTCTGCGGTGGCTACCTGTGTACTTTCCGCTCCTTTAGCTTTGGGTTCTGACACGGGAGGTTCCATACGCCAGCCTGCCTCCTTCTGCGGTGTTATAGGTCTAAAACCCACTTATGGAAGGGTATCGCGCTACGGACTTGTTGCCTTTGCATCTTCCCTTGACCAGATAGGACCTTTCGGAAGAAGAACCTTAGATACCGCCCTTCTTCTTGAGGTGATCTCTGGCAGAGATGAAAGGGACTCCACGAGCGCTGATGTGCCCGTGCCCCAGTTTTCCCAAGAAGCAAAGAAAGAGATAAAAGGACTAAGAATAGGTGTGCCCAAAGAGTTCTTTGAGTTTGAGATGCAAAAGGAAGTAAAAGAGCTTTTTGAAGAGTTTCTCAGACAGATGGAGAAAAATGGATTTTCTATAGAGGAGGTCTCTTTGCCTCATGTCAAATACTCCATACCTGCCTACTATGTGATAGCACCCTCAGAAGCCTCTTCCAACTTGGCAAGGTATGATGGTGTTAGATACGGCTATAGAACCAAGAATTACTTAGACCTCTTTGAGATGTACGCAAAAACAAGAGATGAAGGTTTTGGACAGGAAGTAAAGAGAAGGATAATGATAGGTACCTTTGCCCTATCCAGTGGATATTACGATGCGTATTACCTGAAGGCTATGAAAGTGAGAACTCTAATAAAGAAGGACTTTGAGGAAGCCTTTAAGAGAGTGGATATTATAGCATGTCCCACCACGCCCACAGTTGCCTTCAAGTTTGGTGAAAAAACATCAGACCCCATACAGATGTATCTTTCTGACATATTTACCGTTCCAGCAAACCTTGCGGGACTGCCTGCCATATCCATACCCATAGGCATGTCAGAGGGACTACCAGTAGGAGGACAGCTTATAGGAAAACCCTTTGACGAAACTACCCTTCTGAGAGTATCCTATCTTTGGGAACACATATATGAACACTATAAGCTCCTTCCTAAGTTATAATTCTTCTATGCGAGAAATACTCATAACGGACGTTTCTTTGAGAGATGGCATACAGTGCATCTTAGCCACACGCGTAAGAACTGAGGACATGCTACCTATTATTGAGGTTCTTGATAAGTGTGGTTTTTGGTCTTTGGAGGTTTGGGGAGGTGCCACCTTTGATGTGTGTCTCAGATACCTAAAGGAAGATCCGTGGGAAAGGCTCAGAAAGTTCAAAGACGTAGCAAAGAACACCAAGTTAGAAATGCTCCTAAGAGGACAAAACATAGTAGGCTACAGACACTATCCCGATGATGTGGTGGAAGCTTTTGTGAAAAAGGCTTATGACAATGGTATAGAGGTCTTTAGAATATTTGACGCTCTTAACGATGTTAGAAATATGAAAACAGCCATTCAAGTGGCAAAGAAACTCTCCGCCACAGTAAAAGGAGTGCTCTCTTACACCATAAGTCCCGTGCATACAGTGGAGTATTACTTAGGTATAGCAAGACAGCTTGTAGATATGGGCATTGACATTATATCCATAAAAGACCAGGCAGGATTGCTATCTCCCAAGATGGCTTATGACCTTGTGAGTGCTCTTAAATCCGAATTCCCCAATTATCCCATACACCTGCATACACAAACTACAGCAGATTTAGCGGAAATGGCACAGCTCAAGGGCATAGAAGCAGGAGCGGATATGATAGACACAGTTTTTTACAGTCTGTCCGGTCAGACTGCTCACCCACCAGGAGAAACCATGATATATGTGCTAAAGGAGTTTGGCTATAGAGTAAGCGTAGATGAAAAGCTCTACCAAAAAGCGGGTGATATGTTTAGAGAGGTGCGCAAAAAGTATGCCAAATACGATGTTTTACCACCGTATCCAGATGTGGGCGTACTTTCCCATCAAGTTCCTGGAGGCATGATCACCAACTTTATAAGCCAACTTAAAGAACAGGGCATGGAAGACAAGCTCAGCGAAGTTTTAGAAGAAGTAAAGAGGGTAAGAGAAGATTTAGGATATCCGCCTTTGGTTACACCAACAAGTCAAATAGTGGGCTCTCAAGCCTTTTTGAATGTGCTTCATGGAGAGAGATACAAAGTGGTCACCAAAGAGACCAAGGACTATGTGAAAGGTCTTTATGGCAAGCCACCAGCACCCATAAAGGAGGAGATAATAAAGAAAATCTTAGGGGACGAGGAGACCCTTTATCACATAAGACCAGCAGACCTTTTGGAACCCGAATTGGACAAGATCAGAGAAGAAGCCATAAAAGCAGGTGCCAGAAACGAAGAAGATATCCTCTCTTACGCTCTCTTTCCTTTGGTTGCGAAGGAGTTCTTTGAGTGGAGAGAAAAGTTTGAAAGGGGAGAAGCACTGCCACCCCAAATAGAAGAAGATATAAAGGAAGAGAAAAAAGAATCTATACCAGTGGAATTTATGATAACGGTCCATGGTGAGCAGTATCATGTGCAGATAGCAGGCAGAGGAGAACCCACACCAGAAGGCAGAACCTTCTTTATAAGGCTTGACGGACAGCTTGAAGAAGTAGTTGTAAAACCCATAAGAGAAATAGAAAGCGTAGGCATGGCATACGGCGATCTACCACAGGGAGGAGAGGTAAAACCCAAAAGACCAAAGCCTGTAGGTATAGGAGACATTACCTCCCCCATATCAGGCAAGGTGGTAAACATAAAGGTTAGCAAAGGACAAAAGGTAAAAGAGGGCGATGTGCTCTTTGTTGTAGAAGCCATGAAAATGGAGAATGAGATACATAGCCCAATAGATGGCACAGTAGAAGAGATCCTCGTTTCTGTAGGTGAGGTTATAAACCCTGACGAAGTGGTGATAAAGATAAAGCCAGAACTATGAATGAGGTCAAAGTCTTCATACTTGAAGATGACAAAGACCTATCGGAGATAATTAGCTACAACTTAAGGAAAGAGAACTATTCGGTAAAAGCCTTTTATAGAGGAACGGACCTTTTAAAAGCTCTTCAGGAAGAAACCCCAGACCTCATACTTCTTGATGTGATGGTACCAGACTACGATGGCTTTAGGATTGCAAGCATACTAAAATCAAGACCAGACATGAAAGAACTGCCCATAATATTCATAACGGTAAAAGATGCGGAAGAAGATAAACTAAGAGGTTTTTCCCTTGGAGCAGATGACTACATAACCAAACCCTTTTCTATTAAAGAGCTCATGGCAAGAGTAAAAGCGGTGCTCAAAAGGACAGGCAAGATAAAGAAAGAAGGAGTTTTTAAACTTGGAGAACTTGAGATAGATACCCAAAGGCGCGAGGTAAGAAGAGGAAAAGAAAGAATACCTCTTACCCCTACAGAGTTTAAAATACTTGAGTGTCTTCTTGAAAACTACGCAAGGCCTGTAAGCAGGGAGTACCTTATAGAGGTGGTGCTTCAAAAGGATGTGTACGACAGAACCATAGATGTTCATGTAAAAAATCTTAGGGAAAAGCTCGGAAAAGAGGGACAAGCCATAAAAACTGTAAGGGGTTTTGGATATAAGATAGAGTTATGAAGTGGTTCTTAATAGCCTTCTTTAGCATATACTCCTTTATGCATCTTTATGTGTTTTTTAGATTAATAAAACCCAACTTTTCCAAACAAAAAAGCATAGCTTTTCTGATCCTTTTTTGTGTTATGGTGCTATCTCCTGTGGTGTGGAGATGGTTAGATGTAAAGGAAAACGGCACTTTCACTTATTGGACCGCTCTTTTTAGCCTTCTTTGGATGGGTTTTATCCTCTATGTGGTG
>JAGDVY010000040.1:0-43978 GCA_023255875.1 Hydrogenobacter sp. | reverse complement strand
TGTTTTTAAGCTTGTGCCTGTCCGCATACAGCTACTATGAGACCCTAAGGTTAGAGGTCATAAGGATAAGGATACCAACGGATAAACTGCCTGTAAGTAAGCTAAGAATAATGCACATATCAGATGTGCACCTTGGTCCTGTTATGGGAAAGGACAAGATAGAACTCATAAGAGAAATCTGGGAAAGGGAAAAGCCAGATATCATAGTTTCTACAGGCGATCTTGTTGATGGAAATATGAGAAGAAAAGATGGGCTTGCCAATATGCTTGCGAGTATGTCCGCACCTTTGGGAAAGTTTGCTGTGCTTGGAAACCATGAGTATTACCGAGGCATTGATCAGGCAATAGACTTTACAAAAAGGGCAGGCTTTACACTGCTAAGGGGCGAGATAAGAGACTTGGGACCCATTTTAGTGGTTGGAGTAGATGATGATGACTGTAGGTTTTTCAATGTGTGCCAAGGAGAGATTGATGAGTACAAGCTTTTGCAAAAGGCACAGAAAGGAAAGTTTATACTGCTTTTGAAACATAAACCAAAACTAAATCCCATGTCTGTGGGAATGTTTCATCTTATGCTTTCGGGACACACCCACGGAGGAGTATATAAACCTATAGGAGATATCTTCCTCAAAAGGCTCTTTATCACAGACAGAGGACTTGTGCGCTTAGGGAGTTCTTACATCTTTGTGAGCAAGGGCGTAGGCACAGGCGGACCTCCCATGAGGCTCTTTTCTCCACCAGATGTTGCCATTATTGACCTTGTGAAAAATTAATACACGCTCTTATAAAAGACACAAAGAGGGGGTGAGGCTCAAAGGGCTTGCTTTTGAATTCAGGATGAAACTGACAGCCTATATACCAAGGGTGGTCTTTGAGTTCAATAATTTCCACCAGCTTTCCATCGGGAGAGAGTCCCGAGAAAACTATGCCAGCCTTTTGGTAAATATCCCTGTAAGCGTTATTAAATTCGTATCTGTGCCTGTGTCTTTCGTAAACTACTTCTTTACCGTATATGCTTCTTGCTTTGCTTCCCTCTACAAGCACGCAAGGATAAGACCCCAGCCTCATGGTTCCACCAAGACGATCTATAGTCCTTTGATGCTCCATAAGGTCTATAACTGGGTAAGGTGTGTTTGGATCAAACTCTGTAGAGTTGGCTTTTTCCATTCCCAAGACGTTCCTTGCAAACTCCACACACATGAGTTGCATACCTAAGCATATACCAAAGGTAGGCACACCCTTTTCCCTGCCATATTTTAAAGCCCTTATCTTACCCTCTGTACCCCTCTCTCCAAACCCACCGGGCACAAGAATACCGTCCAAATTTTTCAGCATCTCTTCCTTTAGGTCCTCTGAGTTTATCCAATGTATATTCACCCTCACACCGTTTGCTATACCACCATGTAAGAGCGCTTCGTGTATGCTCTTGTAGGAATCCTTCAAAGACATGTATTTACCTACAACCCCTATCTTTACCTCCCTCTGAGCGCTTCTTATCTTCTCCATTATGATCTCCCACCTTGTGGGCATCTCTTTGTAAGACAGTCCAAAATGCTCCGCTATTATCCTATCTACGCCTTGTCTTTTTAGTATTATTGGCACTTCGTATATGTACTCCACATCGGGCGCAGAGATAACGGACTCCTCCTTCACATTGGTGAACAGAGATATTTTTTCCTTTATGCTTTTGGGAAGATCCATCTCAGACCTACAGACTATCATGTCTGGCTGTATGCCTATGGCTCTTAGCTCTTTTACAGAATGTTGCGTAGGCTTGGTCTTTAGCTCACCTGCACTCTTTATGTAAGGCACGTAAGTGACATGGATAAAAAATATATCCTCTCTCTTTGATTCTAAAGACAACTGCCTTATGGCTTCTAAGAAGGGAAGGCTCTCTATATCTCCTACAGTGCCACCCACCTCCACTATAGCTATATCGCTGTCCTTCTCTATGGACCTTATAAAGTTTTTTATCTCATCGGTTATGTGAGGTATAACCTGCACAGTGGCACCAAGGTATTCACCCTTTCGCTCCCTCTCCAAAACATTAAAGTAAACCTTTCCTGCGGTTATGTTGTTTTTCCTGCTCATGCGGGAGCTTGTGAATCTTTCGTAATGACCAAGGTCCAGATCCGTTTCCGCACCATCTTCTGTCACATACACCTCTCCATGCTGGTACGGACTCATAGTTCCGGGATCCACATTTAGGTAAGGGTCAAGTTTTTGGAAGGTGATGGTGTATCCCAGCTCTTCAAGAAGGGAGCCTATAGATGCTGATGTTACACCTTTTCCGAGGGTAGAAAGCACCCCACCAGTGACGAAGATGAACTTTGCCATGTGAGAATATTTTATACTTATAATTTGTAGCCATGTTTTCTACTGACGAGATAAGGGAACTTTTTTTGAGCTTCTTTGAAAAGAAAGGACACACAAGGGTAAGAAGCGCCTCGTTAATACCTGAATCTGACCCTACGCTACTATTTGTAAATGCAGGTATGGTACCTTTCAAAAACGTCTTTTTGGGCATAGAAAAAAGACCCTACACAAGGGCGGTGTCTTGTCAGAAGTGTTTGCGCGTTTCTGGAAAGCACAACGACCTTGAGAGCGTGGGCTACACATCCAGACACCACACCTTCTTTGAGATGCTGGGCAACTTTTCTTTTGGAGACTACTTTAAGAAAACTGCCATAGAGTATGCTTGGGAGTTTGTGACAGAACATCTTAAACTTCCAAAGGAGAGGCTCTATGTGAGCGTGTTCAAAGATGACGAAGAGGCATATAGAATATGGACAGATCACATAGGTCTGCCAGAAGATCGCGTGTGGAAGATGGGTGAAGAGGACAACTTTTGGCAGATGGGAGAAACGGGACCATGTGGTCCCTCTTCGGAGATACACTATGACAGAGGCGAGGGCGAAGGTGGAGAAAGGTACTTGGAAATATGGAACTTGGTTTTTATGCAATACAACAGAGACGAAAAGGGAAACCTAACACCCCTTCCCAAGCCTAACATAGACACAGGAATGGGACTTGAGCGTATAGCCAGCGTACTACAAGGCACTAAAACCAACTACGAGATAGACATCATAAGGCCTCTTATAGCTTTTGGAGAAGAGCTCTCCTCAAAAGCTTACGGTGAGAACTTTGAGACAGATGTTGCTCTAAGAGTCATAGCGGATCACCTAAGGGCGGTTACCTTTGCCATATCTGATGGTGTTCTACCATCTAATGTGGGAAGAGGGTATGTGATTAGAAGAATTCTAAGGAGAGCTCTAAGGTATGGCTACAAGCTTGGCATACAAGAACCCTTTATGTACAAAGGCGTTGATTTGGTGGTAAAAATTATGAAAAAAGCATACCCAGAGCTTGAGCAGAGCGTCAGTTATGTAAAAAGCATTGTAAAAGCAGAAGAGGAGAGGTTTATAAACACCCTCAAAAATGTCATGCCAGTAGTAGAAGAGATGATGCAAAAGGCTGTGCAAAGGGGCTTTTTGAGTGGCTCTGAGGTGTTCTCCCTTTATGACACCTATGGTTTTCCTTTAGATATGCTTGAGGATATGGCAAGGGAGAGGGGTCTTTCTGTGGATATGGAAGGCTTCAAGAAGGAAATGGAAAACCAAAGAGAAAGGGCAAGAAAACACTTCAAAATATCCTTCAAAGAGGTAAAACCCATCTATCAACATCTCAAGGACCTTGGGAAAGTCTCTAAGTTTGTAGGTTATCATGAGTACTCTACTACTACCAAAGTCTTAGCCATCATCAAAGGAGACGAGCTTGTATCTGAGCTAAAAGAGGGTGAGCAAGGAGAGATACTTCTTGCGGAAACTCCCTTTTATGCGGAGAGAGGCGGACAGGTGGGTGACAGGGGCTTTATAAAGGGAGAGAGCTCTTACTTTGTGGTAGATGATACCCAATCACCCGTTGAGGGAATAATCCTACACATAGGAAAGGTAATAAAAGGGAGTATAAGGGTCTCAGACCAAGTTTATGCCAGTATAGATGTGGAGAGAAGGGAAGATATAAGAAGGAATCATACCGCTACGCACCTTCTTCATGCGGTACTCAGACAAACCATTGGGGAGCATGTGCGTCAGGCTGGATCTTTAGTGAGCGATCAGTATCTGCGCTTTGACTTTACTCACTACGAAGCGCTAAGCTGGGAACAGCTTTCTGTCATAGAGGAGAAAGTCAATGAACACATAAGAAAAAACTACCCAGTGAATGTAGAAGAGATGGATTACGAAAGAGCCATAAAGGAAGGAGCTATAGCCATCTTTGAGGAAAAGTACGGTGATAGGGTAAGGGTGATAACGGTGGGTGATGTTTCCAAAGAGCTGTGTGGAGGCACTCACGTAAACAGAACGGGAGACATAGGATACTTCAAGATTATATCTGAATCTTCTGTGGGTGCGGGTGTAAGGAGGATAGTGGCAAAAACGGGAAGATGGGCGGTAGAGCATGCCTTTGAGGAACACAAACTACTAGAAAATCTAAGTGCCAGCCTGGGAGTAAGGCAGGAGGAACTTCCCGATGCTATAGAAAGACTACAAAAACAGATAAAGGAAAAGGAAAAAGAACTGCTTAAGCTCAAAGAAGCTCTTATGAGAGAAAAACTAAGAAAGGAGCTAAAAGAAGAGGACATAAACGGCATAAAGTTTTACTGGGCTATTCTTGAAGATGTGGATGCAGAGGAACTGAGGAATTCTGCGGATCTCCTTAGAAACTCCTGTGGAAGCTGTGTGATCTTTTTAGTGAGCAAAAAGGGAGATAAGCTCTCCACATTAATTGCCATCTCCAAAAATCTCACTAAAGAGCTGTCCGCAAAGGAGATGATAAAAGATGTTGGTGCTATATTGGGTGGTGGAGGTGGTGGAAGGGAAGACTTGGCTCAGGGAGGAGGAACTAAAGTAGAAGCTATAGACATGGCTGTTGAAAGGCTCAGAAAGCTGTTGTATAATAAAGTGTTTACGGAGGTAAAACAATGAAGAAGGGTCTTCACCCGGAGCTCAAACCCACAACCTTTGTGTGTGGATGTGGAAACACTTTTACTCTGCTTTCTACAAAAGGAGGAACTGTTTATCTTGAAACCTGCAACATGTGTCATCCCTTCTACACAGGAAAGCTGAGGATAAAACCTTACTATCTTGAGATTGCAGGAAGCAAAAAAGAAGAGTGATGCTTCCCGCAGAGTTAGAAAAAAAGTTAGAAGCCTTAGAGAAGAAGTACGAAGAGCTTCAAAACAAGCTTATGTCTGTAGAAGTTTTGCAAGATAGATCACAGTTTGCCAAGCTAAGCAAGGAGATCAAAGACATAAAGGAGGTTATAGATACCTACAGACGCTACAAAAAGATAAAAAAGGACATAGAGGATGCAAAAGAGCTTCTCAAATCTGAAGAGTTTGAAAAGCTGGCTAAAGAAGAGCTAAAGAGATTGGAAAAAGAGGCAGAGGAAACAGAAAGACAGCTAAAAGTACTTATGCTACCCAAAGATGAAAGGGACGAAAAGAATGTAATCTTAGAGATAAGGGCTGGAGTAGGTGGCGAAGAGGCTGCTCTCTTTGTAGCGGACCTACTTAACATGTACCAAAAGTACGCAGAAGAAAAAGGTTGGAAATTTACCATACTTAGTGCCAACAAAACGGGATTGGGTGGATATAAAGAAGTCATAGCGCTTGTAGAGGGGCACGGTGCTTATTCAAGGCTCAAATACGAAAGTGGAGTGCACAGGGTCCAAAGAATACCTCGCACCGAGTCCGGAGGAAGGATACACACATCCACTGCAACTGTAGCGGTTCTTCCTGAAGTAGATGAAACGGAGCTTGAGATAAACCCACAGGACCTTAAAATAGAAACCTTTAGAGCCAGTGGTGCAGGAGGGCAGTACGTAAACACAACAGAGACCGCAGTGCGGATAACTCACATACCCACAGGCATAACGGTGGCATGTCAAGATGAAAGATCCCAGTTTCAGAACAAACAGAAAGCTCTTAAGATACTCTACGCAAGGCTCAAAGATTACTACGAAAGACAAAAGGAAGAGGAAATAGCCAGAGAGAGAAAAACGCAGGTAGGCACAGGAGAGAGAAGCGAGAAAATAAGAACTTATAACTTTCCACAGGGTAGAGTTACAGACCATAGGATAAACCTTACCCTTTACAGACTAAATGAAGTGCTTGAAGGAAAGCTTGATGAGATAATAGAAGCTCTCATGCAACATGACATAGAGGAAAGGCTCAAGGTTCAAGTATGAAATTAGGGGTGCTTGTCTCGGGTAGAGGTTCTAACCTTCAGGCTCTCATAGATGCCATAGAATCCGGAAAACTACCCTGTAGCATCAGCATAGTCATATCAGATAGAGAAAAAGCTTATGCCTTAGAGAGGTGCAAAAGGCATAATGTACCCTATGCGGTGATAAAGAGAAAAGACTTTTCAAGCCAGGAAGCTTTTGAGGAGGAAATGATAAAGGCTTTGGGGGATGTGGATCTTGTAGTGTTGGCTGGTTTTATGCGCATTCTGTCCGCACACTTTATAAGCGCCTTTCCCATGAAAATAATAAACATACATCCTTCCCTCACGCCAGCCTTTTGGGGAAAGTCCGCTCAAAAACAGGCTCTTGAGTACGGTTCTAAAATAACTGGCTGTACAGTTCACTTTGTCACAGAAGAGTTGGACAGAGGTCCTGTTATAGTTCAGGCTTGTGTGCCAGTGCTTCCTGATGATACAGAGGAGACACTATCAGAACGCATACTCGCTTACGAGCACAGGATACTACCTCAGGCGGTAAGGTGGATATGCGAAGGGAGAGTAAAGGTCAATGGAAGGAATGTAGTGGTAGAGTCCGCAATGTATGGGACTCTTCCCGTAAACCCTCAGCTGGAAGTGTTTTAGATGGATAGGATAGAATCTTTCTTAAAGGTTGCAAAGGAATCCGCTCTGATAGGTGGGCTTATCCTCAAAGAACACTTTGGGAAGCTCACCCAAAAAGATATTCAAGAAAAGTCCGAAAAAGATGTGGTGAGTTTTGTGGATAAAACCTCCGAGGAAAGAATAAGAAAATACATAAAGATGAACTTCCCAGACCACGATGTGGTAGGAGAAGAAGAGGGAGGATCAGATGACAGCGAGTATGTTTGGTACATAGATCCCCTTGATGGTACTAAAAATTACATAGCTGGTTTTCCCATATTTGGTGTATCTGTGGGACTCACCTACCAAAAAGAACCCATAGTTGGGGCTATATACCTACCTTACTTTGACACCCTCTATTGGGCATACAAAGGCGGTGGTGCTTACAAGAACCGCAATAGAATAGAGGTTAGCAAAAGGGTACAGGTAAAGAGTTTTTATATTGCTTACGGCTTTCCCTCAAGGGCAAAAAGAAACCTTAACATATACTGGAAGATATTCAGAGAACTCTTTGAGAAAGTGGGAGCTATGAGAAGACCCGGTGCTGCAGCAGTAGACCTGTGCTTCACCGCAGAAGGTATATTTGACGGTATTGTAGAGTTTGAACTAAACCCGTGGGATGTGTGTGCAGGCATAGTCATAGTAAAAGAGGCAGGAGGGATAGTTTCCCTCACCAAAGGCTTAAGCAAAGGAACAGATGTGATAGCAGGCACACCTAACTCTTATCCGCATATAGAAGATGTTGTAAAATCTAACTTAGAGGGCTTATAACATGATGAACTTTTTAGTGCCTGTGGACTTTACAGAAATAACCAATCCCCTCCTTAGGTTGGTAAAAAGCTTAGCTCAAGCTCACTCTGCAAAAGTAGTTCTCTTTCATGTGGTATCACCAATTTTTTACCTTCCATATCCAGAAAGCTTTGGAATGAGCGTTATAGACCTTGAGCTTCTTTCTGACCTTGAAAAGAAAAAAGAAGAGGAAGCGAAAGATAAGCTCTCTGGACTTGCGGACTTTCTGAAGCCCCTTTCTGCGGAGACATTAGTTGACATAGGCGACCCTGCGGAGCTTATACTTGAAAAAGAGCAATCCTTTGATCTTATCCTGATGGCAAGCCACAGGAAAAGCCTAATAGAGAAAATACTCGTAGGTTCTACTACAGAGAAGGTAGCAAGGTACACAAAGAAGCCCCTCCTTGTGCTCAAAGGAAAAGAGGTGGAAAACTTCAAGAAAGTGATCATAGCCCATGACCTTTCCAAGTATGCGGATCTTGCCTTTGAGTTTGCAATTAAACTCCTTGAACCCTTTAAACCTCAGATAACTATACTTCATGTAGAGGAGACAATAGAACTACCTGTAGTAGCTAACATAAAGGATGTCATAAGTGAGCGCTACAGAGAGGAAAAGATAAAATACTTGGAAAGTCTCAAAGAAAAGGCTCAGACAAAAGGATTTACCGCCCAAGTGAAAGTTATGCAAGGAAAGAGCCCCACAGAAGCACTGCTTGAATACCTAAAAGAGAACCAAGACACAGACCTCTTAGTTATGGGAAACAGAGGACTCTCCACACTTCAAAGGGTACTTCTTGGTAGCACATCTTGGGAACTCCTAAGGAAGGCAGAACTACCAGTACTTATACACAGGAGCGTTCAATGAAATACCTATTTTTGTTAGTTTTCTTGTCTTTACCCTCCTTTGCCTACAATCCTTACACAGATTACTTTTTTTGCAGGTACTATCAGCAGGAAAACCCACAAAAAGCAGAGTTTTATTGCAGGAGAGCCTTAGAGAGAGCGCCCACACCAAGTCTTTTTGTAGACACTGTTAGACTTGAACTCATCTTAGGAAGAAAAGAGAAAGCCCTTGAACTCGCAAAGAGAATGAAAGCAATGTATCCTAAACATCAGGACTCTTATATAACCCTTTACAGTGTCTATCTCTTGATGAACGAACCAAGCAAAGCTCTATCTGTACTTGAGGAAGGCTACACATTGGTCCCAAATTCCAAAGAGATCATGCTTTTTTTAGCGGACGAATACTTAAGAAGAGGTGAAAGAGAAAAAGCAAAAACCCTCATAGAAAAGCTTGCAAAAGAAAATCCCAATAATCCACTACCCTATTACATGCTTGCAAGAATATATCTATCCGAAGGTAACCAAAAGCTTGCCATACAGTACTTAGAAAAGTCCCTCAAGATAAATGCCACCTTTGAAGCTGGATTTATCACCTTAGGTAAAATTTACGAAGAAGGTGGAGAATACACCAAAGCGGAACAACTCTACAAAGATGTACTTAAGGTCTCACCTAACAACAAAACCGCTCTTGAAAGGCTCGCCAATCTGTATGTGCTCACCAACAGGCTTGAAGAAGCTCAGGGAATATACGAAAAACTCGCACAGCTCTATCCAGAAGAAAACTACATCTATCAGTACGCCTTAGTGCTCATGAGAAATGGAAAACAAGATCAAGCGGAAAAAATTCTCAGCCAGCTCTACTCCAAGTACCCTGATCGTCCTGATATAGCCTACACTTATGGCTTGCTTTTAGAGACACAAAAGAAAACAGACAGCGCGCGCAGAATATACGAAGATTTATACAGAAAAGACCCTGCCAACACAAAAGTTATAGAAAGACTGGCAGGCATATATATAGATAGCAAGGAGTACCAAAAAGCAAAGCAGATACTCCAAAAAGGACTTTCTTTAGAGCCAAGAAGCTATCAGCTTAACCTTCTTATGGGAAGCCTTTTAAGCGAAGAAGAAAAGCCACAAGAGGCTCTCAAGTATATAAACTTTGCAATAGACATAAATCCCAAGGATTACAGGGGATACTTCTTAAGAGCCATAGTGCACGACAAGTTGGGACAGATAGTAAGCGCAGAAGAGGATCTAAAAAAAGCCCTTGAGTTAAACCCAGGCGATCCAGATCTTTTGAATCATTTGGGATACTCTCTTCTTCTTTGGTATGGTCCCGCACGTGTAGAAGAAGCAAAAAAACTAATATCTGAAGCTTTATCAAAAGATAAAGAAAACCCTGCTTACATGGACAGTTATGCGTGGGCTCTTTATTACGAAGGAAACTATCAAACCGCTTACGAGTGGCTAAAAAAAGCCTACGAAAAGGAAAAAGAAGATCCAGTCATTAACGAACACATAGGCGATGTGCTTGTAAAGCTTGGAAGGAAGGAAGAAGCCAGAAAATACTACGAAAAGGCTTTAGAACTCCTAAAAGCGGGCAAAAGGGGAGAGCCTGGGCAGGAGCAGAGACTCAAAGAGAAGCTTAAAGACTGATGCTGTGGAGCCTTTTAGCTTGGAAGCTGATAAAACTGTCCATTTTCATCAGCTTGGTACTATCCTCGGTTTTTATGCTCTTTCAGTTTTTCAGGATAGACAATTTGGTTTTGTCCCTTCCCGCACACGAAACCATACCCTTTTTGGCGCTTTGGATGTCTTACTTCCTCTTTTACTTTTTACCTACGTCTCTTTTTATATCTTCTTCCGTGATGTTTTTTGATCTAAAAGACTCCAAAAAACTAAACATTGTAGAGTCCTTTGGAGTATCCCCATACACTGCCTACCTAAAGATACTTCTAAGATGTGTGCCTCTTTTTACTGCACTAATCTTTATATCTTTTTTGCTCCACGAAGAGGATGTTTCCTTTATGAGGAGCTATTTAACTTACAAATATTATGTAAACATGATTTACTCAATGCCTGAAAATACCTTTTTTACCCTAAAGGATATGACTTTTCACGTGAACGGACGCTACGGTAATTACCTTGATCACGTGTTTTTCAAGAAAGATAACCTCTTGGTGGTGGCAAAAGGCGCGCATATACAAAAGGACACCCTGATATTTACCGAAGGGAGTGTACTGTCAGAAGAAGGAGATAAGTTCTATCTAACATTCTTTAGGGAGTATCAGCTTAGTCTTGGGAAGATTATAAGCTTAGAAAGAAATAAGGAAAAGCTAAAGAGGGACCAAAAACTCAACTTACTGAATTCTGCGCTCTCTCCTATTCTCATCACCTTAGGTTTCTTTATATCAAGGAAAGTTGAAAACTCTACAAAGCTCTACTATGCTGTAGGTGTGTTCTCTGTGCTTTATCAGTTTTTTCTTCTCATAACGAAATCCCTGCTATAAATTTCATCAATTTTTCATTTTGGTACTCATAGAATTATACCTATCAAAATACTTTTAA
Source organism: Hydrogenobacter sp. (assembly GCA_023255875.1). Taxonomy (GTDB): domain Bacteria; phylum Aquificota; class Aquificia; order Aquificales; family Aquificaceae; genus Hydrogenobacter. The sequence goes on along the minus strand of JAGDVY010000040.1, from coordinate 32,873 downwards.
GGAGGTAAGCCATGAAGAAGTTCTTGGCAGCATTACTTACCGTAGCCTTTGCAGGTGCAGCTGTAGCTGCAGAAGCTCAAGCTCCTGCAGGCGAGAAGAAGGAAGAAAAGCCTGCAGCTCAAGCAGAACAAAAGCCTCACAAGAAGGCTCATCATAAGAAGCACCACAAGAAGCACGTGAAGAAGGAAGAAATGAAGGAAGAAAAGAAAGAGGAGAAGAAGGAGGAAAAGAAGGAAGAACAAAAGAAGTAAGCCTTTTGTGGGGGCTTTAGCCCCCATCTATATTTATGTTGTACTGTTTTATTTTTCTGTATAGGTTGGACAGATCAATATTTATTTCCTGTGAAACTTTTTTGAGATCGTAGTTGTATTCTTTGAGTTTTCTCTTCAAAAATAGTTTTTCAAATTCTTGCTTGGCAGTTTTTAGGTCCTTATATCTAAAGAGAGTCTCATAATCCTCCTTAGGTGAGAAGCCAAGTAATCTTCTTATGTCTTCTGCCTTTATCTCCTCGCCTGTGTGAAGTATCACAAGCCTTTCCATCAGGTTTTTAAGCTCCCTTACGTTCCCTTTCCACGGATAACTCATCAATAGATCCTTTGCTTCTTCTGTCAGATACTTTGCTGGTTTTTTATACTCTCTGGAAAATTTATCCAAAAAGTGGTTGGCAAGTAAAATTATGTCCTCACCTCTTTCTCTAAGGGGTGGAAGGCTTATAACAACAGTGGATATCCTGTAGTAGAGGTCCTCCCTAAAGTTACCTTTCTTTATCTCCTCACGCAGATCCTTGTTGGAAGCGCAGATCAGCCTAAATTCAGAATATACTGTCTGTGTTCCTCCTAATCTTGTGAACTTTTTAGTTTCAAGCACTCTGAGAAGTTTAGCCTGAGCTTTTAGACTCATGTCTCCTATTTCGTCAAGAAAGAGAGTCCCACCGTGTGCAAGCTCTAACTTACCTTGCTTTCTTGTAAAAGCAGAGGTAAAAGCTCCTTTTTCGTATCCGAATAGCTCCGCTTCTATGAGTTCTTCTGGTAGAGATGCGCAGTTTATATCTATAAAAGGTGCGTTGCCTCTGTCGGAAAGCTCATGTATCTTTCTTGCCACAAGCTCTTTGCCAGTTCCGCTTTCACCTGTTATAAGCACATTCGTGTTCGTCTTGGCTATTTTCCCTATAAGTTCTTTAAGCTCAAGCATAGGCTTTGAAGAGCCTATAAGATCCTCCTCTTCAACTTTTGGTAATCTTTTTCTCAGGACTTCTTGGACCGCTCTATCCACCGTTAAAAGCAACCTTTCCATAGAGAAGGGCTTTTCAAGAAAGTCATAAGCACCTTCCTTTATAGCTCTTACCGCGTGTTCCACCTTTCCATGACCTGTTATAACGATAACGCTCGTATCCGGAAGATACGTTTTGATATAGCCAAGAAGTGATAAACCATCTCCATCGGGTAGCCATATATCAAGTAAAACTGCGTGGAAGTACTCGGACTGTATGAGTTTTTTGCTACTTTCTATGCTTTCCGCAGTTTTCACATAGTAGCCTTCTTCCTCAAGAAGTTTCGCAAGAGTTTCCCTTATGTTCTTCTCATCATCAATTACCAAAAGCGCACCTTTCATAATAGTTATTCCTTTATGATTATCTTAGTACCATTATCAAGGGTTATGATCTTTGTACTGCGATTTACTGTGTTTGCTGATGTATCTTCTGCTTTAGCCTGTTTTACTTCAGGTACAGAAATTCCGTATTTAGTAGGATCTCTTACCAACAAAAGGACCGCAAAGAAGGCCGGTACGTAGTTCCTGGTTTCTATCGGAAGCGTGTCCTTTGTGATCCAAAAGTCCACACCTGCGGTTCTAGTCTTCACACAGTTCTCACCGCAGTTATAAGCTGCCAATGCAAGCTCCCAACTTCCAAACATGTTATACAGGTCTTTCAAGTACCTTACTGCTGCCTCTGTTGACTTTATCACATCAAATCTTTCATCTACCTGATCATCTACTCTTAGACCGTACCTTCTTGCGGTTGAAGGAATAAATTGCCAAAGCCCAGCAGCACCAGACCTTGATACAGCTAAAGGATTAAAACCACTCTCTATAACAGGAAGCCAGACAAGTTCAGAGGGTAGACCACTCTTTTCTATAATGGGTTTTATAAGTGGTAGATAGTATTCAGCCCTTTGGAAGGTTCTCTCTAAATACTGTTTGTTCTGTAAGAAGTACCATACATATCTCTTTATCTCTTCACGATCTGGTACAGGAATACCAAAGTTTTTAGCCTCTTGGTAAATAAATTTCTCTTCCTCCTCAGAGAAGGTAAAGCTACCCTTTTTCACCAGCTGTATGCTATCTCTACTTTTTGGCATAACCGCTTGTTTTATAGTTGGGGTACAAGAACACAAAAGACAGCAAGCTACAAATAAGCTTATCTTCTTTTTCATTAAGAGTTGATTATACTACGAAAGAAAAAGTATATAATTCTATACTATGAGTGTAAGAGTTGGTATAAACGGTTTTGGTAGGATAGGGCGATCTTTTCTTAGAGCCTGCTATGGGAGAGAGGACATACAGATAGTGGCTATTAACGATCTTACAGATACTAAAACTCTTGCTCACCTTCTTAAGTACGATTCGGTTCATGGTAAGTTTGTAGGAAGTGTAGAAGCCAAAGAAGATGCCATATATATAGATGGAAAGCGCATACAGGTTTTTTCTGAAAAAGACCCTTCCCAAATACCTTGGGGTGATGTAGGGGTAGATTTGGTGATAGAATCTACTGGTGCTTTCACAAGCAGAGAAAAGGCAGAGTTGCATCTGCGTGATACTGTAAAGAAGGTGATCATATCCGCTCCAGCAAAAGATCCTGACATAACCATAGTGCTTGGTGTAAATGAGCACATGTATAACCCAGAGGCGCACAGAATTATATCCAACGCATCGTGTACCACTAACTGCTTAGCTCCTACTCTGAAAGTGCTTCAAAACAACTTTGGAGTAAAGTATGGATACATGGTAACTGTTCATGCTTATACCAATGATCAAAGAGTTCTTGATCTTCCTCACAAAGATCTAAGAAGGGCAAGAGCTGCGGGGATAAACATAGTACCCACCACTACAGGTGCAGCAAGAGCCATAGGTGAGGTAATTCCCGAGTTAAAGGGTAAGCTTGACGGAACAGCAAGAAGAGTGCCCGTTCCTGATGGTTCATTGATAGATCTTACAGTCATAGTAGAGAAAAAACCTTCTTCTGTGGAAGAGGTGAATATGGCTTTCAAAACCGCTGCAGAAGGATATCTCAAAGGTATCCTTGAGTACACAGAAGAGCCTATAGTGTCTCAGGATATTATAGGTAATCCTCACTCTGCTATATTTGATGCTAGCCTCACACAAGTTATAGAGGATATGGTGCATGTGGTTGCATGGTATGACAATGAGTGGGGATATTCTTGTAGATTAAGGGATTTGGTGGCTTTTGTTTGGCAAAAGGAAAGTGCGCTAAAATGTTAAATATTACGGGGTGTAGCTCAGGTGGCAGAGCGCTGGCTTTGGGAGCCAGAGGTCGCAGGTTCAAGTCCTGCCACCCCGATTTGCTTTACCTAAAGTGATCAAATCCCATAGGCTCTAAGGGTTTTCCATCAAGATAAACGCCAGAGCCTTCCTCAACAAAGCCTATACACTTCATATCAAGAAAGGGGTTATACCTGTCTTCTGGATGCGTAAAAAGCAGTTGGTAATCTTCTCCTCCAGTAAGGGCATACTCCAAGGGATCTTTTCCGTGTTTTCTACAGAAAAGCCTTAGTTCTTCAGATATGGGTATATTATCACTCCTTATGTTTATCTTCACCTTGCTCATCTTCGAAAGGTGCCAAACATCGGAAGATAGTCCATCGCTGATATCTATACAAGCGTTGGCATACTTGTGTATGTGCTTTATGTAGTCCACCCTTGCGGTAGGTCTTATGTGTCTCTCTATAAGTTTTAGCTCAAAGTCCTCATACCTCTTTTTCTCAAGAAGTAAAAGCTCAAGTCCTGCCTTGGCATCTCCTAAAGTACCACTAACATAGAGTTTGTCACCGGGTTTTGCTCCTGATCTTGATACAAACCTGTCTGTTTCTCCAAGCATAAACACATCTATGGCTATCTTTTCTGATTTTGTGATGTTCCCACCCACTACCTGACACTTGTAAAAATTGCACGCTTCTTTTATGCCTCTATACAGACCCTTCACGTAGGCAACCTCTACATCGGGCAAGGCTAAAGAAACCAAGGCATAAAGAGCGGTTCCTCCGCTAGCAACCACATCGCTTACATTCACACTTATAGCCTTCCAACCCACTACCTCAGGTGCATAAAACCTTTTAAAGTGCCTATCTTCCACCATACAATCCGTTGTTAAAAGTAACGTTTTGCTGTTTATCTCTATGGGTGCGGTGTCATCTCCTATTAATGGCGAAGATAGAATACCCTTGAGTACTTCTATAAGTCCAAACTCTCCTATCTGGGATATCCTCATTCCGTAAATATCTGCCCTTCTATAGGTTCTACAAGGATGCCCTGATCCTGTATAAATTTGATAGCTCTCTCTATCTCTTCCGCTTCTCCATCCAACTCAACGTTTAGCAAGCCCGTATCCTTAGTCACCTTTGCGGTCCTTATGTTGACAATCACGTCAAAGTTCTTACACACCATACAGAGCACTGGCTCTTTTACTTTTTCCTCTGGGTATATGAGCTGTAATCTTACCAAGTTCATACACATATTATATACACCTTTGACATCTTTCCTTACTTTTTCGTGTTCCATGATAATCAGTGGCATATGCCTGCCAACCATTTTTGCGGTTAAAAGTTTCTCACCGATAAGAATCATTTCTGTTTATGTGATGTCGTAGTTTATCTTCTCCAGTTTACTTGGTTTTGTTTTTGATTTATTATTTTAGTGATATACTTATAAAAACAGGAGGGAAAAAATGGACAAGTACACGCAGATACTTCAGGAACTTATAAAGAATACGGGTTTGGAAGGTGCTTCCCTTGTGTCCGCAGATGGTCTTCCCATATCTTCTGTGTTAAAGCCTGGTTTAGAAGAGGACAGGATAGCAGCTATGAGCGCAGCTATTCTGTCTCTTGGTGAGAGAGTATCTGAAGAGCTAGCAAAGGGAGGGCTTGAGCAGATAACCATAAAGGGGGAAAATGGATATGTTATACTCACAGGTGTAGGACAAGATGCAGTTATGGTGGTTCTGGCGGATAACAACGCTAAACTTGGTCTTTTGCTGATGGAAATAAAAAGGGCACAAGAGAAACTGAAGGCACGCATATAAAAGGGCAATTATGGCACTAACAGGAGATTTAAGTACTTTCAATTTTGTAGATATATTTCAGGTATTAGCAAAAGATAAAAGGAGCGGTATCTTAATTGTGGAATGGCAGGATATGACTATAGCTTACTATGTTAAAGAAGGAGAAATAGTTTTTGCAAGGCCCGTTGATAGGGTCTTTAGGGTATATGCGGAGAGAGATTTTGACACCCTTATAGACAAGCTCAGAATCTCTAAGGAAAACCTACCAAAAACCATAGAGCGTTTTTTGATTAACAAACTTGGTAGCAAAGAAGGCGTTTTTTCCTTTACACCAGGATTTATAAGGTATAACTCAGACATTCCAGTTAATTACCCTATAGAAAAACTCATAATGATAGCATCAAGAACTCTCACTCCCGAGGAAGTAGAGAGAAAAATATCAGATGAGCTCTTGACCTTTGAGAAGTCTCAGGATTACATGGAAAAGGTGCGCAAAGCGGAACTAACAAAAGAGGAGGAAAAGGTGCTTACGCTAGTCGATGGGGAAAAGAGCGTTATGGACATAAGGCGAGAATCTGGATTGGACAACCTGACTGTAGATAGAGCCCTTTATGGACTTTTGGCGCTGAGTGCCATAAAGAGAAAGAGGAAAGAGAAAAAGCAAAAACCCTCCATAACCCTTGAACTGCTTGCAAAAATTATAGAGAGGATAAAGGAGCTGTGATGAAACCTATAAAGAAGATAAAAATAGTTGTTGCTGGACCTTTTGCAGCGGGGAAAACGCAGTTTATAAATACTGTTAGCGAGATAAAGACTGTAAAGACGGAAAGAAGAACGCAAGCGGTAGGAGAGAGGAGCGTAAAAGACTACACCACAGTAGCTATGGACTTTGGAAAGATTAGGATAGATGATGAACACGAGCTTTACCTTTTTGGCACACCAGGACAGTCAAGGTTTGACTTTATGTGGGAGATACTGGGTGAAGGTGCTCTTGGAATTATCATTCTTGTAGATAGCACAGACCCCTCTACCTTCCACGAAGCCAGAAAAATCATAAACTTCTTCCAATCAAGATTTCCAGTGCCTATGGTTGTAGGTGCAAACAAACAGGACCTTCCTAATGCTTGGTCCCCAGAGGACGTAAGGATCGCTCTTGACATAGATGAGGAAGAGGGCATCCCTGTAATTCCCGTATCCGCAATTGATAAAGAAAGTGTAAAAAGCGCTCTACTTACCCTTTTGAACCTAATAAAAGAAGAGCTTTTACGTTAAGGAAAGAGTGCGGGCGAGCTTATACCCATCGCTTCATCTATACCAAGCATGATGTTCATGTTCTGAATTGCCTGTGATGATGCACCTTTTCCAAGGTTGTCAATAACACTTATAACGATGGCAAGCTCATTTCTTTCATCGTAGTAGGGATATATAAAGCATAGATTTGTGCCTATTACGTATTTGGTGGCGGGTGGCTCTTGAAGAATTTTTACAAACCTTTCACCACGATAAGTTTCTTCAAATAGTTCTCTTAAGTTCTTTTCTGAAGTTTGCAAGTAGATGCTACACAGCATACCCCTTGATGCGGGCACTACCTTAGGAGTAAACCTTATCTTTACAGTTCTTCCCGAAAGTCTTGCAATGACATCTTCCATTTCGGGTACATGTCTGTGTTTATCCACAGAGTATGCCATGACGTTCTGCTCCATTTCCGGATAGTGAAAGTGCTGTACAGTCTTTCTTCCTGCTCCAGAAACGCCAGAGATGGCATCTACTATAACCCTTTCAAACTTTATTCCCTCCTTAATAAATGGATAAAGTCCCAAAAGGGTAGCGGTAGGATAACATCCAGGATTAGCTACAAGCGTTGCATTCTTTATGCTGCTTCTGAAAACTTCTGGAAGGCCATAGACTGCAAGCCTTAGGGTATCTTCGTGCACATGCTCAAACCCATAAAATTCTGGGTATAGCTCTTTTTTACTGATCCTGTAAGCTCCAGAAAGATCTATAACCTTTTTGCCCTTTTTTATCAGCTTAGGCACTAAGTTAAGAGATGTTTCGTGAGGAAGGCACAAAAAGGCTAAATCAAAATCCTCTTGAGGTTCCTCAGCAAGAGGTACTTTTGAAAGGTAAGAGTTAGAAAAGTGGGGTAGGACGTCAGATAGATACTTTCCTGCATAAGTTCTTGAGACTAAGGATACTACCCTTATATAAGGATGTTGGGATAGGTATCTGAGTAGCTCTATGCCTGTGTATCCGGTAGCGCCATAGACGCATACCCTTAACGCTTGCTCCATCTGTAGCCTTTTCTTGCTTTCATGAGACCGTACTTCTTTCTTTCTTTCTCTCTTGCATCTCTCTTGAGAAGTCCTGCCTTTTTGAGGGTTTGCCTAAGGTCTGGATTGTATTTGAGGAGTGCCTTGGCTATACCGTACATAATGGCTTCTGCCTGTCCAGAAATGCCTCCGCCTTCAACAGTTGCGTATATACCAAATTTTCCTTCAAGATTTGTGAGCTTAAGAGGATAAAGCACTTTCCTGAACAATGTCTCCCTTTGCAGATAATCCCTCAAGAAAAACTCCTTTCCACTGTCTTTTGATTTTACTATCATCTTATCTGTGTCTTTGATGAGCCAAACTCTTGCTATGCTCTCTTTTCTTCTGCCTGTGCCATAGTACGCATTGTCAAAGCCTATACGAAAGTCCTTTAACTTTGTGATCATCCTTTAACCTCCAAAGGTTGTGGTTGTTGTGCTTGATGTGGATGTTCAGTACCGCGATAAATCTTCAATCTCTTTAACATCCTGTGTCCTAACCTGTTCTTTGGAAGCATCCTTTTGACTGCAAGTCTAATGACCTCCTCTGGCTTGTTCTCAAGCATCCATCTAAGAGAGCGCACCTTTAGACCACCAGGATAGTTGGTATGAAAGCTGTAAGTCTTTTGCTCCAACTTTTTCCCCGTTACCTTAACCTTTTCCGCATTCAACACTATCACAAAGTCCCCACAATCCACATCAGGCTGGTAATAGGGTTTGTGCTTTCCTCTCAAGATCTTTGCAATCTCAGACGCAAGTCTTCCCAAAATTTTTCCTTCCGCATCTACAATCCACCACTTTCTTTCCACATCCTCAGGTCTAACCCTATAGGTCTTCATCTCTCAACTCCTTTTGTCCCGTAGTAAAGTACTACATTATAATCATTTTAAGAGTTTAAAGCAAGCTCTCATAAAATAGCTTGACAGCAAGAAAGATAGTGGTTTATAGTTTCTATTGTCCCCCGAAGGGACAAAGGAGGTGAAAACATGAGGTGGTTACTCATAGCTTTAACGTTCTTTTTAGGCACTGCTGTATTGGAACCTATGCAGGCTTATGCAAAAGTTCATCACAAAAAGGTTCACATACACAAACATAAGAAAAAGGCTAAGAAAATGAAGGTCAAGAAAGTTAAGAAGGTTACAGTTAAACCCTCAAGGAATATAAACAGCCCACACGAAGGCGAACTCTTAAAACTTGAAGGTATGGTAAAGGACATTAATGAACAGTAAAGAACTAAGGCTTATAGAAGAGCTAAAGATAAAGCAGGGTGATACGTGGCGTGTTCTAAAGATAATGAGCGAGTTTGTGCATGGATTTGACGAGCTCGCTCATGTAGGTCCAGCCATAACTTTTTTTGGTAGTTCAAGGATAGGTGAGGATCATCACTTTTACAAGTCTGCCTATAGAACCGCTTTTAGGCTTGGTAAGATGGGTTTTTGTATAATAACTGGTGGTGGACCAGGCATTATGGAAGCGGCTAACAGAGGAGCCTACGACGCGGGCGCTATGTCTGTAGGATTGAACATACAGATTCCTAAAGAACAAATACCCAACAAGTACCAAACTAAATCCCTTTACTTTGATTACTTCTTTGTGAGAAAAGTTATGCTCATAAAGTACTCCTTTGCCTATGTGATCTTTCCTGGAGGATTTGGTACTTTTGACGAGCTGTTTGAGGCTCTTACCCTTATGCAAACAGGTAAAAGCCATCGTTTTCCCATTATTCTTTTTGGAAGCGAATACTGGAAACAACTCTTAGACTACATGCGCCAAGTTATGGTCCCTTACGGTACTATAGGAGAGGAAGATATAAACCTTATGACACTGGCAGATAGTCCAGAGGAAGTTGTGGATAAGGTGCTGAGCGAGGTAAGGGAGCAGTACGAGTACATGAAAGAGAACGAACCTCTAAATCCTGTCTTGGAAAAATTAGAAAGAATTTTGAACGGTGTATACGAACAAAGATGAGATTGTTGCACATATCAGACCTTCATGCGGGAAAGTCCCTTGGAAGGATAAGCAGGAATGAAGACCTCCAATACGCCTTAGATCAGGTGATAAGCATATGTAAAGAGGAGAAGGTGAGCATACTTCTTATAGCAGGAGATATTTACGACAAGGCAAATCCTGATCACGAATCCCAAGACTTGATACTTGATTTCCTAACAAGACTGCACACAGAAGGCATACACACAGTGATCATAGCTGGAAATCACGACAGCTATGACCTTATAAAGTCCTACAAGCATCTCAAAAGGATTGCTCATCTGCACGCTGTGGATAGACCCTGTAAAAACCCAAAGGATTGCATACTAAAGTTTGGTGATTTAGCTATAGCATGCCTTCCCTATCCCAGCGAGAGGCTCATAACCCATTTGCATGAGAACTTGCACAGAAGCTATACAGAAAAAGTTGCCACGTACCTGAAGGCTCTTGCCAAAGAGGTGGAATCTGCACGATACAAGATACTTTTGGCACATCTTATGGTGGAGAATGCCAAAATTTCAGGAACAGAAAAACAATCCACTGTAGGAGAGTTTTATGCTGTAAAGCCTCAGCACATACCAGAAGACTTTGATTATGTAGCTCTTGGGCACGTACATAGGCATCAAAAAATAGACAAAGCTCACTACTCGGGAAGTCCCTATCAAATAGATTTTTCTGAAAAAGGTATGGAGAAGTTTGTTAATTTGGTGGTCTTGGAAGAGGACATTAAGGTAAAACCCATAAAGTTGGACCTAAAGAGAGAGCTTCATGAGGTAAAGATAGGACCTAAAGATAACTTGTATGAAATTTCGGAGAGACTCAAAAGCTTAAAGGGCCTTTTTAAGGTGGTTTTGACTGCGGATATGAGAGACATCAGTATAAACATAAAGAAGAAACAGATAGAGGACCTTCTTGGTGATAACCTTGTAAGGTTTGAAGTACAGCCTTTAGATGAGAATAGAACTGAGGAATCATACATACCTCAAATGCTGGATCTGGTATCCGCCTACAAGGATTATTACCATAAAGTCCTCAGACAGAGTGTACCTGAAGAATTGATAAAAGAGTTTGTCCAAATACTTCAGAAGGCAGAACATGAGACCTATACTGCTTGAGCTTGAAAACTTTACCGTTTATAGAAGACAGAGTGTTGATTTTTCTGACCTTAACTTCTTCATCATTCAGGGAAGAACAGGTGCGGGTAAGACAAGCTTAATAGATGCCATATGTTATGCCTTGTATGGGAAAGTACCCAGATACAAAGGATCAAACCCACAAGAATACCTAATTTCAAAAGGACAAAGGCGTATGCGAGTGCGCCTTGAGTTTTCAGTCAAAGGCAAAAGGTACGTTGTGGACAGACTTTATGAGATTTCAAGATCGCAAGAGGTGAGGTTCTATGAAGGATCAAAGCCCATAAACTTAAAAGTCAAAGAAGTAGAGGACTATGTCTCCAAGATACTGGGTATGGATTATGAGACCTTCACAAAGGTTATAGTACTACCTCAGGGACAGTTTGACAGGTTTTTAAAGCCCCAAAGACCCAATGAACGCAGGGAAATTCTCAACAGGCTTTTGGGATACGATGAGATATTTGAAAGAATGAACAAAATTATAAAGGACACTTTAAACCAGCTAAAGGCTAAAAAAGATGCCCTTGAGATAGAATACGAAAGCCTCAAAGCTTTCACACCAGGATACATCGCAAACATGGATCTAAAGATCAAGGAGATACAAAAGCAAATAGAAACCCTTGAGAAAGAAAAGGAAGTTCTCAACGCAAAGCTCAAGCAAGCCCTAGAAAAGGAAAACTTGGAAAGAGAGCTTCTAGAAAAAAGGCAAAGGCTTTTGGAACTTTTGGATAAGCAAAAGGAGATGCAACAAAAACAGGAAAAGCTTAACATAGCCAAGGAAGTTTCTGAGTACGAGCAATATTTGAACGAGTACGAACGTTTAAAAAGGAAGGAGAGAGAGTTAACAGAAGAGGAAAGAAGGTTAAAGGATGAGCATATAAAGTGCACAGAAGAGCTTCAAAGTGTGGAAGAGGAGTTTAGAAGTATAGAGGAGGAATACAAAAACCTTGAATTGATAAGATCAGATACGGAGCGCTTAAAAATACAAATGGAAAACCTTAAACAATTACTGGAAATAGATCAAAAGATAAAGCAAATCATCTCAAACTTGGAGAAATACCAAGCGACAAAAGAAAGGCTTGAAAAAGAGCTAGTGGATCTTCAAGAAAAACAAAGAAGTGTAGAAAATGAACTTTTACAAGTGGAGGATCAACTTAGGAAACTGGAAGGTATAGAAGGACAATACGAAAGAGCAAAAGAACTAAAAAAGAAGTACGATGAGCTTCCACAGATAGATTTGGAAGCGAAAAGGATAGAAAGCGAGATGAAAAAGCTTGAGGAAAAGTTCAAACATCTTCAATCTCAAAGGGAGGAATTAGAGTCCAAGCTTTTTGAGGCGAGTATTCATCACATAGCTCAAAGGCTCTCACCTGGGCAGTTGTGTCCCGTTTGTGGAAATAAGGTTCATGAAGTGCCCAAACTCCACAAAGAAGACGCTTGGGATCTTACCCAAATAAAACAGGAGCTTGAAAGACTCAAAAATCAGGAGCAAGAATTAATTAGCAAAAAAGCAAGCTTGGAAGCTCAAAAAGGTCATCTTGAACAAAAGAAAAGCGAGCTTGCAAACTACGAGGATTTTTACAAAAGCTACGCAAAGCTGGAAGAAGAGTACAAAACTTTCCAAAAGTTAAGAGAAAGGGAAAGAGAACTCAGAAAAGAACACCAAGAGATCATGTCAGGGATACTGAAAAAATCACAAGACCTAACTAGCATTAGCACAAGCTTGGAACACACACTCAAAGACCTTGAAAGGCAAAAGGAGGAAAAGCGTAATATCTTAGAAAAACTTGGCAGACACATAGATGACCCACAGCAAGAACATCTTCTAATTGAGAAAGAACGTAGAGAAAAGGAAAAAAAGATAAAGGAAGTGCAGGAAAGATACGAAAAAATAAGGAATTACAGAGAGGAACTCAGGAGTAAGCGTTTGGTAATAGATGAAAGAATAAGACAGAACGAGAAACTAAAGGAAGAGATAAGACAAGAACTTGATAAGGTAAATAAAGCCCTTATGCCAGCTATGGAGAAGTTTGGGGATATAGATAAGCTAAGATCCCTTTGTCTTCCTAAGGAAGAACTAAAGAAGCTTGAAGAGGAGATATCTCATTACAAAATGTTTGTTGAAAGACTCAAAGAGGAGGTGCAGAAATTAGAAGATGATCTTGTCGTTTATCCAAAGGATTTAGACAGGAAAAGCATAGAGGATCAGCTGGGGTCTTTGGAAAACACTTTGCGTCAGTTGTATCAAGAGGCGGGGAGTCTTTCCAGAGAACTACAGCAAGCCAAAGAAAAAATGCAAAGAAAAGAGGAGATAGAAAAAGAGCTTACAAGCCTTATGCGAGAAACTAAAAAGTATGAGATTTTAGAAAGAGACCTAAGGAGCAATAACTTTCCTGAGTTTGTAAGCAGGCACATGCTACAAAGCATACTGGAAAGGGCAAGCCATTACCTTTTTAAGTTTACCTCTGGACTTTATGAGTTTAAGCTTGTGGATAGCGATAAGGATAACCTTTATGTCATTGATAGGTCCTCTGGTTATGAGAGGAGCGTTTTGACGCTAAGTGGGGGAGAAACTTTTCTTGCGAGCCTTTCCCTTGCCTTTGCTGTAAGTGATATAGTCTCACACAACGCACCCTTAGAGAGCATGTTCATAGATGAAGGCTTTGGTTCTCTTGATAGAGAAACAAGGGAGTCCCTAGGAGAGTTCTTTGAACTCATAAAATCCAATGCAGGAAGAATGGTAGGTATCATAAGCCATCTTGAGGATCTGGCGGAGAAGTTCGATCAGAAAATACTAATAGAGAAAAGGGGCGATCAGTCCTTCATAAAGGTTGTAAGTTAAAATTTCTCTATGGAAAGAGTGGTTATAAAGGTAAACGGAAAGGAGATAAAGCTCAAGGAGTTTCCCAAAAAAGTCACCTACAATGTGGTTTTGGCTTATAAAGAGCCTAAATCTTGAAGAAGAGCCAGAAGATATAGTTATACATGTCAGAGTTGGAAAAGAAGATAGCGGAAGTTCTTGAATTTACTGTTGAAAAAGAGTTTGAAGGCACAAGATTGGATAACTTCCTGACCACTGCCTACGGAGAGTTTTCACGAAGTTATATACAAAAACTCATAGAAGAAGGTTTTGTGCTTGTTGATAACGTTCAGATCAGAAAGCCTTCTAAAAAGCTAAAGCAAGGACAAAAGGTCACTTTCTTTGTGCCACAGCCAGAGCCAGTTAAAGTACTGCCAGAAGACATACCCTTTGATACTGTCTATGAGGACAAGCATATCTTGGTGCTCATAAAACCCTGTGGCCTTGTGGTACATCCATCCCCTGGCTACTCTTCTGGCACTTTGGTGAATGCTCTCCTTTTTAGGGTAAAGGACCTTTCTGGCATAGGAGGTTTGGAAAGACCTGGAATAGTCCATAGGTTGGATAAAAACACTGCGGGGCTTATGGTGGTGGCAAAAAGCGATATGGCTCACATACGTCTGGCAGAAGAGTTCAAAGAGAGAAGAGTGTTTAAAGGATACAGGGCTTTGGTGAGTGGCCTTGTGAAGGAGGACACGGGTTTGATAGAAAAGCCCATTGGGAGACATCCCACAGATAGAAAGAGGTTCTGGATAAGTCAGGAAGGAAAACCTGCAAAAACAGAGTACAGAGTGATAAAAAGGTTTGAAAAACACGGTGTGAGCCTTTTGGATGTGCGCATATATACAGGAAGAACTCACCAAATAAGGGTGCATCTCTCTTCGTTGGGTTATCCCATACTGGGAGATACCACCTATGGGTTTAAAACCTCATCTGTTGACAGGCGCATAATGAAGCTCATGGGAGAGTGCCACATGCTTGTGAGCTACCGTTTGGGCTTTTATCATCCTATTACTGGTGAATGGATGGACTTTAAGATACAAGACCCAGAACCCTTCAGAAGCGTCTTAGCCTTCTTGGAAAATACTTAAGAAAAGCTCACGAAGTCTATCTATCACACCTTCTTCTCCCAAAAGCTTGCGAAGTTCCAAAAAGCTCTCTTTCATCTCTTTTCTTAGCTCTTCAAAAGAGAGAAGATCCTCTGCATACTTGTAAAGAATTCTCCAATCTTTTTGCACCACTTCTGGAATAGCCTGTCTTTTGAGTATAAGATTGGTTAGGGAAACCCATTTTACTTTCACGAGCATCTTTCCCAATAGATAAGTTAATGGGCTCACTCTGTAAAAGACAATATGAGGATTCATAAGCAAACTTGCCTCAAGCTCAGCGGTACCACTTGCTATCAAAGATGCAACCGAATAGGACATAACATCATAAGCTGGGGTGGGTGTATCTTTGTGTGTGAGAACTCTAACGGGTAAGCCTCTTAATGCTTCTTGTATGTAATCTTTAAAGCTCTCAAAGGTGGGTATGACGCCATAAAGCTCTCTCTTTTTGCTTAGCTCTGCAAACACCTGCTTTATGTAAGGGATGTGTCTTTTTATCTCACTCCACCTACTGCCTGGAAAAAGTCCAATAAATTCTTTTGCACCCACAAGTCTCTCAAAGCTCTCTCTACTCTGCGAGGGTTTTGCTATATCCACAAGGGGATGTCCCACATAGTGAATCTTTAGCCTTTCGCTTATGTACCTTCTGTAAAACTCCACCTCAAAAGGAAGAAGAACTATCAGGTGATCCACATATTGCGCTATGATCTTGGCTCTACTCTCCTTCCAAGCCCACACTTGAGGAGATATAAAGTAGATGATTTTCTTCACCTTACCTTTTGCCCTTTTGAGGAGTGGTAGGTTAAAGGCTGGTGCATCGCACAGTACCAATACATCCATGTGTGAAAGGAGATGCTCTATCTGTCTGTATAACTTCAGAACAAGAGGTATTTTGGGAAGAGCCTCCACTATGCCTACAACGGACAGGTCCTCTATCTTTGCTATGCTTCTAAAGCCTATACTTTCAAGCCTTTCGTCCGTTATACCCCAAGCTTCTATTCCTTTTACTTCCTTGAAAATGTGATACACATAATTGCTTGCGGACCTTTCACCTACAGAGAAAAAAACACGCATTCACTTTTTCATAAAGAACCTAAAAGTGTCTTCCTTTACCTTTTCAACTCTCAGAAGTATCTCCCCCAGTTTCATAAAAAAGGCATGAGATATATCTACCTTTCCAGAGCTCCAGATACTAACATACCTTTCTGCATACGTATCACCCAAGGAATTTCTAAAAGTTGCCTTCAGGTAAGCACCATCGTGATGTTCCATAATCTCTGTAAATACCACTTCCATATAGTGGTTCTTTTCTACTGCCTCTTCCCACAGCTCTCCCAAGCCTTGTAGGGAGAGTTCCGTGTTTATTCCATACTCTAAGTCCTCGGGGTCTGTATCTTCCAGCAAATCTGCCTCTTTCTGTTTTATAAACTCCTCTACCTTCCTGAGCTTTTCAAGGGCAGATGTTCTAAACCTTTCGTCTATAGGCACGCTTTTTATTATAACTCAAAATACTCCGCACCGCAGTTTTGAGTTTCCCACACCACCACCTTCTGTAGGGAAGGGTACCTTTCTTTTACTTTTTCGTAAAGCCACTTGGCTATATTTTCCGCACTAGGAGAGAAATCAAAAAGATCGTTAAGAAGTTTGTAGTCAGGGAGGATCTCCTTTAGGAAGTTGTCAATTTCAACAAAGTCAAAGCCCATACCACCACCGTCAAGCTTGTCCGCTCTTATGTGAAGTTCCACCTCCCAAGTGTGTCCGTGCAGAGGTTCTGGAGAGCCATGATAGTCTGTCAGGAAGTGAGCAGCGTTAAACTTTCTCTTCACTACAAGAATCCAAGGCATTGAACCAATTGTAACACAAAAAATTTGGCTTAGTTATAATTTTTAAGTTATGCACCATCTTACAGAGGAACAAATAAAAGAGCTAAGAGACTTGCTTTTAGCCATAAGGGAGAAGATCATTAGGTCTGCAGATGAGCAGATAAAAGACCCTTCCAACATAGCCTTTGAGGGTGGGGACGAGATAGACAGAGCTAACATAGAGACAGAGCGCTATCTTCAACTTCAGAGGGTAAAGACCAGAGAGCTCAAACTTCTCAGAAAAATAGATTATGCCCTTCTTAAGATGGAAAATATGACTTATGGAATATGTGAAAACTGCGGAAAAGAGATACCTTTTGAGAGGCTAAAAGCAAGACCTGTAACCACCATGTGTATAACCTGCAAAGAACTTGAAGAGGAAATGGAAAATGAGTGAAGAGTGGATGTTTCCCAAGATAAAAAAGCTACCCAAGTATGTGTTTGCTATGGTAAATGAGCTAAAGTATAAGCTAAGAAGGGAAGGCGAGGATATAGTGGATTTGGGTATGGGAAATCCAGACATTCCTCCTGCCCAGCACATAATAGATAAACTCTGTGAAGTTGCAAAAAGACCCAATGTGCACGGTTATTCCGCATCAAAGGGCATACCAAGACTCAGAAAAGCCATCTGTGATTTTTACAAAAGACGGTATGACGTGGAGTTAGACCCAGAGAAGAATGCCATAATGACCATAGGCGCAAAAGAAGGCTACTCTCACCTTATGCTTGCTATGCTTGAGCCAGGAGACACAGTCATAGTCCCAAACCCCACCTATCCTATACATTACTATGCCCCCATAATCTGCAACGCAGATGCCATCTCTGTCCCGCTAACATCGGAAGAAGACCTTGCAGAAAACTTTATAAAGAAACTTTACGACACTATAAAAACGTCCTTTAGGAAGCCAAAAGCCATAGTGCTTAGCTTTCCCCACAATCCTACTACCCTATGTGTGGACTTGGATTTCTTCAGAGAGGTGGTAAAACTTGCCAAACAAGAAGGTGTATGGATAGTGCATGACTTTGCTTATGCAGACCTTGGTTTTGATGGTTATACTCCACCCAGCATACTTCAGGTAGATGGTGCTATAGATGTGGCGGTAGAGCTCTATTCCATGTCCAAAGGTTTTTCTATGGCAGGGTGGAGGGTGGCTTTTGTAGTTGGCAATGAGACCCTCATAAAGAATTTAGCTCACCTAAAGAGCTACTTAGACTATGGAGTTTTTACACCTATACAAGTGGCGTCCATCATAGCCCTTGAAAGTCCCTATGAGATAGTGGAGAAAAACAGGGAGATATACAGAAGCAGAAGAGATGTGCTTGTAGAAGGGTTAAACAGAATAGGTTGGGAGGTTAAAAAACCAAAGGGCAGTATGTTTGTATGGGCAAAGATACCAGAATGGGTAGGCATGGATTCTTTGAACTTCTCCCTGTTCTTGCTAAAAGAGGCAAAGGTAGCGGTCTCTCCGGGAATAGGCTTTGGTGAGTACGGAGAAGGTTATGTGAGGTTTGCCTTAGTGGAAAATGAGCACCGTATAAGGCAGGCGGTAAGAGGCATAAAGAAAGCTTTAGAAAGGTTCAAAACTAAACATGAAAGAAAAGCTTGAGGAGTTTGTGGAAGTTATAAAAGATCTCTATTTAAGAGGATGGCTTCCTGCAACCAGTGGAAACTTTTCTCTAAAGGTGGATGAGAAAAGCTTTTTCATAACATCCTCGGGAAAGCACAAAGGAAAGATTAGTCAAAAGGACTTTGTCCTTGTTGATATGGAAGGAAACCTTTTGGCTGGTGAAGGCAAACCTTCTGCTGAAACTCTGTTGCATGCGGTTGTGTATAAGTGCATACCATCCGCAGGCTGTGTTATGCACGTCCATTCTCCTAACTCTACAGTCATCTCAAGAATAGTAAAGGAGGATAAGATACGCTTGCATGGGTATGAGCTTTTAAAAGCCTTTGAAGGTATAGACACGCATGAGGCAGAACTTATCCTTCCCATTTTTGAAAACTCACAAGACATGCCCAAGCTTGCAAAGATAGTAGAAGAAGAGCTAAGGAGTGCATCTGGACTTGCTGGCTTTTTACTAAGATCCCACGGCGTGTATGTTTGGGGCAAGGACATACACAGTGCCCTTATGAAACTTGAGGCATTAGATTTTATTCTTGAGTGTGAGCTTAAACTTGCCATCATAAGAGGTATTCAATGAAAAAGTATGTTCTTACTCTCATTTTACTTCTGCCCCTTGTTTGTATGTCCGCAGTATTAAGAATTCCCTTTCTAAAGCCTTCCATGCTGAACCTAAAGGATGACCTTGAGGATGCCAAAAGGGAAGGAAAGTATCTTTTCATCATGTTTCACCAAGAAGGATGTCCCTTTTGCGACAAGATGAGGAAGGTCACTTTTCAGGATAAGGGAGTACAGGACTACTTTACAAAACACTTTTACATGGTGGAGATTGACATAAGAGGATCTAACAAAGTGGTAGATGTGGACGGTAAAAAGATGACTGAAAGACAGTTTGCTCACAAGTATGGAGTGTGACTAACACCCGTATTTATGTTTTTTGATCAGCAAGGTAATGTGGTAGCAAAGGTCCCAGGCTATATAGAACCCAAAGAGTTTATCCTAATAGGAAGGTATATAGTGGAAGGGCACTACAAAAACACAAATCTCGTTAAGTTCATAAGAGAAAATAGTAAATGACATTTCTGATCACATTACTTTTTCTTTCCTTTACCTTTGATCCACACACTTCCAATGGCAAGAAGCAAAAAATTATTTCTTACCTCACATAAACTTGGGAGCTGGCATCTTATACAATTCAAAAACTCAAGACTGGAAAAAATTCTTCGGTGTTAGTTCGGTGAGTGTTCTTTACGAGTATAGAAAAACCACATCAAGAATTAAAAGTGCGGAACTAAGGCATGAGATAAAGAAGGAAGCCCTAAAACAGCTGGAGAGGGATATAAAGCTCAAAATACTGGAGCTTTTTACAAAGGCAATCTTGTATAAAAAGCTCACAGAAGTAAAGAGAGAAGAGATGGCAATAGCTTATGTGCGATATGATAGGGCAAGACAGAAAAAAGATTTAGGTATCTCTACAAACTTGAAAGTGTATCAACTTGAGAGCATATACAGAGAGAAAAGAAAAGACCTTTTGAACGCTCAATACGAATACAATAAGGCACTCCGCTTAGATATGAACGCTCTTATAGATGTAGAAGATTTGGACTTTAAGCCCAAGGTGGGAATACTTGGCAAGTTCTCAAGGTAGCTGTTGCTATTCCTCTTCTTGGAAAGTCTTTTACAAGAGACTTCTCTTCCTTGATAAACACTCTGATACAGGAAAAGTAAGCATGAGACTAATCATAAAGACATTGGTAAATACCCAGTAAAATTAGTTCAAATTGGGAGGTATGACATATGTGGAGAGTTGTATATACAGGACAAAGACCCCACTACGAAAATATAGCCCTTGACAGGGTTATGCTTGATCTAAAGGCGGAGGGAAAAATACCTAACACCATAAGGTTTTTACAGTTTAAACCCGAGTGCGTACTTGTAGGTTTCCATCAATCTATTGAGGAAGAGGTAAGGACAGAGTACACCCAAAGGGAGGGCATACAGGTTGGAAGGAGAATAACAGGAGGAGGAGCTATATACTTTGACGAGCTACAGATAGGTTGGGAAGTTATAGCGGACAGAAGGGACATAAAAGGGGGTAGCTTTGAGGAGATTACCGCAAAAATATGCAACGGTGTGGCAAGGGGACTCAGAAAGCTGGGAATAAACGCAAGCTTTAGACCCAGGAATGACATAGAAGTAGATGGTAGAAAGATATCAGGAACGGGTGGCGTTTTTGAGGGAAGCGCTTTCCTTTATCAGGGAACTTTGCTTGTGGATATGAATGTGGAGAGGATGCTTAAATCTCTTCAAATACCTGTTGAGAAGCTAACATCCAAAGGCATAAAATCAGCGGAGGACAGGATAGAGTGGGTCAAGCGTCTTTTGGGATATATACCTCCAAAGGAGGAAATTTTTTCTGCCATACTGCAAGGTCTTGCGGAGGAGCTGGGAATAACCTATAGCTGGGGAGAGCTTACAGATGAGGAACTAAAGCTTATGGAGGAAAAGAAAGATTACTTTGCCAGTGAAGAGTGGATATACCATGTGAAGTCCTCTGCAAAGGACAGTGATGTACTCTTTGGCATACACAGATGTCCGGGTGGTACTTTCAGGGTGTCCGTAAAGCTGGATACAAAGGCTAAGGTATTAGAGCAAGTCGTTATAAA
The DNA here is from genome assembly GCA_023255875.1 of Hydrogenobacter sp. Taxonomy (GTDB): domain Bacteria; phylum Aquificota; class Aquificia; order Aquificales; family Aquificaceae; genus Hydrogenobacter. The sequence continues at coordinate 12,037 of JAGDVY010000040.1, read as the reverse complement.
TGGAGACTTTTTTGTGAAACCTCAGAGACTCATCTACGACCTTGAAGCCTATTTGAAACACACACCACTGCAAGATGTAGAAAAGAGGATAAGGGAGTTTTTTGAAGGAAGGGATTGGGAAGCTTTGAACCTAACAGTAGATGATTTTGTAAATGCTGTGATGTTTCCCATTAGGAAAGTGGAAGGCTTAGATTTAGGTCTTGAAAAAAAAAGGCTGAATAACATAATAGCCAGCATAGGCGGTGGACTAAAGGAAAACATTGAAAAGGCTAAAGTTATGCTCCTTCCTTACTGTGCTAAGCCCAGATGGTGCGATTATAGACACCTTGATGATTGTGGAGAGTGTGGAGGGTGTAGTGTAGGAGATGCTTACAGGTTAGCCTATCAGAAGGGTATGATACCCATAACTATAACATCCTTTGAGCTTCTAAGAGACACTCTTTTGTGGTGTGCGCAAAATGGCTACACATACATAGGCCATTGCTGTTATGAGTTTTACGAAAAGAGGTACGAGATATTTTCTAAGGCTTCTGAGCAGGGTGCCAATGGTGTTCTCTTTGACATAGTAGGTACCACTTGCTACAGCTTGGGTGTGGAAGAAGAAGAAAAGGCATATCATGGAGAATTTACCGTTGAACTGGATTTGATAAAAGAAGACATGTATAAAGTTATGTCCATAAAGCCCGATGTGGACACTCATACCCAAAGGGTAAAAAGAAGAAACTTTGACTTTTCTCCCCACTTTGTGGATTTCAAGCCACCCTATTACAAGAAACCTAAGGCGGTGCCTACACCTGAAGAGGACATGACAAGAACTTCCATGCAAAAGGAAGTGTTCAAAGGTGAGGCCACCATTGGTGATCAGCCTGTGTCCTTTAGGTCTGCGGTGGAACTGCTCGTCAAGTGGATAAAGTCTGCAGAAAGGCCCACTGTGGTGATAGGTCCTCTGCTCTTTTGGGATTGGCAGGAAGAAGAACTACTACAGAAAGGCAGAGTGCTAAGAGAGATCATAGAAAAAGTGGGAAAGTTCAATGTGAAAGTACTTCCAGATTACAGACCCAAACTTAAAAAGTACGATCCTTTGGTAGAAATGGACCCACCTAATCCTCACCACGCAGTACTTCACGGAAAACACGATCTTACCATACTAGTAGGGGTTCATTGCTACAGAACGGACTTTGTGATAAGACTTCTGAAAAAGTACACTGATACAAAGGTAGTTGCCCTATGCGGTCTTTATGGACATCCCTCTGCGGACCTCTCCACAAGCTTTACAGATGCACAAAAGCTTGAAGAGATACTCAAGCTACTTTAACACAAAACACACAAAGCTTCCTACAATAGGTAGGGTAAAGTTGTCATCTAACCCCAAAGGAAGGAGCTCTACTATGGCACCCACCAAAGAAACTACCAGAGCACCTTTGAGTCCAAGAAAAAAGTAAAGCACTAAAAGAGTAGAAAAGAAAAAGGCTAAAGAACCTTCTAAGGTTTTTCCCAAAAGTCTTGTTCTTCCTATTTTTGTGCCTATAAGATTGGAAAAGACATCACCTACCGCAAGAAGGATCACACCTATAATGGCACATTCTCTTCCAAATACTAAAAAGCTAAGAGCGATGCCCAAGTTAGCCCAAAGTGCCTGTATGCCCGGTTTTTGCAGGTTCTTCTCCCTTTCAAAGTAAAACACGATGCGATAAAGCGCAGGAAAAAAATTTATTCCTACTTTGTTGATCAAAAGCAGGTTTAGGATAATTACCACCAAAAAGCTAAGAACAACAAGCCATGTAGGGAAGAACATCAAAGGTATAAGCCACAAGCTTATGGCTAAAAGATGAAAGATCTTCCTTCTTACTTCAAGGTTTAGCATACAACTACACTGTCGGTGGAGCCATAGGGGTTTGGTACGTAGCGATCCGCTTGCGGATCATTTTCCCATATATGACCGTCTATAAGATACCTAAATCTGTACTCTCTGCCTTTTTTTAGTCTCTTAGTTATCCAAAAACTGCCATCTTTTTTAATTTTCATAGCTTCTGGAATCCAGTTATTCCACTCTCCTACAATCTCTACCTTGCTCGCTTTTTCAAACTTGACATTGAAAGTCACTACGCAGACTCCCTGTTTTTCTAAGTAAGTTTTCTTGAGCATGGCACAAAAACCTCCCTACTTTTTACTTCCACAGAGGTACTTTACACCTTCTTCTGTCTTTGCCCAGTGGCGTGTCCCTGCGGGAACTTCTAATATGTCACCTGCTTTTAAGTGATAGACTCTTTCCTCTGTACCTATAATTATGGAGCCTTCAAGGACAAGCCTTACCTCGTCCTCTTGATGTGTGTGCCAATCGTAGTATGTTCCCGGAGGGTCTTCCCACAGGTATATGTTTTTGTAGCCTAATTCTTCAAGTTTCCTTTTTGCATCCTGTAGCATCTCACACACCCGTTGAACCAAAACCGTTGGGACCTCTTTCTGTGGGTGTCAGTTCCTGTGCTTCTTCAAGCATGACTCTTACCACTGGACATATCACCATCTGAGCTATCCTGTCTCCTCGCCTAACCACAAACTCTTCCTGACCTAAGTTTATAAGTACTACCTTTATCTCTCCCCTATAGTCTGCATCCACTGTGCCCGGAGAGTTAAGAAGGGTAATGCCGTATTTCAAAGCTAAGCCACTCCTTGGCCTTATTTGAGCTTCAAAACCCTCTGGTAGTTCTATGGCTATACCCGTAGGTATGGCTTTCCTTTCCATAGGTTTTATGATGACTGGCTCTTCAACGGCAGCCATAAGGTCAAAGCCAGAAGCCTGCTCTGTTGCGTAGTAAGGTAGAGGAAGGTCCTTTGCGTGTGGCAATCTTTTTATCTTGACTTTCATCCCATCCTCCAAGCCGGCGGTGGGACTTGAACCCACGACCTAGGCATTACGAGTGCCTCGCTCTGCCTCTGAGCTACGCCGGCTTTCATCTATACCTATATTAGTCAGCTTTGCTCTTCCTTGCTCATCCAATTCTAACACCTTTACCTTTATAGTATCTCCCACACTAAAAGTTGCCTTTACATCTTTCACATAACCTTCCATCTTGCTAACGTGCAAGAGTCCTATTTTACCTGGCATAAGTTCCACAAAAACACCGTAAGGTTCCACTCTGGTGATCCTTCCCTCGTAAACCTTTCCTACCTCTATATCCTTTATGAGGTTTTCTATGATCTCTTTTGCTGCCTCTATAGCGGATTTGGTTGGTGCGGTGAGAGAAACCTTTCCACCTTCAAGCACCCACACGCTGGTACCTGTCTTTTCTCTTATCTCTCTGACAGTTTTACCACCAGGACCTATAATGAGCATGGCTTTATCTTCAGGTACTGTGATGATCTCTATCCTGGGTGCGTTGGGTGCTAGCTCTTTTCTTGGTTCTGGTATAGCTTGATACATCTTTTCTAAGATGTAAAGCCTTCCTGCTTTTGCTTGCATGAGAGCTTCTTTCATTATCTCCTTCTTTAGTCCCTTTATCTTTATGTCCATCTGTACGCTGGTAATACCGTCCTTTGTGCCTGCTACTTTAAAGTCCATGTCTCCAAGCTGGTCTTCATCTCCCAATATGTCCGAAAGAATCACATACTTATCACCTTCCATTATGAGACCCATGGCTATTCCTGCCACATGCTTCTTTATGGGCACACCCGCATCAAAGAGAGCTAAAGAAGCTGCACACACAGTAGCCATAGATGTGGAACCGTTTGACTCAAGTATGTTGGATACCACCCTTATGATGTAGGGAAACTCTTCCTCCGAAGGTATTAAAGGTTCTATAGCCCTTTCTGCCAAAGCTCCGTGTCCTATCTCTCTTCTCCTTGGAGGACCCCAAGGTCTTGCCTCTCCCGTAGAGAAGGGAGGGAAGTTGTAGTGAAGCATAAACCTCTTGGAAACTTCTCCTTCGTAAATGCTTTCTACAAGCTGAGCCTCTTGTGGAGAGCCAAGTGTGACTGTTGCAAAGGCTTGCGTTTGACCTCTTGTAAATATGGCACTTCCATGAGGCCTTTCAAAAGGTCTTATTTCTATGCTAATAGGTCTTATCTCGTCGGGTTTTCTACCATCTATTCTTCTGCCTTCTTTGAGGACCATCTTTCTCATAAGCTTGCTAATGAGCTTCTTGTAGTGATATGCAACCTTAAAGTGTAGTTCTTCGGGTATCTGATGCACTTCTATGAACTCTTTGAGTATGGCAGATGTCCTTTCTTTTCTTTTTCTTTTGTCCTGTATCTCAAAGGTTTCAAGTATTAGCTTAGTGCAGTACTCTTCCAAGAGGTTCTTTATATCTTGAGGTATCTCTATTCCCTCAAAGGTCATCTTCTCTACACCTGCCTTGCTCCTTAGCTCTTCCTGAGCCAATATAAGAGACTGACCTCTTTCAAGACCATAGTAGAGAGCATTAGTGAAGGTTTCCTCATCTACTTCCTTAGCGCCACCTTCTACCATAACTATGCTGTCTTTGCTTACCGCTAAGAGAATTTCCAGATCTGCCCTTTGTCTCTCTTCGTAGGTAGGATTTGCGATGAACTTTCCATCCACTCTACAGATTCTGAGCCCTGCTATAGGACCATCAAAGGGTATCCTTGATATGTGAAGGGCAGCAGATGCACCTGTTATTGCAAGCGCATCAGGATCGTACTTATCATCTGCAGAAAGAGTAAGAGCGGTTATCACAACGTCATGAAAAAATCCTTCTGGGAAAAGAGGTCTAATAGGTCTGTCTATTACTCTTGAGACAAGGATTTCCCTTTCTGTAGGTTTGCCTTCGCGTTTTACAAAACCTCCGGGAATTTTGCCCCATGCAGAGGCTTGCTCTCTATAATCAACAGAAAGAGGCATGAAGTCTATATTTTGCTGGGGTTCTTCGGAAACCACCGCAGTAACTAATACCGCAGTCCCCCCTTGTCTTACAACTACCGCTCCGTCTGCTAACTTGGCATAATGACCTGTTTCTATAATCAGCGGATCTTTGTCTTCCTCCAATTTGGCAATAACCTTGTGCATCATTTCACCTTTAGACCAAGCTTTTGAACAACCTCCAGATATCTTTTGTAATTGGTAGCTTTAAGGTACTCTAAGTGTCTCCTCCTTGCGTGTATCATAGCAATAAGTCCTCTCCTTGAGTGGATATCCTTTTTGTTTTTCTTTAGGTGTTCCGTAAGTCTGTTTATTCTCTCTGTAAGCACCGCTATCTGTACCTCTGGAGAACCTGTATCCTTTTCGTGCCTCTGAAAATTCTTTATGATCTCCTGCTTTACCTCTTTTGGCAGAGCCATCTTTTACCTCCTTTCCTTTAGTATTATTATATATCAACCACCGCCGTATTCTGACTGCTCTATCTCCGTAGCAAACTCTTCTATCATGGCAGTTATCATGCTTGCCACTTCTTTTATGTCCTTATCCAAGTAATACTCAAAAAGCTCTATCTTTCTCTCATGAAAGCGATTATCATCTATGTAATACCTTACAAGCACATAGGGTATCTCTTTTTCGTGATGGAAGTTGGGCTCATTTGGTAGGATCACATTTACCTCAATTTCAGGATTGGGGCTATAACTGTTTTCAAAGTAATCCTTAAGCTCCTTAAGTTTCTGCTCGTATTCTCGCCAGTTTTTCATAGATTTTATTTTACACCCTTTTATACGCTAAGTGAGAAACAAGTTACATGTCAAAACCTTCTTTTTTTCTAAAGAAGCTATATCCCAAAGCATAAGTATGCAAAGGAGCTATAGGAGTAGTTATTTGGTCATTGGAGACTTTTGATTTCCTTCTTGCCTTAGTTCTTCTCTTGTTTTTTCTATGTGTTGTATTACTTTGAAAGCAATTATTTGACGCTTTGAAATTTCTCACTTAGCGTATATAAAATATAATATCATATTATGGAAGGTTTCAAGTTTAGGGACCAGCTCAAAGGTGTGGAGTTAGAGTTTGTTATACTACCCTCAGAAAAGCTGACCATTCCTTCTATACAGAGAGAGATATCTGAAAATCACATCAAAAGACTTATGGAGTCTATAGAAAAACTGGGATTTATAGAACCCCTCTCTGTTGTACCAGATGGCAAAGGGTCTTATGAAGTTATCAATGGACAGCACCGTCTCCTTGCAGGGCGTCAGCTTGGTATAACTGAGTTTCCAGTCATAGTGCTACCTCCAGAGTACAAACAGCACATAATAGCTCTCAACATAGAAAAAGCTCCATCCTTAAAGGACAAAGCTCATCAGGCTTACGAGATATTCTTAGAATACCTAAATAACGCACCAGAAACCCCAGAGTATAAGTTAGAAAATCTCATAGAGGAAGCGTACTTTATAACCATAGGCTTTATAACAGATAGGATGGGAGATAAAAAGTTTCCAGGCTATGCCTTTGAAAAGGTCCTGAAAAAGTTAGACTACTTCCTTGATCAGCCCATATCCAAAGCGGAGCAAGAGAGGGAAAATAGAGCTAACCTGCTTCTAAAGGCAAAAGAGGTTTTAAACAGGCGCTATGAGGAACTACAGATGAAAAACCCACTTCAAAAGGAAGCCATAGTAAGCAAGGCTTTTCAGTCCCTTTACGGAAGGTATGTGAGAAGTATCACAGATGACTTTTACACAGTTATTGAAAGGCTCATAGATGCTATACAGAAGGTAAGCCTTGAAGAGATACAGGTAGAGGATATTAACCTATAATATGTAAGATGATTTCTGTAGTTATACCCGCATATAACGAAGAACAGAATATCCCTATACTTTACCAAAAACTCACCCAAGTGCTTGAAGGTAAAGATTACGAGATCATATTCGTTGATGATGGTTCTGAAGATGGTACTTTTAATGTGTTGGAAGAGATAGCCAACAAGGATAAAAGAGTAAAAGTTATACGCTTTAAGAGAAATTATGGACAAACTTCTGCCATGTATGCGGGCTTTCAGCATGCAAAGGGTGATGTGATCATCACTATGGATGCAGACTTACAGAATGACCCCGAGGATATACCTGTTTTACTTGAAAAGCTTGAGGAAGGCTATGATATTGTGAGCGGATGGAGAAAGGATCGCAAGGACCCCTTTTTATCAAGACGGCTTCCTTCTATGATAGCTAATTGGATCATATCTAAAGTTACGGGCGTCCATCTGCACGATTATGGATGCACTCTTAAAGCTTACAGAGCAAAGCTTTTAAAGGATCTTGAACTTTACGGTGATATGCACAGGTTTTTACCTGCCCTTACCAAAAGACAGGGAGCAAAGATAACGGAGATAGTGGTAAGACACCACCCAAGGATTTACGGAAAGTCCAAGTACGGTATAGGTAGAACCATTAGGGTTATCCTTGATATACTTCTAGTGAAGTTCTTAAATGAGTACATAAACAAACCCATGTATGTGTTTGGTACTGTAGGGTTTATTCTTTTTTCAATGGGTATGCTGGCACTCCTTTATCTCGTTTTCCTCAAGATCCTTGGAGAGGATATAGGAAGAAGACCTCTGCTTATTCTGAGCGTGCTCCTTATACTTGCAGGCATACAGCTAATATCCACAGGCATATTGGCTGAGATGATGATAAGGATATACTACAGGATAAAAGAGGAAAAGCCGTATATCATAGAGAAAACCATAAACCTCTAAAGGATCATACCGTCCCTTAATTTGATGATCCTACTGAAGAACCTGCTAAGTTCTGTGTTGTGCGTTGCCACTACAAAGGTTATTCCTTTCTCTTCATTTAAGTGTTTAAAAAGTTCAAATATTCTTGTGCCTTCCTCAAGGTCTAGATTGCCTGTTGGCTCATCCGCAAGGAGTATTTTGGGTTCTAACATAAGAGCCCTACCTATGGCAACTCTTTGCATCTGACCGCCTGAGAGCTGACTGGGTTTGTGTTTGGCTTTGTCCTCAAGCCTCAAAAATCTAAGGATATCAAGGGCTTTCCTTTCTGCGTCCTTTATCCCTGCCATCTGTCCTATAATGACGAGGTTTTCCAAAACACTGAAATCTTCCAAAAGGTAGTAAAACTGAAACACAAAGGCTATGTTTTTCTTTCTAAACTCTGCGAGCTTATCCTCTTCCATAGATGTGATCTCTTTACCCAATACCCAAACACTACCCTCTGTAGGCCTGTCAAGACCTGCTATTAAGTGCAATAGACTGCTTTTGCCAGAACCAGAAGGACCCATAAGCCCACAGAACTCTCCTTCTTTTATGGTCAGGTTAATACCCTTTAGAGCCTTTGTGCCGTCTGGATAGACTTTTTTGAGATTCACCACCTTTATAACTTCACTCATTCCTGAGTATCTCCACTATGCTTGTTTTACTAGCTCTGTAAGCAGGCAAAAGGCTCGCTATTAAAGAAAGGAAAAAGGCACCCACTAGGGTTATGATCACGTCTGATGGCTCAAAGAATACAGGCACGTGATCCATAAGATAAACATCCGCAGGTACTCTCACCAGTTTATACTCGTTGATAAGATAACCACCAAGCAGGGATAATAAAAGACCACACAGAGAGCCAAAAAGACCAATAGTCATACCTTGAAAGAGAAATATCATAGCCACCTCTTTCTTCTTCATACCAAAGGTGCGAAAGATGGCTATATCTCTGGTTTTTTCCTTTACCTTCATGAAAAGAAGGCTAGTTATATTAAAAGAAGCCACTATGACCATCAGAAGAAGGACAAAGAATATACCTACCTTTTCAAGCTGTAGGGCATTAAAGAGGGGTTTGTTAAGGTCTATCCAAGATCGCACTATGGCGTTAGCACCCAGAACCTTCTCTATCTTATCCTTTACCTCTTGAGCTTTATATGGGTCTTGCAAATAAACTTCAAAGCCGTAAAGTTGCCACTGACTTCCGAAAAACTCTGTTGCTAAAGACATGCTCATAATCACAGTAAGATAGTCCTGATCAAAAGTGCCCGTTTGAAATATGCCATCTACTCTAAAGTGTCCCACCTTGGGTAAAAAGCCAAAAGGAGTGCTTCTGCCCACAGGAGAGACTAAGGTTATTTCCTGTCCTACTCTTATACCCATAATGTCCGCAAGACCCTTACCTATAAGCACACCACCCTTGAAAGTTCCTTCTACAAAAAAGTCCTTCTTTTGGAATAGGTCAGAGGGTCTCATGCCTTTTACGCTAACGCTCTGGAGAGAACCATCTTTTGACACTATACCCTGATAGATGACAACGGGATAAGCCTTTTTAATGCTTTTTATTCTGCTTAGCTTTTCCTCATACTCTTGTATGTTTTCCTCAGAGGTAATACTCACTATTATGTGAGGCGATGTTGAGAGAATTTTTTCTTTAAGAGCATGCTGAAAGCCTGCAAAAACTCCCATGGTAAGTAGAATGGCACAGACACTAAGAACCACACCCAAAAGAGCTATTAGGGACACAAGCAAGGTAGAGCCTCTGCTTGCCAATATGTACCTGATGGATATGCGAATAATGGTTTTTAAAGACATGAGCTCACCTGTCAAAATCAAGAAATATCTTTGATGGAGTGACACCCTTTTGCTTTTGGTACTTACCGCTGTAAGGCTTTTCCGCTTTTCTGTCTAACCTTGCCAAAACTATCTGGCATATCCTCATACCGGGATATAGCTTTATGGGACAAGAGTTGGCATTGTAGAGCTCAAGGGTGATCTGTCCTTCAAAGCCTGCATCCACCCAACCTGCATTTTCTATAAAGAGTCCCAGTCTTCCCAAAGATGAGCGTCCTTCCACAAAGGCTGTTATGTCATGAGGAAGCTTTATATACTCGTTGGTGGTAGCTAAAACAAACGCCTTGGGCTGTATAATAAAACCTTCGTCTGGTATAGACACTTTCTCAACGGGTATGTCCTCTTGCCTCACGTCTATGTAGTTTGCCTTGTAAATTAGCACTTCTCTGCCAAGAGTGAGGTCCACAGAAGATGCCTGCACATGACTTGGAAAGTAAGGCTCTATAATGAGCTCTCCTTTTGAGATTAACTCTCTTATGGTAGCATCGCTTAATATCATGTCTTTACACATGGGGGTGGAGGGACTCGAACCCTCACGGGGGGTTACCCCAGGGGATTTTAAGTCCCCTGCGTCTGCCAGTTCCGCCACACCCCCTTCCACTTAAAATTATACAGCACATGGTAAAATGATCATCATGACTCCAGAGGAGCAACTCCAGCTTATAAAAAAGGGCACTGTGGAGATCATAGAGGAGGAGGAACTTCTTAGGAAACTAAAAAGTGGAAGAAAGCTAAGAGTAAAGGCAGGGTTTGATCCTACCGCTCCTGACCTTCACCTTGGTCACACTGTTTTGCTCCAAAAGTTAAGAACTTTCCAGATGCTGGGACACGAGGTTTATTTTGTCATAGGAGACTTTACCGCTATGATAGGAGATCCAACAGGTAGGCTCGAGACAAGACCTCCACTCACAAAGGAGCAGGTGCTTGAAAATGCAAAGACATACGAGCAACAGGTGTTTAAGGTGCTTGATCCAGAAAAGACCAAAATAGTGTTTAACAGCACTTGGATATCCCAGCTTGGTGCGGAAGGTATTATAAGGCTTGCGGGAAAATACACTGTCGCAAGAATGTTAGAAAGGGACGATTTTTCAAAAAGGTACAAAGAAGGTATTCCCATATACATACACGAGTTTCTCTATCCGCTACTTCAAGGCTACGATTCTGTCTTTCTCAGGGCTGATGTGGAGCTTGGTGGCACAGATCAAAAGTTTAACCTTTTGGTGGGAAGGGACCTGCAAAGAGACGCAGGACAGGAACCACAGGTGTGCATAACACTGCCACTTCTTGTGGGACTTGATGGTGTCAAGAAAATGTCCAAGTCTTACGGAAACTATGTGGGTATAACAGAAGACCCCAACACCATGTTTGGCAAGATCATGTCCATTTCTGACGATCTCATGTGGGAGTACTACACGCTTCTCACCGATTACACACAGGAAGAGATAGAGCGTATGAAAAGGGAACTACACCCTATGTCCGCAAAGAAAAAGCTTGCACATTACATAGTTGCCAGATACCACTCAAAAGAAGATGCAGACAGAGCCCTTGAGTTTTTTGAAAGGACTTTCTCAAAGAGAGAGTTTCCCGAAGATGCACCCGTGATAAAGGTCCCTATGGGACTAAGGAAAAAGGCTTACGAGCTCCTTTACGAGCTTGGTATAGAGGAGTCTAAAAACTCCGCTAGAAGACTCATTCAGGGAGGAGGCCTTAGGATAAACTTTAGAAAGGTTGAGGACGAAAACGAAGAGATAGAAGTGAACCAAGAGCTAAAAATTCAGGTGGGTAAAAAGCGCTTTTACAGGATAGTACCTTCCTGAAAGGCTTTTAGTGGTAGGCACGGGCGGACTCGAACCGCCGACCTCCGCCTTGTAAGGGCGGCGCTCTCCCTACTGAGCTACGCGCCTTAGTGATTATTATAACCCAAAAATTTAAATTTGCTCATTATAAGCTGAAATTCATTTTTTCTTCTCCTATGTGAGTTTGGTTAGGTAGTCCTTTTTTCTCTTTGGTTTCTTGTGTTTGTTTTTTCTTGGCTCTTTCTGTTTAGGGTTTTGGCTGGGCGGTGTTTCTTTTGTTTTTTGTATATGGTGGGCTTGTCCGTACGGGCAAAACTTCGGAGTGGGTCTTTTTGGCTTTGATTGTTCTTTTCCTTACTCCTTTGGTTAGGCTTGATGTTAAGGTGAGTTATAGTAAGTGGCGGGAGCTATGCGATGTAGGGATGATTGATAGAAGAGAATACGAGGAGAGAAGGTTTAAGATTTTTTGATCTTTTTTTGTCTTGACTTTCTGGCAATTCCTTATAGGTACTTAATAAACCACTCAGCCAAAGGCAAAGACCAAGCCAGTGTAGAGGTTTCAACCCCTTATAGGCACCTAATAAACCCCCAAAGGATCGCAAAACATATTCAGTTGTCAAGTTCTACAGCCATAAGGCTATGCTAATAATATACCCAAAACTCATGTGTGTGTCAAGTGAAAAAAAATTTCCTGTCGACCTCCCATCTCACAAAAAACCCCGGAGATGGACAGATGCTTGT
>JAGDVY010000033.1 GCA_023255875.1 Hydrogenobacter sp. | reverse complement strand
CCAACACTTTCTTAGAGAAACTAAAGCGACTACCAGAACTCAAAAAGCTCAACGACTCTCTACCCAGAGTTGTAAAAAAAGGACCCGTGAAGGAAAATATCATAAGGGACAACATAAATATTCTTGACTTTCCTGTGCTAAAGTGCTGGCCAGAAGATGGAGGTAGATACATAACCTTTGGACAGGTTATAACAAAAGATCCAGAAAGTGGCATAAGAAATGTGGGACTCTATAGGGTTCAGGTGCTCTCGGAGCGCGAGCTTGCCCTCCATTGGCAGATACACAAAGATGGAAACCATCACTATTGGAAAGCCAAAAGACTTGGGAAAAAGTTAGAAGTAGCCATAGCTATAGGTGGAGACCCCGTGCTCTCTTATGTAGCTTCCGCACCTCTTCCTCCGGAGGTAGATGAGTATTTATTTGCAGGTCTTATCAGAGAAGAAGGAGTGGAGCTTGTAAAAGGTGAGACGGTGGATCTTGAATACCCCGCTCATGCAGAGATAGTAATAGAAGGTTATGTAGACCCACAAGAACCTCTTGTGGATGAGGGACCCTTTGGAGACCACACGGGCTTTTACACTCCTGTGGAGAAGTATCCCAAAATGCACATAACCGCCATAGTGCACAGAGACAATCCCATATACCTTAGCACTATAGTAGGGAGACCTCCTCAGGAGGACAAGTACTTGGGTTGGGCAACAGAGAGGATATTTTTACCTCTTATAAAGTTTAACCTTCCGGAAGTGGTTGATTATCATTTGCCTGCGGAAGGATGCTTTCACAACTTTTGCTTTGTTTCCATAAAAAAGCGCTACCCAGGACATGCCTTTAAAGTGGCTTATGCTCTTTTGGGTTTGGGTCTTATGTCTCTGGAAAAGGTGATAGTGGTGTTTGATGAGTGGGTAAATGTCCATGACATACAAGAGGTCCTTTGGGCTTGGGGCAACAACATGGATCCATCAAGAGATGTCGTCATTCTAAAAGGTCCCATAGATGTACTTGACCATTCTACCAACAGTGTAGGCTTCGGTGGTAAAATGATCATAGATGCCACTACAAAGTGGAAGGAAGAAGGATACACAAGGGAATGGCCCAAGGTTATAGAGATGTCAAAGGAAGTAAAAGAAAAAATAGATGCTCTGTGGCAGAAGTTAAAGCTATGATATGGAGACTATAGAAGATCTAAAGATCCGTTATAACTGGACAAGAGAGGACGAAGAGAACTTAGCTAAGGTGTTTTGGATAGCACAAAGGTACAAAGAAGAGTTCATTGAAGAGTTCTACAGGTACTTGGAGAACTTTTCTGATACAAGCAAGTACCTTTCTGATGAGGAAACAAAAAGTAAGCATAAGGAAAATATCAAAAACTGGTTTGTTTCTCTCTTCACGTCAAAGTACGATGATGAATATCTGAAAAGTCTTCTCAGGGTAAAAGAAGCTTATGAAAAGATAGGACTGCCACCTCACTCTGTGCAAGCTTCTATGAGCTTTGTAAGAAGCTACATAACGGACAAGGTCATAAAAGAAATGGGATGCAGTCCCCAAACAGGCAAAATACTCTCCACTATTAACAAAGTTTTGGACATAAACCTTAGCGCGATGATAAACTCCTTTGGAAAGGAGGAGGTAGATCTTTATAGCAATTACCAACACTTACTTATACAGAATATAAGAAGGGTTTCGTGGTTTTTTGACACCTTCATAATATTTACCTTGGCAGTAGTTGGGGTGTTCCTCATATTTTGGATAGTTTATGAAATATGGCTTGTCTCTGTAGGAAGCCTTCCTTTAGAGAAAGGTGGGCTTAGCATTCTGGGTTCTGTCCTTGTTCTTTATGCCATATCGGAGCTCCTTACGGAAGAGGTAAAGCACATAAGGGGTTCTGGCTTAAGTATAAAAGTCTTTGTGGGTGTTGCCCTTGCTGCAGTGATTAGAAAAGTTCTTATCATATCCCTCTCTCCAGAAAAAGTTCAGGAGCTCATAACCTTGTCCTTAGTCACTTTAGCCTTAGGAGTTGTCTTTTGGCTCATCTACAAAGTGGAGTCCAAGACTTGAGAGTTTTTCTAAATTTCTCTCCAGTATTCATCAAAAGCTATCCAAGTTTTTGGTATGATGTCTTTTAGGTTTTCCCACCTCTTCATGTACTTTTTGCGCTTCTGACTGGCTCTTTTGAGGGTAGATCCAAATACTTCTTGTGCCTCCTCTTCGTAGTCTTGAATGCATCCAGAAGCTATGGCTTTTCCTGCCATACTGCCAGAGAGTACCGCGTTGGCTATTCCTCCTCCAGTTATAGGATGGCAAAAACCACCAGCGTCTCCCACCAAAAGGGTGTTATCCCTTATTAGCTTAAGGAGTCCATCTGCGGGTATCCATCCTCCTGTCCTTGATAACACAGTGTTCTCTATGAGACCCTCTGATAGCACCTCTTTCAGAAATAACCTTAGGCTCTCAACCACATTTATTGGATACGAAGGGTCTATACCTACACCCACATTAGCGGTTTCCCCCTTTGGAAATATCCAGCCATATCCACCAGGTATATAGTCCCTAAAGTATATAAGAAGGTCATTTAGCCTACTTTTTAAGGGAACTCTTACTTGTGCTGTGGTCAAAAACTCCTTTGTAGTTTCACCCGTTAGTTTAGCTACCTTTGACTTTGGACCATCAGCACCCACCAAAACATCTGTGAGCACATAAAACCTTTCTCTTGTGTCTACCTTCTCAAGCCACACTTTTTTTCCTTCCACACCCAAAAAAACTGTTCGCAGTAAATAACAAGCTCCGTGCTCTTTTGCAAGCTGTGCTATCTGGTAATCAAACACCTCTCTATTGAGTACAAAGCCGGGAGAACTCATAGAAACTACCTCTCCCCAAGGCGTAAAGTGTATCATATCCTTAACTTCTTGCGATATGGCAAGCTCTGGAAAAAACTGTGGGAACATGTTGAAAAGTTGCAACGGTACAAACTCCGCGCACTGAACAGGAATCCCTATCTGTCTTTTAAAATCCACCACAAGCACATTAGCACCGCTTTTTGCAAGCTCGTAGGCACACGAAGACCCCGCAGGACCTCCACCTACAATAACCACATCATACTTTCTCATTGAGCTTAGCAAGGAGTTTTTTGGAAGGCTTAAAGCCTATAAGGTATCTTTCCTCTATGTAAGCCTCTATGCCTGTTTTGGGATTTTTTGTGAAACGACCACTGCGCCTTCTTAGTTTAAACACACCAAAACCTCGTATCTGTACCTGTCCATCTTCTGCAGTCTTTTGAGCTATCCAGAAAAATATCTCTTCTACTATCCTTCTGGCTTCCTTCACAGATATGTTATATTCCTTAGCTAACTTATTTACTATCTCTGACTTTCTCACTCTTTTCCTCCACGTAGAAGGTTCTTACCCTTTTGTTTTTGCTTATGGCTATAGCTCTGTCCTCTTTTTTATAATAGATTATCTCGTCCGCTTCAACAAAGTTTTTGTCATCTTCCACCCTTGCATTCCCAAAAAGCTTAAGAACTTCCGTTTGAAAGTCATATTCCGCCCTGTCTGCAAAAGCTCTGCGAGTGCCTTCTACGTACCTAACATTCCCTTCCGCTTCCGCTTTCTTGGGTTTCCTTTTGTCATCAAGGTATATTACCACCTTATCAGCGGTAAGTACTCCCTTGCCCCTTGTCATTTTCACATTGCCCGTGTATATTATTCTGTCTTTTTCGTAAGTAAGGTTATCCGCCTCGCCCAGTATTGGCTCAGACATAGCCAACTTGAAGAACAAAAGTCCAACCAATAACAAAAAGATCATTCCAACTTCACCTTAGCCTTTTTAATTATAATCCTCAAAGGTCTTAACTCTACCGCAAAACTCTCACCATAAATCTCTTTAGCGTCTTCTTTTAAAACCACCTTTGTGTCTCCCCATATCTTACCCTCTTTTAGGTCAATGTCTGCCTTATCTGTTTTTGCGTAGAAGTTCTCACCCACTATCTGCACATTTCCTTCCGCATACCCTCTAAGAGTGTCCCTGTTTATAAAAGCTTTATCTGCCATTATTTTCTCCTTTTGGGTCTGTAAGAGAGCGGATATGAGCATCACATCACTCCTTTCCGTATAAAGACTTTTCCCCTGAAGTGTCCACTCAAGTCCAGACTTCCCGTAAGCTTTTATCATAACATCTTGAGCATTGCCCTTCTCTTCTTGTTTAAGTGTAGGTAAGTGATCGTAAGCACTTCTCACATAGGAGCTTAGCATCAAGGAAATACCCATAAAAAACACACTCAAAAGGAATATCTTAAGCATCTTTGAGAAGCTTATATAAGACAGCCATACGCGTATATACACCATTCTCTACCTGTCTTAGAATAAGGGACTTCTCTGCATAAACTATATCTTCGCTTATATCCACATTTATATTTACTGGTCCAGGGTGCATAAAGAAGCCTTTTAGTCTCTCGTAGCGATCTTTGGTAAGTCCAAACTGCAAAAAGTAGCTTTCCTTTGAAGGTATGAAGTTTTCTTTAAACCTCTCTTGCTGTAGCCTTAGACATATCACCAAGTCTGCCCAATCTATAGCCTCTTCCCAACTATTAAAGATACAGCACACACCAAAGGGAGAGAGATCAGAAGGAATAAGGGTTTTTGGTCCAAGCACACCTACACTTGCAGAATACATACTAAAAAGATAAGCACCCGATCTGAAGACTCTACTGTGATATATGTCCCCCACATAAAGGACTCTTAATCCTTCCAAAGAACCATACACTTCCATAGCGGTAAAGAGGTCTATGAGCCCTTGGGTGGGATGTTGATGTGTGCCATCACCTGCATTTATTAGGGAAATGCTTTCGTTAAGGTAAGCACTGTATGGGAAAAGGACAAAAGGTACTCTAAAGATTAACGCTTTAAAACCTAAGGAAGAAAGGGTTTTTATAGTATCGTAAAAGGTCTCTCCCTTCTCTAAAGATGTTTCCTTTGCACCAGCATAGTAGGTGTTTAGTCCTAAGTTTCTACAGGCTTTTTCAAAGGACAGTCTAGTTCTTGTTGAGCTTTCTAAAAACAGAAGAACCACATCTCCCTCAAGTTTTTCCTTCCTACCACGTTTAAACTCAACAAAGAGATCAAAAAGTTCGCTTACTTGATCTTTGGTCAGATCAAAAACGCTTATGAGATGCTTCATGAGCAGTTATATAGTATAAATTATCTCTATGGATTTGAGGATAGGTTTGGGTTTTGATTCTCACGAGTTTCAGGAAGGCAAACCCCTTTACTTGGGTGGTATCCGTATAGAAGACCATCCAGGCTTTAAAGGTCATTCGGACGGTGATATTCTTTTGCATGCTATAACGGACGCACTGCTTAGTGCCATAGGTGAGCCTGATATAGGTGAGCTTTTTTCTGATCAGGACGCAAGATGGAAGGATGCTCCTTCCGAGATTTTCCTAAAGGAAGCCCTCAGGCGCATGAAAGAAAAAGGATACCGCATAATAAACATTGACTGTGTGCTTGTAATGGATAGTCCCAAGATATCTCCCATAAAGGATGCCATAATAGAAAATTTGTCTAATATTATGCAGTTAAGTAAGTCCGCTATTTCTATAAAGGGTAAAAGAAGGGAAGG
>JAGDVY010000004.1 GCA_023255875.1 Hydrogenobacter sp. | reverse complement strand
CCTGCAGAGCCTTGCTAAATGGCTCTTGCAGGGTTAATAGGATTAATTAGGCATTTAACAATTACTTAATATTGTCAGAATAAATAAATGAATTTTACGAATACTTTTAACTTAATTTTAAGAGAAAGAGTCATATCCATCTTGTCAAGTGTTCTTGAGGCTGTTTGAAAAATAGCAAAAAAGCTCCCCACAATGGGGAGATAATATTAGAATACGGGCTTGCGAGCCTATATGTGCTTGCGAGGTTTGCGGTGTATAACTTTTTAGTCCTTTGGAAGCTTTACTTATTTTTTGAGCTTTTGAGGGCTGTTTTAAGAAATTAAGTTCTGTCAATACTTTGGAATTTTTCAAACAGTCTCAGAGGAATTGACGCTCTATGTAATGTTTGTAGTTATAATTTTTTACATTATGGCGAAGGTAAAGGGTCTTGTGTGTAAAGAGTGTGGGAAAGAGTATCCTGTAGAGCCTATACATGTATGCGAATACTGTTTTGGTCCCCTTGAGGTGGTTTACGACTATGAGGAAATAAAAAAGAAAGTAAGCAGAAAGAAGATTGAAGAGGGTCCAAAGAGCCTGTGGAGATACATAGATCTTTTGCCTGTGGAAGAGCCTAGTGTGGGACTAAGCGCGGGCTTTACACCTCTGAAAAAAGCGGAAAATTTGGGTAAGCTTTTGGGATTGGAGAATCTTTACATAAAAGATGACTCTGTAAATCACCCTACCCTATCCTTTAAGGATAGAGTGGTTTCTGTTGCTCTCTCAAAGGCTAAGGAGTTTGGTTTTGACACTGTTGCTTGCGCTTCTACGGGAAATCTTGCCAATTCTGTTGCAGCTCATTCCGCACAGGCGGGCTTTAACTGTTTTGTCTTTATACCTGCTAACCTGGAATCCCAAAAGATATATGGAAGTCTTGTCTTCAAACCTACTGTTGTTGCGGTAGAAGGTAATTACGATGATGTTAATAGACTGTGTTCTGAAATAGCCAACGAGCTAAACTGGGCTTTTGTAAATATAAACATAAGACCTTTCTATGCGGAAGGCTCGAAAACTTTAGCCTTTGAAGTAGCAGAACAGTTAGGCTGGAGAGCTCCAGACGCTGTGGTGGCACCTGCAGCATCTGGCTCACTCATCACAAAAATATGGAAGGGCTTTAAAGAGCTTCACCGTGTGGGCTTAATTGACAGTGTAAAGACCAGAGTTTACGGCGCACAAGCTTTGGGATGCTCTCCTATAGCACAGGCGTGGAAGGAGGGAAGGGACTTTATAAAACCTGTAAAACCTCAAACCATAGCCAAATCCATAGCCATAGGCAACCCTGCAGATGGCATATACGCTCTTCAAACCACAAGAGAAAGCGGTGGCACATGGGAAACAGCTACAGATGAGGAGATCATAGAAGGTATAAAGCTCCTTGCGGAAACAGAGGGCATATTCACAGAAACTGCAGGGGGCACCACCATAGCGGTACTCAAAAAGCTTGCAGAAGCTGGATACTTCTCACCCAAAGATGTGGTGGTAGCATACATCACAGGCAACGGCTATAAAACCATGGAAGTCTTGGAAGGACACCTACCTGAGAGCATAAGAATAAAACCCACTCTCAAGGACTTTAAGGAGAAGATATTGGTCAGAACTTCATGAAAAGACTTTTTATCCTCCTTCTTCTTGTGCTCTCTTGTTCCTCAAAGGATACCCTTCCGGACATAACGGTAAAAGACATTGAAGGCAGGGAAGTAAAGCTAAGCAGTTATAAAGGAAAAAAGACAGTGATATATGTGTGGAGCAGAACTTGCGCAGGGAAACTAATAGCCTCTTACGCAGGTCTACCCAAGTGCTTTTGATCTTTAAATTTTCTTAACAAAAAGTTAATAAAACCTTAACAGCACCTTCTTAGACTTCTTAGTATGAACTTGGCTCTGGTAGAGATACACGATGTTTCACCCTACTACTATAAAGAGACCTTGCAGGCTATAAAACTCATGTCTCTGTGCGGTATAAAAAAATACTCTCTGCTGGTAGTGCCCAACTTTTGGGGAAAGGCTCACCTTTATGAACACCCTGAGTTTGTAGATACCATCCTTTCTACAAAACAGGAAGTGGTGCTTCATGGATGCTACCACAAAGGTGGGAGCATAAAGGACATACTCTGGACTTCTGGCGAAGGTGAGTTCTCTAACCTAAACCTTATGGAAACCTATCAGAGGATCGAGGAAGGTAAGGAAATTATTGAAGCGTTAGGTATAAAGTCAGACGCATTTGTGCCACCTGCATGGATAGGAAATCCTTACCTTGAAGATGTGCTTTACTCTCTGGATTTTAAGGTGGTGGCTTACAGAGATCACATAAAGGACTTGGAAACACAGCTGGTATATACCTCTCCAGTGATAACCTTTAGTAACAGACCCATTCTTAGCTGGCTAAGTATAGGTTTTGCACCCTTGCTTTTCAGAGCTTTCAAAAGGAGCAAAGTAATAAGGCTGGCTTTACATACCAAGGACTTCAGAGACAAAAGAAAGGTAAAACTTTGGAGAGTTTTGCTCAGCAAGATAAAAGAGCATAGGAGGTTAATAAGTTATGGAGAACTTATTAGGCAGGGTGGACCTGCATTTGCACTCCAAGGCGTCTAACAAGCCCGGAGGTTGGTTTTCTAAGCTGATAAACTGTCCCGAGAGCTACGCAGAACCTCTTGAGATATACAAAAGGCTAAAAGGCAGAAACTTGAGCTTTGTAACCATTACAGACCACAACACCATAGATGGTGTGCTTGAGATAGCTCACCTTCCTGATGTCTTTATAAGCTGTGAGTACACGGTGGAGTTTCCAGAAGAACCCGCAAAGGTCCATGTCTTAGTCTATGGCTTAACTGAAAAGGATCACGAAGAGTTAATGAAACTAAGAGAAAATGTATACGAGTTTGTTGCTTATCTAAAACAACGCCAGATAGCTCACTCTTTGGCTCATCCTCTTTACTCAGTCCAAGGAACGCGCATAACAAAAAGGCTTGTAGAAAAGTTTGTACTTCTCTTTGATAATTGGGAGATTATAAACGGCACAAGGGGTGACGCTGTAAGTCAGATAGAGAAAAAAATAGCCCAGATTTATAGCGGATGGGAAAAGATAAGGGAGCTTGAAGAAAAGTACCGTATAAAATCCCTAAGAAGCAGGGAGTACATAAGTTTTACCGCTGGCTCAGATGACCACGGTGGTATGGATGTGGGAAGAACTTGGACGCAGGTGGAGGGTGCAAGAAGTGTGGAAGAATTCTTAATGGGTCTGCGGGAAGGTAGGACCAAAGTGGGAAGCGAAGAGCTCACAGAAGACAGACTCATAAACATGATTGCCAGAGTAGGCTACGGGTATATAAAGAGTCGCTACAACTTACCGCAAGAAGTAAAAGGTGTGCTGGATTATGTGTTTATGTACTCGGACGATCCTTTAATAGCCATAGGTCTAAAATACAAGCTTGGCATAAGCACCGACAGAACTAAACTTTTGAGAAGTCTCATAGAGCGCTTGCCCTTCTTTACATGGGAAAGACTCACCAAAAGGCAGTCCCTTGGAGAGCTATCAGAATTTGTCCTTTCTCTCCTGCTTTACACCTTCCCTGCCTTTATAAAGTACGCGCAGAAAAAGGAAGAGCTAAAGATAAAGGCTCTTGCAAAGGAATTTAACATAAACATGCAAAAGCCCACAAAGATAGCCTACTTTACAGATACCTACAAAGAAGTAAATGGTGTTGCTCGCACCGCACACATAATGAGAAGTATAGCCCTTGAGGAAGACATGCCCTTTCACTTCTTTGTGTGTGCAAAGGAAGGGAGGGAGGAGGGTAATCTTACGTCGCTGAAAGCTCTTGTGGAACTGCCCGTGCCCTTCTACGAAGAGATAAAAATGGGTGTGCCTTCCTTCACCGAGCTTGTGGACATCCTTGAAAGGGAAAACTTCACAGGGGTGCATGTCTCTACTCCTGGTCCTTTGGGTCTAATGGCTCTTCTGGCAGGCAAGGTGCTAGGTCTTAGGACTACCTTTACCTTTCACACAGACATACCTACATACGTGCGCATATATACAGGTGATGAAGATTTAGAAAAAATCTCCTGGACGCTCTTTGTACTCATAGCCAACAGTGTGGATAAGTTTTTTGTTCCATCAGAACACTACAGAAACCTCTTTATAAGCAAAGGTGTAAATCCTTCAAAGATAAGTGTTTTCTTGCGCGGTGTAGATACAGAGCTCTTCTCTCCTTACAAAAGAGATGAGAACTTTTGGCGCTCAAGGCTTGGCAGGAATGTAGATAGGGTGGTGCTCTATGTGGGAAGAGTAGCAAAGGAGAAAAACCTTGACACTTTTATGTATGTAGCGGAGCAGTTTCCAGAAGAGACCTTTGTGGTGGTAGGCGATGGACCATACAAAAAGGAACTTGAGAAGAAAAAGCCTAAAAATGTGCACTTTGTGGGATATCTAAAAGGTGAAGAGCTTGCCAAAGCCTATGCCAGCTCGTACATATTCCTATTTCCTTCGGAGACGGAAACTTACGCTCAGGTGGTCTTAGAAGCGATGGCAAGCGGTCTTCCTGTAGTGGTAAGCTCAAAAGGTGCATCTCACCAGCATGTAGAGGAAGGTCTCAACGGATTTATAGCCAACAGCAAAGAGGAGTTTGTGGAAAAGGTACGCACACTTTTATTCAACAAAGAACTGCGTAACAGGATGTCCTACGAAGCTATAGAAAAAGCCCAAGAGCTTGATCTAAGAAAGACTTACCTTGATTATATGTGTGCCATAGCTGGTTTTGGAAGGTTTGCTTATGAAAATCGTTGACATAGCACCTTACTTTCATGACAAAAGTGGCGGGATCAAACGCTACCTGCTGGAGAAGTCCTCTTACTTGAAGGACAAACCCGTAGAGCATGTAATGATAGTGCCCGGACGCAAGAAAAAGATCCATTACATAAACTCCACTAAAGTATATCAAATTCCCTCCTTCCCCATACCCATGACAGGTGGCTACAGGTTTTTCAAGAGCCTAAGGGACATAAAAGAGATCTTAAGGATAGAAAAGCCCGATATAGTAGAGCTTGAAGGTACCTACCTTCCCATAAGCGCTCTGCGCTCTTTAGAGTATAGGCTTGTGGTTTTTTACCATGCAGATGTGCGCACGGACCTATCTTTAGTTCCCCTCACGGATGGAATAAGAAAGAGACTCATAGAATACACCATTAACAAAAAGCTCTCTAAGGCGGACCTAATCATTACCCCTTCAAGAAAGCAAGAGGAGTTTTTAAGAAGCTATGGTGTTGAGAATGTGCAAACGGTGAATTTAGGTGTGGATACGGAAGTTTTCAATCCCTCAAAGAGAAACCCTTACATAAACAACCTTTTGGGTGTAAAAGAAGAGACCTTCAAGGTCATATACTCGGGTAGGCTTTCACCAGAAAAGAATATAGACCTCCTGCTTGAAGTAATGAGCATGGTAGATAGAGTTTTCTTTCACTTCATAATAGTGGGAGATGGTCCACTAAGAAAGAAGGTAGAGAAGTTTGCCAAGAGCTATCCAAACGTTACCTACTTTGGCTACATATCCAATAAGGAACAGCTTGCGGAGCTTTATGCAAGCTCAGATGTGTTTCTTTCTACTTCCAACACTGAAACCTATGGGCTTGCCTTTTTGGAAGCTCAAGCTTGCGGATGCATTCTTGTAGCACCAGATATGGGGCTTGAAACCCAGCCTTTCAAAGAGTTTCTCGTTAAAGACCAAAAGCCAGAGAGCTTTTACTCCGCGCTTATAAAAGCCATAAACTACCAAAGCTTTTACACAAGACAGAGAATAAGCGCTTACATCCAAGAAAACTTCTCTTGGGAGAAAACCTTCAGCAGACTTTTGGAGGTCTTACAGATTAGTCTTACATTTTCCTGACGAATACACTTTTATATGCTAATTTATTTTCTATGAAGCGTGGTAAGAAACTCCATGCGGATGTGAATGCAAGCAGAAATCTCAA
>JAGDVY010000036.1:18324-31861 GCA_023255875.1 Hydrogenobacter sp. | reverse complement strand
GTAATCTCGTAAGCAAGGATTAGTCTGCTCACGTGATTAATTATAAGCATGCTTGATTGAAAGATCTATGCGCTGTTAATGACCCCCTACAGTGAGCTTCCAAGTTTTTGCATCTATCTCGGGTATATTAGCAAGGTGATACCTTACAAAGAACACATCGTTAGGAGTGAATATTTCATTAAAGTACTTTACAGGTGTTTCATAATTCTTCTTTATTAGAGGCTTTTTGCCTGGAAGAGCCTCAAGCACTTGCTCCTCAAAAACACCTTCTGGAAGCTCTTTTAGCGCGGTGCTAAGTAATGAAGAGTCTACTGCTGCCAAAACATGCTTAGGCACCAAAAGCCACCTGCGGTAGCCACAAGGCCACCTTTTTAAATCTGCTATTCTAAATATTTAAAAAAGATATTTCAATAAGAAATCTTTATGAATGTCATAAAACTTTGTGCGATTAGAGTATAATATTTTAGATGGTAAGGAACTTTATAGACCTTTGGGACATAACTCCTGATGAAGGATGGCGCATACTTTTAGACACAAAGGACATAAAAAAGGGTAAAGATACTCAAAAGTATCTTTTGGAGAAAAACGTAGGTTTGTTTTTTACAAAACCTTCCACAAGGACAAGGGTGTCTTTTGAAGTGGCTATAAACCAACTGGGTGGGCATGCCATATATCTCGCAGAGCAAAACCTTCAGATATCAAGGGGTGAGGACTTAAAGGACACCGCAAGAACTCTATCCAGATACTTGGACTGCATAATCATAAGAACAGATTCCCACAGAAAGCTTGAGGAATTTGCCAAGTACTCCACTATTCCCGTGATAAACGCGCTCACAGACATGTCTCATCCCTGCCAAGTGCTTAGCGATGTATTTACCCTTTACGAGACTTTTGAAGAGGACCTAAAGAACATAAAGATAGCTTATGTGGGTGACGGTAACAATGTATGTAATACTTGGCTCGTGGCTGCGGGACTTTTTGGTCTTAACCTCGTTGTTGCGGTCCCAGAAGGCTACGAACCAAGCAGTTTTTACTATCAGGCAGGCGAGGATCTATGCAAAATCACAGGCGGTAGTATATACATAACTACAAACCCTGTGGAAGCGGTAAAAGATGCACATGTAGTCTATACAGATGTGTGGGTAAGTATGAACCAAGAAAGAAGCGAAGAAAAACTAAAGGCCTTTATGCCCTATCAGGTGAATGCGGAGCTTTTGTCTCATGCGAAGGAAGATGTTAAGGTGATGCACTGTCTGCCTGCCAACAAAGGTGAGGAAATAACAGAAGATGTTTTTGAAAGGTTTGCAGATTTCATATTTACACAAGCAGAAAATAGACTATACACTCAAAAGGCACTACTCAAGTTTATAATAAATAACCTATGAAAGACATAGGTGAATACAACCACAAAGCTGTAGAAGACAAGCATTCCAAAAGTTGGGTAGAAAAGGCTCTATACCATGTACCAGAAGCCAATAAGGAAAACAAGTTTTCTGTAGTTATACCTCCTCCTAATGTAACAGGCTCCCTTCATATGGGTCATGCTCTGAACGCTACCCTTCAGGACATCATATGCAGATGGCAGAGAATGTTAGGTAAAAACGTAGTGTGGGTACCGGGTTTTGATCACGCAGGTATTGCTACCCAGTATGTGGTGGATAGGAAACTGCAAGATGAAGGTAAAAACAGGTTAGACATTGGTAGGGAGGAGTTTCTTAAAAAAGTCTGGGAGTGGGTGCCCATTTCCAGAAACTCTATAAAGGAACAGCTTGAAAAGCTCGGTGTGAGTGTTGATTGGGGAAGGGAGAGATTTACTCTTGATGAGGGTTTTTCAAGGGCTGTCAGATACGCTTTTAGAAAGCTCTACGAAGATGGTCTCATATACAGAGGTGAGTACATAATAAACTGGTGTCCCAGAGATCTTACCGCTCTTTCTGACCTTGAGGTGGAGCACGAGGAAGAAGATGGAAAGCTTTACTACATAAAGTATCCCTTAGTGGATGGGTCTGGATACATAACCGTTGCAACAACAAGACCAGAAACTATGTTGGGAGACACTGCGGTAGCGGTCCATCCTGATGATGAAAGATACAAACATCTTATAGGCAAAAAGGTGAGACTTCCATTAGTAAATTGGGAAAGAAAGTCCATGTCAGGACAAGATGTACCACCAGAGATACCCATCATAGCGGATGAGTCGGTAATCTCAGACTTTGGTACAGGAGCGGTCAAAATCACACCCGCTCACGACCCAAAGGACTTTGAGATAGGCAAAAGGCATAATCTACCCTTTGTAAAGGTTATGGACCAGCATGCTCGTATGAACGAAAATGCAGGTGAGTTCAGTGGCCTTGACAGATACACCGCAAGGGAGAAAATAGTGGAAAGACTCTCTCAAATGGGGCTTTTGGAAAAGATAGAGCATCATAGGCATGCGGTAGGTAAGTGCTACAGATGTAAGACCACTATAGAGCCTATGGTCTCTGTACAGTGGTTTGTTAAGGTTTCAGACCCAAGAATAAGGGATAGAGCCATAAAGGTTGTTGAAGAAGGAAAGATAAGATTTATACCAGAGGGTTGGAAAAAGATATACCTGCAGTGGATGGAAAACTTAAAAGATTGGTGCATATCAAGGCAGATATGGTGGGGGCATCGCATACCTGTTTGGTACTGTAGGGATTGTGGTAAGGAGAATGTATTCACAGATGATGATTTTGACAGAGTTTATGACAAGATCATCTTTAACCTTATAGCGGACGGCAAGATAGACTACGCCTTTACTCCAGAAGAAGTGGATAAAGTTCTAAACTCACCTTCCTTCGCTCACCCTGAGATGACAGTACTTGAGTTTTACAAAAAGTTTGCCTTCCATAAGTATCACTCCACAAAAGTGGACGCTCACTCCCTTAGACTCTTTTTATCCCAAGACCTAAATCCTATGGCACTGCTTACAGAAAAAAGAAACAGATACAAGTATGACCCTAAATCAAAAAGGTATGTGTTTATTTTGAGGTGTAAGCACTGCGGTTCTGAAAACTTAGTGCAGGAAGAGGATGTCTTAGATACATGGTTCTCTTCTGCCCTTTGGCCCTTTGGCGTTTTTGGATGGCCAGAGAGAACCAAAGATCTTGAAAACCTCTATCCTACTGACCTTTTGGTGACAGGCTTTGACATCATCTTCTTCTGGGTTGCGCGCATGATAATGATGGGCACTTACTTTATGGAAGAAATTCCTTTCAAAGATGTTTATATACATGCCCTTGTGAGGGACGAAAAGGGACAAAAAATGTCAAAAACCAAAGGCAATGTAATAGACCCCTTGGACATAATAGACAAGTATGGTGCAGATGCTCTGAGATTCACCCTTGCGGTGCTTACCCAACAAGGCAGAGACATAAAACTGTCAGAAAAGAGGTTTGAGGGATACAAGCACTTTGCCAACAAGCTGTGGAATGCAGGAAGGTTTATCCTCATGAACTTAGACGATGATCTTCTTCAAAACATGCCCTATGCATCACCCCCAAGAACTGAAGACCTTTGGATACTCACAAAACTAAACAAAGTCATTCAAAAAGTCAATTTGGCTCTATCTGAATACGAGTTTTCTACAGCAAGCCAAACTCTCTATGAGTTTGTCTGGGGAGAGTTCTGTGATTGGTACTTGGAAATGTCCAAGCTCAGGCTTTACGCAAAACCCAAAGATGGCTTATCTGAGGAAGAAAAACAGCTACAAGAAGCAAAGATAAAGGCAGAGAGGATAACTGTACAAACAGTACTCCTTAGCGTGTTTGACAGAATTCTCAAACTTTTACATCCCTTTATGCCTTACATAACCCAAGAGCTCTACTCCAAGCTACCCACAGCTTACAAAGAGGACATATCTCTGACAGAATTTCCCACATTTAATCCGCAGGAAGTTTTTCCAGAGGCAGAAGAAAAAGTGGAAAAAATAAAAGGCATTATATCCGCCATAAGGTCTCTCAGAAGCGATCTGAGGATAGAACCTTCAAAGAAGATAAAGCTCTACTATAGGGCAGATAACAATGAGTATGAAGAGTTCAGAGAGCACATACTCAGCTTGGCAAGACTTGAGGATCTTATCAAAGTAGAGCAAAGACCTGCAAACTCCATAGCAGGCTTTTATAAAGACTTTGAGTTTTTCATACCCGTGGAGGAGGGCATAAAGGTTAATGAGCTCTTAGCTTCTTACACTAAAAGGTATCAAGAAGTCCTAAAAACCCTTGAAAACATTCAGAAGAAGCTGAGCAACGAAAACTTCCTAAAGAAAGCACCACAGGAAGAAGTGCAAAAGGCAAAGTCATTAGAGGAGGAGCTAAATACAGAAAAAGCCAAGTTGGAAAGCCTAATAAAGTCTCTTAAAGAGGTAAGCGCTACAGAGGTTTCTTCATGAGAGTGCTTGTAACAGGAGGAGCGGGTTTTATAGGTTCCAATATAGCCAAGAGTTTGCAAGAGCGTTATCCAAACTCAAAAGTGTATGTACTTGATGACTTTTCTTCTGGTCACTTTAAAAACCTACTTGGCTTCAAAGGAGAGGTGATAACGGGCGATATAAGGGACGCAGAGTTATGGAACTGGATCACAAAGGAGTATGAGTTTGATGTAGTGTTTCATAAAGCTGCCATAACAGACACTACCATAACGGACCAAAAGCTGATGATGGAGGTTAATGCGGAAAGCTTTAGGCATGTGCTCAAAGCGGTTCTTTCGTGGAAAGCCAAGCTCATATACGCATCTTCTGCTGGTGTGTATGGAAACGTCCCACCACCCATGAGAGAAGAAGGAGAACTAAAACCCGAAAACATATACGGCTTTTCCAAGCTTGTAATGGACAGGATAGCCACAAACTTCATGGAAAAGTACCCTCACATAAAGGTGGTGGGCTTTAGGTACTTTAATGTTTATGGACCAGGAGAAGCCTACAAGGGCAAGTCAGCAAGTATGATATACCAGATATACAAAAAGCTCATCTCAGGCGAAAGACCCAGACTTTTCAAGTGGGGAGAGCAAAAGAGAGATTTTGTTTATATAAAAGATGTAGTAAAGGCAAACATGCTAGCTTTAGAAAAGGATGTGTCTGGTATCTTCAATGTGGGTACTGGCACCGCAAGAAGCTTTAACGAGATAGTGGAAATACTAAGCAGAGAGCTAAATGTAAAGACAGAGATAGAGTACTTTGATTGCCCTTATGACTTCTATCAGAAGTACACGCAGGCAGATATTAGTAAAATAAAGGATCAACTTGGATACACACCAGACTATACCCTTGAAGAAGGCATAAAGGACTACCTAAAGGAGCTATCCTCATGTCCATAGAAGAGCTCGTAAATAAGGCTAAAACGCTACAATCAGCACTTCCTTATATAAGGCAGTTTTATGGCAAGACTTTTGTGATCAAGTATGGCGGTTCTGCCATGATCCAAGAGTCTCTACGGGAGAGCTTTGCAAAGGACGTTCTATTACTTAGATACGTGGGCATAAGGGTTATAGTGGTACACGGTGGAGGACCACAGATAAACAAGACCTTAGAGAGTTTTGGAATAGAGACCAAATTTGTAGGAGGTATGAGAAAAACGGACGAAGAGACTATGCACATAGTGGAGATGGTGCTTGCAGGAGATATAAACAAAGACATAGTGGCACTTATAAACAAGCACAGCGGTGAGCAAGTATATGCAGTGGGCCTTTCTGGTAGGGATGGAAACCTCATAAGGGCTAAAAAATTGGACAAAGAAGAATACTTCAAAGAGTTGGGACTTGAAGTACCAGAAGAGGATATAGGTTTTGTAGGACAGGTGGTAAGCATTAACACGCACCTACTTTCCACCCTAATAGACAACAATTACATACCCGTTATAGCACCCATAGGTGTGGGTTCCAATGGAGAAGCATACAACATAAATGCGGATGTAGTTGCCAGCGAAGTTGCAAGATACATGAAGGCAGAAAAGCTCATATTCCTGACAGACACAGAGGGCATAAAAGATCAGCAAGGAAATGTTATATCCTCAATAAGCAAAGATGAGATCTATCAGCTTATAAAAGAAGGCACTATAAAAGGTGGAATGATACCAAAGGTAAAAAGTGCTCTCAAGGCACTACAGACAGGTGTTAAAAAGGTTCACATTATAGATGGTAGATGCCCGCACTCCATACTTTTAGAGGTTTTTACAGAAGAAGGTATAGGTACAGAGATAGTTAGCTAAAGAGATAAACTATCTTTTACAACCCTAAAAGGCACTTCCATATTAGTCCATATCCTAAAGCTCTCTATCCCCTGATAAAGAAGCATAGCAAGTCCATCTTGCGCCTTAGCCCCTTTTTCTAAAGCCTTTTCCAAAAGAGGTGTTCTCCTGTATATGACATCAAAAACCGTATGGCTCTCTTTTATCTTTTCATAATCAAAAAGTTGAGGGTCTTTCTCTGACAAACCCACAGAAGTAGTGTTTACTATTATATCCACATCATCAAGCACATCCTCAGGACTACCTACCACATGTATAGAAAATCTCTCTGCTAACTCAAGCGCTTTTTGATTGGTCCTGTTCCACACATAGACATAACAGCCTTCCATATTGAGAGCGTAAATTACAGCTTTTGAAGTTCCACCTGCTCCCAAAACCAAAACCTTCTTATTTTTTATGTCCCCCTCCAAGTCCTTTAGCGCTTTTAGAAAGCCTATCCAGTCAGTGTTGTATCCCTCTATCCTGTCCGCAAACTTTATAGTGTTTACAGCACCTATCTGCCTTGCATGTTCATCTACAAACTCACATAGCTCAAGCGCCTTCTCCTTAAAAGGCAGAGTAATATTTACACCCTTTACCCCTAAGGCTCTTAATCCCAAAAAGGCAGTAGTGAAGTCTTCAGGCTTTACTTCAAAAGGCACATAGATGGCATCTAAAGAAAAATACTCAAAGGAAGCATTTTGGAACACAGGAGACAAAGAGTGTTTGACAGGATAACCTACTATACCATAAACCTGTGTTTTTCCAGAGATCTTCATCCAATACGAAGTTTGGGTTGTAGTATTTCCACCTTTTTGACCCAAGCAAGGTTTCCACGTATAGCCATATCTACCACATCTTTTACACTTACATCAACTATGGGACAGTCGGTGCAACCGCCCTCAAATTGGAGGTACACGTTCCCTTCTTTGATATCAACGACCTTTAGGTCTCCGTGATGTTCCCTAAGGGCAGGTCTTATCTTTTTCAATACTTCCTCTACCTGCTTAAACTCCTCTTGTGTCATTTTTTGTCCTCCTTCTCTTTGTATAAATGTTGTATCTTTTCCCATATGAGTCCCTGAGTTTCGTCATCCAAATCCATCAATCTAAAAAATCCTTTCAAAGTAAGCTTATCAAGCACCACATCCGCTATATCTTCTTCCTCAAGCTTTCTAAGTCCGTGATCATACAGAAGTTCCTTTACCTGAGGCAGTTCTTCAATGAGTTGCTTGAGGTTTACATCAAAAGTTATCCTATCCTTCATAGTTCCTTTACTTTCCTCACAAAGAGATGATACTCTCCGTCCTCTTCATACATCCCAAGAAACTCCTGTCCTGTAGCTTTACACCACGCGGGAATGTCTTCAACTACACCTGGATCATCTGCTATAAGCTCAAGGATTTCGCCTATCTTCATACTCTTCATAACCTTAGAAGTCTCTGCTATAGGTACAGGACAAAAAGTGCCCACTACATCATGAACCACATCAGGTTTAATATCTTCCAAGTTCATCTCACAACCTCTTTCTTAGTGTATATTTTAAAACTGTCCAACAAGGCATCATCAATAGGTTGAGCCCATATCTCCCTTTGCTCTCCCTTTACATTAAGGATCACATAACATGGCTCTTTTTTTGAATACCTGGCTACTATATCCGCCACAAGCTGATACTCCTCTTCTGGTAGATCTCCCTTTATTAAAACAAAAGTACCTTTGCCATCTTTTCTATAAGCGTGATCATAGCGATTTTTGAAAGTCATTAAGAACTTTGCCTCTCCTTCGTTTCTTGCTACTATTAACTTTGCTTTAGATGGAAGCCTTAGGTGTCTACCAACAGAGAACAGCACAAGATCTTCACGCGTAATAAAACCATCTACTGCAAGGGACTCTTTGAATTTGATGGCATAATTCTCGTCAGTAAGATAACAACACCCACCTGCGGGTTGCTCGTATTCAAGGCCGTACTTCTTTGCCAGCTCTATCTGTCTGTTTCTACCCCTTCCCCTTATACCCAAAAGTTTTTCTCTGTCTATAAGACCAAGTTTTTCTGGCACTGTCATAGGGAGTAGTTTTGCAGAGAGAGGTCTTACCACATAGCCCTCAAGCCCTGCCTCTCTTTCTATAAGCATTAGCCTCTCCTTTGTCTGGCTCATGGGTCTTTGTCCTAACACCTCACCAGTGACAACAAAGGAGTAACCCTCTTTTTCCATAATTTCCTTAGCTTTTCTTAGCATCAAAATTCTACAATCCACACAAGGATTTACATTTTTACCGTATCCATACTTAGGGTTTAGGATCACATCAAAATACTCCTGAGAAATATCCACGATCTCTATGGGTACCTGAAGCTGGGCTGCTGCTCTGATGGCAGGATTGACATACTGCTGTCCATCTTCCCTCTTAAGGCCAAGGCGCCTTTTGTGTTCTGTAATACAAAAACCTGTGTAAAAGTACAAAGCCTTAATTTCAACGCCCTGGTCCTTAAGAAGGCGGACAGCTAAGCTACTATCAAGCCCTCCAGAGAGAAGAGCAACAGCCCTTTTATTCATGTAGATAGAAACTCAAACTCTCTACTTTCTTCTTCTTCCTCTTCGTAGCAATCGGGTATTTTCTCCGCTTCTTCTATCCTTCCCTGCTTGAGAAGATAGTCTTTTATGGCTACATGCAGGGTTTCCAATCCCAAGTTGGTGCAGTGTATCTTTTGAGGTGGTAATCCTCCCAGTTCGTCAAAGATGTCTTTGTAGGTAAGATTCAGAGCGTAGCTGATGGGTTTTCCCTTTATCATCTCGGTTAGCTGTGAGGAGACCGCTATAGCTGAGCCACAGCCAAAGGTTTTGAACCTAACATCTTCTATGATGTCGGTTTCTGGGTTTATCTTAAGAGTAAACAGCATGGCATCTCCACATGCAGGATTACCACACTGACCTATGGCATTGGCATCCTCAAGCACACCCACATTCCTTGGGTTCAAAAAGTGATCAAGTACCTTTTCACTGTATTCAAACATAGCTAACACCTCCTTTTTAGTTCTTAATACAGTTTATAACTATATGCCTTTGAACTTACCGTGTTATGATAATCATCAATCAAAAGCCTCAAAAATTTTATCCTCATACAATATTTTAGCAAAACTCTTACTAAGTCTGTGATCGTCATCTACTTCTATATACTTTTTTACCTTTACCTTTTTCACAAAAGTCCTTGAATGCTCTACTGGCACCACTTCGTCCTGAGTGCCATGAACTATTAGTATAGGCACATGTGGCTCTTGAGGGAAATGCACTTGTCCATCTGATATGATCTCGTAGCCCTTCTCCAGTATGTCTTTAGCAAAATCTTTGTGTATGGTGAGATGCAAACCCGTTTCGCACTCATATATCACCAGCTCTTCTTCTCCTCTTAGCCATCTTTGGCACTTCTCTATACCTTCTTGCGCAAGGGTTAACTGCAAAGTTGAGTAAGATGGTGCAAAAAGCAATGCAGAGCTCACCAGATCTTCTCCATAGAACCTAATGTAATTTAGGATTATATACGCTCCGTGAGAGCTACCCGAAAGGATAATCTTTTTGTAGCTCTCTTTAAAGCCTTTAAGAAGCACATCAAGAAATTCTAGTACCTTTGTAGTAGTGGTGGTGTGGTAATCCATGTCCATACAAAATAGGGAAAACTTTCCACTTTTGTGGACATAATCTGTTAGCATGATCACTTTTGAGCTCTTTACATTTGATGCAAAGCCGTGAAGATGTATAATGAGCCTTTCGGAACTTACCTTCTCATACACAAACATGTGATAAATTCTAACATAACTTGTTTGAGTATCTCTCTAACCAAGATTTTCTAAAACTTTCAAAGCGTCCTTCTTCTATAGCTTTCCTTATGTCCTGCATAAGCTTTTGGTAAAAGCTCAGGTTGTGTATGGTGCCCAGTATGTAAGCGGATATTTCCTCAGACTTGTAAAGGTGTCTTAGGTATGCTCTGGTGAAGTTCCTACATGTGTAGCAAGAGCACTCTTCGTCTATGGGTGAAAAGTCCTTTTTATAAATCTCGTTGGTTATGTTGAGCTTTCCAGAATGAGTAAAGAGGGTGCCTGTCCTTGCCATACGAGTTGGTGCTACGCAGTCAAACATGTCTATACCTCTGGCTACACACTCTATAATGTCTTCTGGCATGCCCACTCCCATTAGGTATCTGGGTTTGTGCCAAGGCAGATACTCGCACACTACTTCTGTGATATGGTACATAATATCTTTTGGCTCACCTACGGATAGTCCACCTATGGCATACCCAAAGAGGTCCCTCTCCACAGTAGCGGTAGCAGAAAGTACCCTCAGATCCTCAAAAGTAGAACCTTGGACTATACCAAAAAGCGCCTGATCCTCTCTTTTCTTGTGTTTTATACTTCTGTCAAGCCACCTTAGGGTCCTCAAAAGAGCGGACTCTGCGTAAGCGTAAGTGGTGGGATACTCCACGCACTCATCTAAGGGCATGATAAAGTCAGAACCAAGGATTTCCTGCAGTTCTATGACCTTTTCAGGTGTGAAAAAATGCAAGGAGCCAGAAAGGTGGTCCCTGAACTCTACACCTTCTTCAAACACCCTCACAGCTGATTTCTTGTCCTTAGTTCTTCCCTTAGCTAAAGAAAACACCTGAAAGCCACCGCTATCTGTAAGGATAGGTTTATGCCAACCTATAAAGTTATGAAGGCCACCTGCAAGCTTTATAACCTCTGGACCAGGCCTAAGATAAAGATGGTAGGTATTACCAAGGATTATCTGTACATTTATATCTTCCAAAAGCTTGTGTATCATAGCTTTTACAGTTCCTTGAGTTCCAACGGGCATAAAGACAGGTGTTTCAATAATCCCGTGAGGTGTAATTAATCTTCCCCTTCTTGCTTTTCCATCAGAGCAAATAAGCTCAAAACGAAACATGTGAGATTCTCCTGTTTATTTTGCAGACTACATAGTAAGATATTATGCCAATAAGTGCTCCCGCAAGCACATCAATAGGGAAATGTGCACCCACGTATATCCTACCATATGCAATCAAAAGTGCGTAAAGCCACAGTAGAATTTTCAGAGGAACTTTAGCAACAGGTGAAAAAAAGGAAGCCAGAAGAAAAGCCATAGCAGTGTCTCCAGAAGGGAAGGATCTGTGATATAAAGGTTCAAGAAGATACACATCTGTAAGCATACTTGCGGGTCTTGGTAAATTAAAATACATCTTTAAAAGCTGTACACTTAAAGTTTCAATAGTAAGAGAAGTAAGAAAAAGTAAGAGTCTTTCCCTTTGGAAAACCACAACAAAAACCAAGATGGGTATTAGGATATAGCCCTTTCCAAGCAAGTAAAAGTGTCCAAAGAATGTATCCAAAATGGGGCTTCTTGTATGGTTAATAAGGTAGAAAAGCTCTATATTGAGTTGAAAGTTCTCTATGTTCATCAATATTTGTAAACTATCCTACCTCTTTCTACACTTTCTGGTATAAGAGTTATCCTTTTCCTTTCATTTTTTATCTCTCCATCCACCTTTTCTATCCTATCAGCAAAACCCAAGTCCAGAGGTATTAGACAGGTTTTTCTTAAGGCTTCTTTTTGTGTTAGAGTTTCAGGAAGATACCACATCAAACTCTCTAAAAGTTTAGGACCTGCTTGTCTTCCCGCGTCTCTGAGTACTGCCTTTGTACATTTATCTCCTATCAAGCTCTTTACTCCTTTCGCCATATTAACTATAGCAAGCAAAAGTATGTCCGGATCTATCATATAATACCCTCCATTTTCCATTTTACCACCTTTGGTCAGATAAGTGTATTTTATTAGCCTACCACCTCGTAGGGTCTGTATCTCCATTTGGCTCCAAGAGATTCTGCAAGTTTCCTTGTCTTTTCTATATCAACACCTTCGTAATCAACTGCTGTGGCAATTACTTCAAAACCTTCTTCTAAGGCTTTTTTAATGAACCTTATAACCTTGTTGAAAGCATCACCTTGTGCTGGCCTACAAACCTTATTATACGTCTCTTCATCTTGAGCGTTTAAACTAACAGACCAAACATCAACTAAGCCCTTAAGCTCTGATAACTTTTCTTCTGGAAGGTAGGTAAACATGAGACCATTTGTATCAACGCGCACCTTACCACCCTTTGACTTTACATACTTGGCTATTTCCTTGAGCGCTGAGAACCTCAGTGTAGGCTCGCCATATCCGCAAAAAACCACCTCATCGTACTTTGTCGGATCTCCTATCTCTTTGATTACTTCCTCAACGCTTGGATCTCTTGATGTCCAAACCCAATAACCTTTTACCATAAAGTTTCTCTCCCTTTCCCTCTGACAAAAGGCACAGTGCAAGTTGCACTTATTAGTTAGGTTTATGTAGAGCTTGTTATTTATCACATAGGTTATGGTATCTTTTTTTACCATATTTCCTATGTTGAAAAGTAGTTTGGCGTTTTCGGAAGTCATGCGATCTATATCCTCAACAGAAGAGTTAGGAACGAGCTGTGCCATAACTTCCGCTGTATACCATATGTAGGAAGGTTTGTTAGGCTTTCCTCTAACGGGCTGGGGCGCTAAAAAAGGACTGTCTGTCTCTATGAGTATCCTCGCAGTAGGTGTCTTTTTAACTACTTCTCTAAGAGTCTCTGCGTTCTTGTAAGTTATTATCCCAGAGTAAGATATGTAAAAGCCAAGGTCCACACACTTTTTCATAAACTCGTAGCTTCCCGTAAAGCAGTGAATAACTCCACCTACTTCGTATGCTCTCTCTTCTCTTAGGATCTCTATAGTTCTTTCTTCCGCATCTCTGCTATGAACTACTATAGGAAGGCCCAACTCTCTTGCTATGTTAATTTGTTTCCTGAATAAATCCTCCTGCTTTTTCCTATCCGAATAGTCTTTGTAAAAGTCAAGACCTATTTCGCCAATGGCTTTTACTTTGTGATTCTCTTTTGCAAGATCTTTTAACCACAAGAGATCATCGTCGCTGACACTGTCCGCTTCATGAGGATGAAAGCCTATAGCGCAGAAAACACGCTCGTTTTCTTGTGCAAGTTTTAAAGCATTCTTTATGGTCTTTCTATCATAACCTACCGTTATGAGATACTCAAGAGAGGTATCTTTGAGAGTATCCTCAAGGTCCTCTTTCTTAAGAAGGTCCAAGTGGCAATGAGTGTCTATCATATTAATTTAAATATAGAACTTTATCTCCTTAGGTGATACTCCTTCTTAAACTCTTCCTAATTTTTCTTTCTGGCCTCTGGATGTAAGCGTAAGTTAAAGATACATATTAAGCC
>JAGDVY010000036.1:13157-18224 GCA_023255875.1 Hydrogenobacter sp. | reverse complement strand
AATTTTTCTTTCTGGCCTCTGGATGTAAGCGTAAGTTAAAGATACATATTAAGCCTCCTATGATATAGGCACTGCTTGCCACTAAGAGCCACATGAGGCCTACAAGGTGCCAGTATATGCTAATCGCTTTGAACATGGTGGTTTTATGAGGAGACATTCTACCAGATATAAGCAACCAAAGTACATACAGCTGAGATACTAAACTTACAGGTACGCGAGATGTGTGTATGCCCGTAAGAGCGTAAAAGCTAGTACCCTACATATTGGCGCTAAGAGTAAAACCTTCATGTCATAGGTGTTGCCATTCATTGAAGTGAATGATTACAAAAGCTGTTCCCAACAAAAATGTGATAACCAACCCTAACGCTGATGCACCCCTTTTGCCCGCTTCAGCTAATTTTTCAGAAACAAGTACGGTAAAACTTGAAGTCCAAAGTATGAGGGTCAGGATAATGGGTATAACAAAGTTCATTTTGGGTACCCCATTACCTGCTGATGCCACGCTAAGTAGACTGTTACTGATATAGGGAAAAGTAAGATGCCTAACCCTACTAACAATGGCTAAATACTTGTTTCGTGCTGTCCAAGATGATGGTGCGCTTCGTGTTGTGCCGTGAGCCTTTACCTTTGTTGCTATCTTTATAAGAATTATCATATTTACTGAGAAGAAAGTCTCAAAATGATAAAATCTGCTCTCCTATTGGTAAACCTACCTATGGGGGTCTTGTTATCTGCTATGTACTTTTCTTTTCCAAAACCTACAGTTTCTATCCTACTTTCCTCTATACCGTGCTTTACAAGATAGTCCTTAACAGCTTGTGCCCTTTTTAAAGCAAGTCTGTCATTGTATGCTTTACTTCCTATGTCATCCGTGTAGCCTTCTATTCTAACTCTTACGTTGGGATTTTCCTTGAGAGTCTTAACCACCTGATTGAGGAGCGGAATGTATTCCTTCTTTATGCTATACCTATTAAAGTCAAAGTGAATTCTTGCAATTACCATAAGTGGTTCTTCTTTGGGAAGAACCTCCTTAGGCTTCTCTTCTTCTTTGGGCATCTCTTCTTCCGCTTTGACTATCTGTGTCATTCCCGTATAGCATTCAAGCTTGTTGTCCATGGCGGACTTTAGCTTTTCGTGCGCAGAGAAGCTGTTATTTACTACATCGTTGTATAACTTTATAAGCACAAGACGGTTGGGTTTTTCCTTGTTTACCTCATAAGAAAGTGCTTCGTAGTATGCTTCCGCCTTTGCGAGCTCATCAGGTGCACAGTTTTCACCTTTGTTTTCTCTAATGTATTGGAGTCTTTCATTCACTTCCTTTAGACTTAGTCCTGTTAGCTTTTCAAACTTATCATCAGGGATAAACTCCATAGGATCTACACCTTTTAGACCACTTAAAGCTTTGGAGGCTGAGTTCATACTCTTTATAGCAAAGATCTTTGATCCTATCCCGTCTTGTTCTGATGCTAAATACATGGATATGTCACTGTATGCTCTGGCTTTTCCAAAGTGATACCTGTCTTTTTCTTCTGCGCCAGACTTGTAGGCAACTTCAATGATCCTCAGGGACTCGTTTATACCGTCCAAGACGTTAAAATTGTATTCTTGAGCCTGTGCAGTACAAAGGATAAATAGGCAAGATACGAGAGCTTTTTTCATCTTCCTCCTCCTTTTTGTGTTCTTAATTATAATGTAATTTAAACAGTGAGAGCTATTGTACAAAGGGTAAAGGCATCTTGGGTTTTAGTGGATGGAGAAGAAGTAGGCAGAATAGGGATGGGGTTAAATGTGCTTCTTGGGGTAGGCAAAGGTGATACACAGGAAGATGCGGATAAGTTAGCAAATAAGATCCTAAACCTGCGCATCTTTGAAGATGAAAAGGGTAAGTTTAATTACTCGGTTCTTGATGTGAAGGGTTCTGTTTTGATAGTGTCTCAGTTTACTCTTTATGCTAACATAAAAAAAGGTAGAAGACCGAGCTTTGAAGAAGCGGAAAACCCATCAAGAGCAAAGGAGCTTTATGACTACTTTGTGGAGGTTATGTCTAAGAGCGTGCCTGTAAGCACAGGAAGGTTTGGTGCAAGCATGGAAGTGCATATAGTAAACTGGGGACCTGTTACCATTTTTTTGGACAGCAGAGAGCTTTAGTTATAATCTTCCTTTAAATGTGGGTTTTGGGTGAGCATGATGAGCCATACAGGAAGCTTAGAAACTCTATACTGAACCTTGTGGGAAACACTCCTTTGGTCAGGATCAGGAAAATAGTTCCTAAGGATATCTCTCCTAAGGTGGAAATATACGCAAAGCTTGAAAGCTTTAATCCCGGAGGCTCTGTAAAGGATAGACCTGCTCTTAGCATGTTCCTTTCTGCCATGAAAGAGGGCTTATTAGAGGGGAAAACGGTTATAGATGCCACTTCTGGTAATACGGGAGTAGCTCTTGCTATGGTGGGTGCAGCTCTTGACGTGCCTGTGGAGCTTGCTATGCCTGCTAATGTTAGTGAGGAAAGAAAGAGGATCATAAAAGCTTATGGGGCTAAAGTGTATTTAACAGATCCGTTGGAAGGTACTGACGGAGCTATCCTTTTTGTTAGAGAAAAAGTGGCAAAAGAACCAGAAAAGTATCTTTATCTGGATCAGTACAACAATCCTGCAAACTGGAAAGCCCACTATTACTCAACGGGTATAGAGATATGGCATCAAACTAACGGTCGCATCACTCATCTGGTTGCGGGTATAGGTACTGGTGGCACTATTATGGGTACAGGAAGAAGGCTAAAGGTGTATAATCCACAGGTACAAATTGTGGGTGTGCAACCTGCTTATCCTTTTCACGGTATAGAAGGACTAAAGCACATAGAAAGCTCCATAAAGCCTGGCATATTTGATGAGACCTTTTTAGATAGGACCATCTTTGTAGAGACAGAACATGCTTACGAGATGACCAAAAGGTTAGCCCTTGAGGAAGCCATCTTTGTGGGTCAGTCTTCTGGTGCAGCTCTTTATGCTGCCTTTCTTTTAGCAAGGGAGCTTGAAGAGGGTGTTATAGTGGTTATATTTCCTGATGGTGGAGAAAAGTACCTTAGCACAGCTCCCTTTAAAGACTAAACCATGAGAAAGGAAGACTTGGATAAGGTGATAAGTATTCTGAGGGAAGAGTTTCCCAAGTGGAATGCGCCGGTGGTAAGCCTCATAGCTCAAAAGACTGGAGATCCCTTTAGGGTGCTTGTTTGTGCTCTCATATCCACAAGGACAAAAGATGAGACAACAGCTGTGGTGTGTAAAAAACTCTTTGAGAGGATAAAGGGTGTAGAAGATTTGCACAAAATAGATCAGAAAGAGCTCTCGGAACTTCTTTATCCTGTAGGATTTTACAAGAATAAAGCCTTTTTCCTAAAAGAAATAGCCAAGGAGCTAAAAGAGAAGTACAATTCAAGAGTTCCAGACAAGCTGGAAGAGCTTTTAAAGCTCAAGGGTGTTGGAAGGAAGGTTGCCAATCTTGTTCTCGCGGAAGGCTATGGCATACCCGCTATATGCGTGGATACACACGTGCATAGGATCACCAACAGGTGGTGTCTTGTGAAGACAAAAAAGCCCGAAGAGACAGAACATGAGCTTACCCAAATACTTCCTAAGAAGTACTGGATAGAGTTTAACAAGCTTCTTGTAGCCTTTGGTCAAACCATCTGCAAGCCTGTAAAACCCCTGTGTCATGCATGTCCAATAAGGGAATACTGTGGTTATCCGACAACTAAGATGCAGATAAGAGCCTCCTAAACTGGTTTTCCATCACAAAAAGAAAAGCTGAAGGTAGCATGGAAACATCTTTTACTCTTATACCCGTCTTTTCAAAGTACTCCTCCACAAAATTTCTCAGCTCACCAACCCCAACACCAATGAGAGGAAATCTACTCTTTAGCTGTCTTATCAAGTCTTTTAGAGCATCACCCTTTAATCCTTTTGTAGGCTCACCATCGGAGAAAAGGATCATTACACCTTTCATCCTGTGTTTTTTACAAAAAATCTCCAAATCCTCAGAAGATACAAGAAGAGCCTTCTCTATGTTTGTGCCACCACCCAACATATCTTTGAGCTCTATAATTTTAGCTCGTGCTGTTTTGTAATCTTCCTCAAAGGACTTTATGTTAAGCACTCTATCGCTAAAGGCTGTTATGGAAAAGGGCATGTTCATATCGTGGAGCGTTTCACTAAAAAGCAAAAGGGATTTTATTGCACTTTCTATCTTGTCTTCTTTTCTCATGGAAGAAGAAATGTCTAAAAGAAGCTTAAAGGCAAGCTGTTTTTTCTCTGGAATAATTCTTCTTTGGTATATGCGACCTCTTCCTGTGGGTATTTCCGTGTGCATCTTCCGGTAGTCTATGCGCCTTCCATGAAGATATCCCCAATGCCACCCTTCTTCTGTTTGTGGCATGAGCGCACTGAACTTTCTCTTCATGGACTCCACAAAGGGTGTTATATTCCTCATGAGGTTTTGGTACTTTCTAAACTCCTCTTGGTCAAGACCGTACTCTTTTCTGTACTTTCTATCCATCTGGGACTCTTGTGTCTCTTTTTGACTAAAGCCTGAACCTTCAGAAGAAGCATCTTCCCAAGCTTTTAGAATAAAAGAAACAAAGCCTCTGTGCTCTACTTCCGTTTGAAGGGTTTTGGGTAGGAAATGTCCAAGAAATTCTAAATCTTTTTCAAGAAGGCTTATATAGGACATCTGTTTTATGTAATCCCTCATCCAATCGGGCAGGCTTCTTAGTTTTTTGAGTATGCTCTTCCTGAGATCCTCAGGCATATCCCCTGCGCTTTGATAGGTGCTTATAACCTTTTGGTCCTCCTCTGGAAGTTTTTTGAGTATGTCTGTCATGATCCTGCCTTTATGTCCTTCTTTCTTTTTACCTTGTGCTTCTTCAATAAGCATGTCTATGTAATTGAGCTCTGCGGATTCTTCCACCAACACCCTATACTTGCCAAAAGCGATTTCCATAAGCAAAGAGTAAGCTTGCGAAGGCTTAGAGATCATATACTCCTTGAAAAAGTCCTCAAGAGAAATAACCTG
>JAGDVY010000036.1:0-13057 GCA_023255875.1 Hydrogenobacter sp. | reverse complement strand
GGTGTAGGTACTGTCTGAATAGTCTCTGATAATGCGCTCATCTGCCTTTAGAGACTCAAGCACCGAATAGAGCACCAAAAAAGCGGTGGGTTGATAACCAAACCTGAAGAATTCCCTCTGTCCTAACCTCCAAAGAGAGAGCTCCGCACTTAGCAGGTAGCTTATCTCGTGCCTTATAGCGTTAATGATGTAATCTTCGCTCTTTCGTACCAAGTCAGGTATGCCAAACACAACGCCCACAGGCCTTTTAACATTTGGAGGCACTTCGTCTAGCTCCCCCCTTGCCCACATCTCCACCAAAGGCAGAAACTTAGGGTCATATCCCGCTCCCCATCCTTCGTAGCTTGC
This sequence comes from Hydrogenobacter sp., assembly GCA_023255875.1. Classification (GTDB taxonomy): domain Bacteria; phylum Aquificota; class Aquificia; order Aquificales; family Aquificaceae; genus Hydrogenobacter. Next base: position 12,709 of record JAGDVY010000036.1, on the reverse strand, counting down.
CTGGACTATCAGATCAAACTCGTTCTCTAAAAGACTGCTTATAGCTTTCCACTTTTCTTTCATAAAGATAAAGATAAGCCTTTGCTATCTTTCTATCTTCATGCTCATATCAATCCACCTTGCGGAGTGGGTTATAAAACCGCAAGATATGTAATTTACCCCCTCTATGGCATACTCCTTTATGTTTTCAGGTGTTATGTTGCCAGACACCTCAATTTTGACCTTGCCCTTTGCCAGAGCCACTGCCCTTCTTACATCCTCAGGACTAAAATTGTCAAGCAAAACCATATCTACTTCACAGCTCAGCGCTTCTGAAAGCTCTTCCAAGGTCTCTACCTCTACCTCTATCCTGTAGGCAGGTCCTACCCTTTCCCTTACTCTTCTTACTGCCTCTCTTATGCTACCTGCAACTCTTTTGTGATTGTCCTTTATCAAAACCATATCATAAAGGCCAAAGCGATGGTTTTTACCACCACCTACGCGCACAGCATACTTTTCAAAGTACCTAAAACCCGGTGTAGTTTTTCTTGTGTCAAGAAGCTCAATGTTTGTACCTTCAAGCTCCTTAACTACTCTGTTAGTCAGGGTAGCTATCCCACTTAGCCTTTGTAGTATGTTCAAGGCGGTCCTCTCACCTTTTAGCAAAACATCTGCGGGACCTTCAAGGATCAGCAGTTGCTCACCCTTCTCTATCCTTTCTCCGTCACTTTTAGCTTGAATGATCTTTACCTCTCCTAAAAGTTCAAAGACTTTTACAGCAAAGGGTATGCCTGCAAGCACGCCGGACTCTTTAGTTTTTATGATCCCTTTGACTATTTCGCCTCTGCACACACCTTCAGTGGTTATATCTCCTATTCCTATGTCTTCTTTGAGGAAGGTTTTGAGCAGGTCTTCCATGATAAAATTTTACTCGGCATGAGGGTGGTTATGGTCGCTTTTGAGAGCGCACCTTACATAAAGGTGGGTGGTTTGGGGGATGTGATACATTCCCTTTCAAAAACCCTAGTTAAATTGGGACATGAGGTATCTGTTATCCTTCCTCTTCACAAGGGTATAAAGGCAAATCTCACAAAAACTGCGGAGAACATAAGAATTTACATGGACTACGAATGGAAAAACTTTGACCTTTACGAAGATAGGCTGGACGGTATCAGATTTTTTTTTATAGATTACCCTCCTTACTACCATAGGGACTATCCTTACTCTCCTCCTAAAGGGACTTATGAGGATAACCCTCTGAGAGCCGGGTTTTTGTGCCTTGCGGGTCTTGAGGTTATAAAGCGTATGGAACCACCCCCAGATGTAGTGCACATTCACGATTGGCACACCGCCATGTTGGCTCTTTATAAACGTCTCTACTATCAAAACATGAACCACACAGCTGTAGTATTTACCATACATAATGCCATGCACCAAGGTATATTTGACAGTCATTTTTTACCCAGACTCAACCTTCCATGGGAAGTATTTCATCCCTTTGGAGGTATTGAGTTCTACGGAAAGATAAACTTCCTTAAAGCTGGCATCTTGTTCTGTGATGCTTTAACTACCGTTAGTCCTTCTTATGCGGAGGAGCTAAAGGAGTACGCTTATGGTCTTGAGGGTGTAATAAGGGAGAAAAAGTACTTTTTTGGCATACTCAACGGTATAGACTACGATATATGGAATCCAGAAAGAGATGATTACATAAAGGTGCACTATAACGTAAAGAATTTTAAAAAAAAGAAGTATATCAATAAAAAGCATTTGCGAGAAATTTTCGGTTTAACGGGCAAGGAGGACAGACCCCTTGTGGGTATGGTATCAAGACTTACCGCTCAGAAGGGATTTGACATCATAAAGGATGTGATCCCTCAAGCGGTTGTAGAGGGTTTTGAGTTTGTCTTTTTGGGTTCTGGTGAAGAGTTTTACCAAAGCATGCTAATAGATTTTATGAAGAAGTATCCCAACAGTGTTAGGGTAAGAATAGAGTACAATGAAGAGTTGGCTCACAAAGTTTTTGCTGGAAGCGACATGTTCCTTATGCCTTCTCTTTTTGAACCTTGTGGTATATCCCAAATGATAGCCATGAGGTATGGAACGGTTCCCATAGTTAGAAAGACGGGAGGACTAAAAGATACAGTTATAGATGTAATAGAAAATCCCCAAGCAGGCACAGGCTTTACCTTTGAAGAGTATAAACCTAAAGAGCTTTTTCACGCTATGCTAAAAGCTGCGGTTTTTTACGAAATGGAAAGGTGTAATGGATCAAAAAGATGGTCAGAGCTTATAAAGAGATGCATGTCTGTAGATTTTTCTTGGGAAAAAAGTGCAAAACAGTACGAAAGCGTTTATTCATCTGCAATACTTTTAAGAAAGTATCAAGGATAATCACGTAAACTCTTTGTTTATACCTTGCATGTATATGCGCTCTATTATGGTCCTTGCTATGGGTGCTGCAACCGCACCACCAGACCCCCCGTGCTCTACCAACACACCTATCACAAATATAGGGTCTCTGTAGGGTGCAAAACCTACAAACCAAGCGTGATCCCTAAGGTGATAAGGCAAATACTTTCTCTTTGCACTCAGAGGAGATACCTGGGCGGTTCCCGTCTTTCCTGCAATCTCTGCTATGTGTGAGTTGGCAGAGTGAGCGGTTCCACTTCTTACCACATCTCTTAGAGCTTCTTTTACAATGCCAAAGTGTTCAGGAGAAGCTTTTACTACCTTATAAACTGTCTTTTTGTTTTTCCAAACTACCTTCCCGTATGGGTCTCTTATCTCTCTAACTAATGTGGGCTTGTATATTACCCCATCATTAACTATACCGCACATCATAAGCACCTGCTCAAGCAAAGTAGCAGTTATATAACCCTGACCTATAGAGAGATTTACCGTATCACCTCCATACCAAGCTTCTCTAAATCTTTTTCTTTTCCAAGAAGGTGTGGGTATAAAACCTTTGCCACAGGGTAGTTCAAAAGGAATACCCTCCGCATAAGAAAACTCTCTGAGGGTTTCTTCTATGCCTTTGGGTCCAAGTTTGTAATATCCGTAGTAGTAAAAGAAAATATCGCAGGAGTCTCTTATGGCAGTTTTCACATTCTCCCACCCATGACCGTACCTGTTCCAGCAGTAGAAGGTCCTATCACCTAACTCAAACTTACCTCTACAAACCACACCGTCTTTTAAGGAGATACCTTTTCTAAGGAGCGCGATTGCTAAAGCGGGTTTTATAACGGAGGCAGGAGGGTACTTGGCAGATAAACACCTGTTGAGCAATGGCTTAAAAGGGTCTGATAGGTACTCCTGCCACTTGTCAGGTATTACATTGGGATCAAAGCATGGATAACTTAGCAAACCGAGCACTTCGCCCGTTTTTGCATGAAGGAGAATTACTCCACCCGCCTTGTGCCCAGACTCTCTAAATACATCGTAAATTATCCTTTGAATTCTATAGTCTATAGTGAGCACTACCGTATTGCCTTTCCTGGGTGGTATTTCCCTTAAAACCTTTATGGGTTTTCCTGCAGCATTTATCATAATTTCCTGTCCACCTTTGTATCCCAAAATAAACTCATCTAACGTCTTTTCTATACCGTACTTACCTATAAGGCTTTGGGTAGAAATTCTATCCTTATACTTTCTTAGGTCCTCTTGATCAGGATAGCCTGTGTATCCAATCACATGGGAAACCATCTCACCGTATGGATAATACCTTTGTGGAATCATGTTTATAAATACACCAGGTAGTTTGTAGCTGTTGTTGTAAAACTTATCTATTTCCTCTTGTGTTTCCAAGTTTTTTATGGGTATGGGATCAAAGCCCTTTACTCTCTGTTTTAAGGTGTTTTCGTCTAAATCCACCTGGAAAAGGTTTTTCAATTCTTTGAGTATATCGTTAAGAACCGTCTTATCTTCAAGTTTTTGAGGGTCAAGAAATAGCACATACTTAGGAATATCGTAAGCCAACTTTTCACCATTTCTGTCAAGTATGTCCCCTCTTTGTGGGTAAAGTACCTTTAGCCGTAAATAGTTTTTCTTAGAAAGCTCTGAAAAGTAAGAACCTTTAAAGATCTGCATGTAGATGAGTCTTAAAACTACCACAAGATAAAGGATTGCGCTAAGTATTGCAAGAAAGATGAACCTACGTCTGTGCATGCTTTTTGATTATAAATAAGCTCAAAAGATATAAAAGGAACAGTTCAATGGAAAAACCTAAAAAGAAAGCGCGCAACTCAAAGGGATAGTAATACTTGAGCCTAAACAGGACATACCTAAAAATATGCTCCAAAAGCGCTACAAGACAATAAAAGATCATCAAAGACAGGCGTGTAGCAAACTCCCACCTGCTTTTGAAAATTTCAAGTAAAAGACTCATAAGGAGTTTTCCAGATATGTTCCAACCAAAGGTGTCATACATAATATCAAGGTAAAACCCTGATACAAGTGGCTTTTTAATATCCATCTTCTTCTGCCTGCTTATATGTAAAAAGAGATAAAGAAGGACCAAGTCAGGTACATAGAGGTTTGACACAAATAGCCCAGTTATCACAGAAGCTTGTATGAAAGCCAAAAGCAAGGAGATCACATAAAACTTCATAACCTTGCCTTTATGACTACCACATACTCAAGCTTTCTTATGTCCACGGAAGGTAAAACCAACACCTTTTTAAAAAACTGGTCGCTTCCTTGCTCTGATTTTAGCACAGTTCCTATTATAAAAGCTGGGATAACCTTCTTGTTATCTCTTAAAAGCACCACATCGCTCTTTTCTACTGGATCTTCTACATTTACATAAAGAAGTTGTCCATACCGCCATCCACCCTTGTATATGTAGCTCTTTCCGGTAGATTCCGTAGTTGATGAGATGGTAAGATCTTGGGAATAAACGGTTCTAATCCTTGATGAGCTTCCAAACACCTTATCTACTATACCCACAAACTTATCCTTATAAAATACCACAAAACCTTCCTCTATTCCTTGGTCCCTGCCTTTATCTATAATCACAAAGGTGTCCATACCTGAGGGATCATATCCTATAATCCCCGCAAATACTATATCTTTAGTGTAGTTCTGTGCTTGAACACCCATAAGTTCAGAAAGGTTTTTCAGAGACATTTCGCAAGTCTTTAGCTGACTTTTGTATAGATATAATTCCTGTACCTGTTTTGATAACTCTCTGTTTCTTTTTTCCACATCTACGAGGTATATATATCTGTTTACGCTATTGCTTACCGCATTGGCTATGTGGGTTTTTAATTCTATCATGGGCATAAGTAGGCTGTATATAACGTTGTAAAGAAAGGAGAAGTATCTACTTGAGGATAAGTTGGAGAAGTAGATCAAAAGGCTTAAAGAGATCAGAAAAATGTAGATTACCAACTTCCTTTTGCTCATACCCTTTGTAGATTATACTATTTAGCATGATCACTGTAGAAGTAGAAGGTAGAGTTTTCCAAGTTGAGGAAGGAACAACCTTAGGTGATATACTTAAGATGGCAGGTATAGAGGGTGCTATAGGTGGTAAGGTAAATGGTAAGATATATGACCTTCAAACACCTGTAAGAAGCTCCGCCCAGATAATCCCCATTTATAAGAACCAACCAGAAAGCTTAGAGATCATGAGACACTCTCTGGCACACATTATGGCTCAGGCTCTCAAGGAAATTTACGGAAAGGACAAGGTGCATTTGGGTGTGGGACCCACCACAGAAGAAGGCTTTTATTACGATGTGGAAATAGAGGGTGTGAGACTAAGCGAAGATGATCTTCCAAAGATAGAAGAGAAAATGAGAGAGATAATACAGAAAAATTACCCCATACTCAGAAGGGAGATAAGCAGAGAAGAAGCTAAAAGGCTCTTTGAAAACCTCAAAGAGAAGTACAAACTGGAGATAATAGAGCGCATAAGCCCAGATGATGTCATATCTGTGTACGAACAGAATGACTTTGTAGATTTATGCAGAGGTCCTCACATACCCTCTACGGGTATGGCAGGTGCCTTTAAACTCACCCACATAAGTGGTGCTTATTGGATGGGAGATGCAAAAAGACCCATGCTACAAAGAATACACGGTATAGCCTTTTGGGATCATAAAGATTTAGAAGAGCGCCTGAAGTTCTACGAAGAGGCAAAGAAGAGGGATCACAGGAGGTTAGGTAGGGAGCTTGAGATGTTTCTTATAGACGAGACTGTAGGTCCCGGACTTGTGCTGTGGCTTCCCAAAGGAGGTACTTACAGGAAGGTGCTGGAAGATTATTGGAGAGAAGAGCACGAAAAGAGAGGCTATCAGTTTGTTTACACTCCTCATATAGGAAACGCAAGGCTTTGGGAAATAAGCGGTCATCTTGACTACTACAAACCAAATATGTTTCCACCTATGCAGGTAGAACAAGAGGAGTACTTTGTAAAGCCTATGAACTGTCCTTTCCACATAGCCATTTATAAGAGCAAAGTCAGAAGTTATAAGGAACTGCCTATTAAACTTGCGGAGCTTGGAACTGTCTATAGGTATGAGATGTCTGGAGTTTTGCATGGACTTATGAGAGTAAGGGGCTTTACTCAGGATGATGCTCACATAATATGCACCGCTGAGCAGGTGGAAGATGTGATACACGAAACCTTGGAATTTGCTATTTCTATGCTCAGGGACTTTGGCTTTAGGGAGTTCAAGGTTTATATATCTACAAAACCTCCAGATGCCATAGGCTCACAGGAACAGTGGGAGATTGCAGAAAACTCCCTTAAAAGGGCAGTGGAATCTATGAACCTCAATTACGAGATAGATGAAGGAGGTGGTGCCTTTTACGGACCCAAGATAGATGTTAAGATAAAGGACGCTATAGGGAGGCTCTGGCAGTGTTCCACCATACAGTTTGACTTTAACCTTCCTGAGCGCTTTGATATGACTTATGTGGGTCCAGATAACAAAAGGCACAGACCTTACATGATACACAGAGCCCTTCTTGGGTCCATTGAGAGATTCACAGGTGTGCTTTTGGAACACTACGCAGGTGCGCTTCCTGTGTGGCTCTCTCCAGTGCAGGTGAGGATCATACCTGTATCTGAAAAACACCTACCTTATTCAAAAGAGCTTGAAATGAGACTAAGATCAGAAGGACTAAGAGTAGAAACAGATGATAGGCAGGAGCGCCTGGGTGCCAAAATAAGGGACGCAGAACTTCAAAAGATACCCTATGTGCTGGTTGTAGGAGACAGAGAAGTTCAAGAGGGTAAGGTCTCTGTAAGAAGCAAGAAAGAAGGGGACTTAGGTAGTATGGAACTTGAAGATTTTATAAAGCACATCAAGGAGAAGATAAAAAATAAAGCGCCATAAAGGATATGCGTAATGATTGTTATCCAAGTAGGTTTTCTAAGTTCTTTTTGGCACCACTGTGTCCGCTGGTAAAACCTCTATTTAGAAGTTTTTTTAGGATCAGGGCTTACGGTTTGGAGAATATCCCAGAGGGTAGCTATTTGGTAGCACCCAATCATAGAAGTTATCTTGATCCTCCAGTGCTTAATGCAGTTTTTCCTAAACACCTCACCTTTATCGCCAAAGAAGAGCTTTTTCGCGCACCCATTTTGGGAATGCTTTTGCCCCATATGTCTGCCATACCCATAAGGAGAGGTTCAGGAGATGTGCAGGTTCTTGAACTTGCCCTTGAACTTCTACATGCGGGATGTAGGTTATGTGTATTTCCAGAAGGCACAAGAGCTAATCCCGGTGAGTTTTTAAAGCCCAAATTAGGTATAGGATTACTTGCGGTTAAAAGTGGAAAACCCGTTATACCCGTTTATATAGAAGGCACGGACAAAGTCCTACCAAGAGGTAAAAAGATACCTTCCTTGGGACACACCATAAGAGTTTTTATAGGAAAACCCCAAAGATACGACTTTTTGGAGGACAACCCAAAAGGCTACAGGAAAGCTTCAGAGATGATAATGGAGGAGATTAAAAAACTATCAAGGTGTTAATATATTTTTCATGTGGGACGTACTCATAAAGTCCGTCTTTATACCAGAAAAAGGCACTTTTGACATAGGCATAAAAGACGGAAAGATCGCATCTATTGGTGTCAACTTGCAAGAAGAGGCAAGGTACATAATAAAAGGAGAAGGAAAGATCGCTTTGCCATCTTTTGCCAACATGCACACCCACATCTCCATGAGCCTCTTAAGGGGTATAGGTTCTGACCTACCTCTTAATGACTGGCTTCAGAAGGTCATATGGGTGCTCGAAGGTGAGTTTGTCTCATACGAGTTTGTAAGAGATGGCGCACTGCTTGGCATAGCAGAGAGCATCATGTCAGGCACCACACTACTTATGGACATGTACTTTTTTGAGGAAGCGGTGGCGGAGGTAGCCACGTTAGCAGGTGTAAGGGTGGGTTTGGGTTTTGGCATACTGGACTTTCCCACAAAGGTGGCAAACACTCCCGATGAGTACCTAAAAAGAGCGGAGCAGTTTATAAGGACCTTCAAAGGTCAGGATCTTGTCTTTCCCGTTTTGTGCCCTCATGCCACCTACACATGCTCACCATCTACCCTTATGAAAGTAAAGGAACTCGCAGAGAGAGAAAATGTCCTCATCCACACACACGTAGCGGAGACCAAATGGGAGGTGGAAAGTGTAAAGGAAAAGTATGGAAAACCTCCTGTGAAGCACTTGGACTCTTTGGGTTTTCTCTCAGAAAGGGTGCTCATGGCTCACATGGTTTGGCTGGATGAAGAAGAAAAAGCCATAGTTAAGGAAAGAAACGCAAAGGTGCTTCACTGTCCAGAAAGCAACCTAAAGCTAGCCTCGGGTATAGCTCCCATTTGGGAGTATGTAAAGATGGGCATACATGTATGCTTGGGAACTGATGGTCCTGCATCTAACGACAACCTGGATATGCTTGAAGAGCTCTCCACAATGGCAAAACTCCAAAAGGGTTATAGCCTGTCCGCAAAAGCTATAGACGCCAAAACCGCACTAAAGATCGCCACGCTAAACGGCTTTAGTGCGTGTGGTATAAAGGCAGGAAAGCTGGAAGAAGGCTACGAAGCAGACCTTATACTCATAGACCCAGACAAACCTCACCTGCAACCCCTTTATGATCCCCTTGTTCAGATAGTATATTGTGCAAAATCCTCAGATATAGATACCGTCATCTGCAAAGGCAGGGTCCTTATGGAGAAGCGAGAGCTAAAGACCATAGATGCAGATGAGGTCAGATATGTAGCAAGAAAGTGGAAAGATAAGATCACGGACTTTATGAAAAAGAGAAATATGTTATATTTTTAAGAAGAACTTGTAAAGGAGAGTATCATGGAAGATCAACAAATGTATGCAGTTCCCTTTAGTTTAGTAGGATTTTTCTTTACCAACAAACCCATTGAAGAGAGTATCAGAAACGATCTTACTCCCGAAGAAATGGAAAAGCTTCAGGAAATTCTGGCTCGCTTTCTCTTCACAGAGGACATAAAGGTAGCCCTTTACCCATCTGTAGTGCCACCAGATCAAGCGGAAGAAGCCCTTGAAGAACTTGAAGACATGATGTTTGGAGAGGGTGAGGAAGAATGACTAAAGCGGTAGTCTGCGGTGCTCTTGGGAGGATGGGAAGAAGCATCCTGAGGCTATCTCTTGAATACTCGGACTTTGAAGTGATCGCAGGCGTGGAACATCCAGACTGTATAAGGGTAGCAGACTTGGGAGAGGCATCAGGCATACAGGAGCTTAAAGGCAGACCTCTGACTTCAAGGCTTGAGGACGTTATTTCTGAGTGCCATGTAGTTATAGAATTTTCGGGCAATCCTTCTGCTGCAGTTTCTCATGCAAAGATAGCCTCTTTGAGTGGCAAAGGTGTAGTCATAGGCACTACAGGTTTTTCAGAAGAAGAAGTGCAAGAGGTAAAGGAATGTTCCAAGTATGCCCCTGTCCTTCTCTCACCAAACATGAGTCTTGGTGTGAACCTTCTTTTTAAGCTTGTGGAGCTCTCTGCAAAAGCACTTAAAGACAAGAACTTTGATGTGGAGATAACCGAGATACACCATAGGTTTAAGAAGGATGCTCCCAGTGGTACCGCTCTAAAGTTGGCAAGCATAATAGCAGATGCTCTAAACACTTCCCTTAAGGATTCTGCGGTTTTTGGTAGAGAAGGTATTCACCAAAGAAACACAAACCAAATAGGTGTGCTTGCTCTAAGAGGTGGAGATGTGGTAGGAGACCATACCGTTTACTTCTTGGGCTTTGGTGAAAGGATAGAGCTCACTCACAGGGCAACCTCTCGGGATATTTTTGCAAAAGGTGCTATAGAGGCAAGTAGGTGGATAAAGGATAAGCCAGCGGGTTTTTACTCCATGCTTGATGTGTTGGGGCTATGAGTTTTTACGAGGTCATAGAGGACATAACTGCTGATGCGGGTGTGCGCGTAAAGGCGAAAACCCTTGAAGAGCTAATATGCAAAGCCATCCTCGCTACCTTTAACGAAATTACGAACATAGAGGCAATCCAAGACAAGGAAAGCCATGTGATAGAAGTCTATTCCCATCTGCCTTATCTGCTTGCAGATGTCATAAATCACGCCATAGTGTTGCACGAATCAAAGGGTTTTGTGGCTTCCCGCTGTGAGGTTATAGAGCTCTCAGACAACCATGTAAAACTAAAGCTATATGGAGACAAGTTTGATCCAGAGAAGAATGAATCCAAGCTTGTTATAAAAGCTGCCACATACCACCGGCTCAAGGTGGAAAAACTACCAGATGGATATCTTGCGGAAGTCATATTTGACATATAATTTTATAATAGTTTATACACAGAGTGAGACACTCCAGACCGTCAAATAGTTGCTTTTAAAACAATGCAACACATAGAAAAAACAAAAGGAAATTTCTCACTCAGTTTATATCCCTAATTATACAGTACAATACAACGGACTATATTTTTATTTTATGGTTGAGATATTAATAGCACCCCACGCAGGGTTTTGTTTTGGAGTAAAAAGAGCTATACAGATGGCTGAAAAAGCTTCACAGCTTGCCAAGGAAGGTAAAAGGGTTTTCACCATGGGACCACTCATACATAATCCACAGGAGGTAGAAAGACTAAGAAAAGAAGGAGTTGAACTTCTAAAACAGGAGGAGGACTTAAGAGAAGGAGATACGGTCATTATAAGGTCTCACGGCATACCACCTTACAAAGAAAGACAGCTTAGAGCTATGGGTTTGAATATAGTTGATGCCACATGTCCTTATGTAAAGGCGGTTCACGATGCTGTGGTGCAACTCTCTAAGGAAGGGTACTTTGTTGTTCTTGTGGGTGAGAAAAATCATCCCGAGGTCATAGGGACACTGGGTTACCTTCAGGAGGTCGGTGGGGAAGGCATCGTTGTTGAAAGTAAAGAGGACCTTCTTTCTGTTCTTGGCAAAGATAAAGTGGGCATTGTGGCGCAAACAACTCAAGACGAAAGATTTTTTAAGGAAGTGGTAGGTGAGATAGCTCTTTGGGCAAAAGAGGTGAAGATAATAAACACCATATGCAACGCTACTTCAGAAAGACAAGAAGATGTTTACAAGCTTGCACCTGAAGTTGATGTGATGATCATAATAGGGGGTAAAAACAGTGGAAACACCAGAAGACTCTATCAGATATCTAAAAGCTTAAATCCAAACACATATCATATAGAAACTGCGGACGAGATAAATGGGGAGTGGTTCGTGGGCGCAAAAAAAGTTGGTATAACTGCAGGAGCTTCTACTCCAGATTGGATAATAAGGGATGTGGTGGATAAGATAAAACTTATAATTAATAATTAATTATCATGCATACACTCTTTACTGATGTTTTAAACTTTGCTGTCTTTTTGGTCCTCTTGAGCTTAATAAGACCCCTTTTAGGGGAGTATATGGCAAGGGTCTTTAGCGCTAAGCTTCTGCCAGGGGAGGCAATTCTCTACAGGGTTTTGGGTATAGACCCACATGTGGAGATGAACTGGAAGGAGTACGCTCTGCACCTGCTTTTCTTCAATATTTTGGGTATGGTAGTGCTTTTTCTCTTACTTGTCTTTCAAGGATACTTGCCTTTGAATCCACAGGGCTTTGGGGCTTTTCTTGGGACCTTGCGCTCAACACCGCGGTGAGTTTCACTACTAACACAAATTGGCAAGCTTACTCAGGTGAAAACACTATCTCTTACCTTTCCCAGATGATGGGCCTTGCAGTCCAAAACTTTCTTTCTGCATCTACGGGTATAGTGGTGGTCGTGGCACTTTTGAGGGGTATAACCAGAGCGGAAACTCCCTACATAGGCAACTTCTGGGTGGATATCACAAGAGCCACTCTGTATGTACTGCTTCCTATATCGGTCTTTGGTGCTATATTTTTGGTGAGCCAAGGAGTGATACAGAACTTTGACCCTTATGTAAAGGTAAAGCTCTTGGACCCTGCTTTCGGTGGCAAAGAACAGAGCATACCTATGGGTCCTGTGGCAAGTCAAGAGGTTATAAAGCTTTTGGGTACCAACGGAGGTGGTTTCTTTGGTGCCCATCCCTTTGAAAATCCTACGCCTCTTTCTAACTTCTTTGAGTGTCTTCTTATGCTGATGATACCTGCATCCCTGACCTATACCTTTGGAAAGCTAACAGGTAGGCGCAGGTTGGGTCTTGTGCTGTACGGTGTTATGCTGGCTATATTTGTGAGTGCTTTGATTTTTGAGTACCTTAACATGTCTAAACCTCATCCGGA
>JAGDVY010000003.1 GCA_023255875.1 Hydrogenobacter sp. | reverse complement strand
CAACTCTTGGTATATCACAGGCAGAGCGGAAAAGTAAAAGTAGCCTACCAGAATCTTTATCTCGTTGGAGACGCTTATGAGCTCTTTTAGGCGCTCCGATAGGTCTTGACTTCCTGAGTTGGTTATGAAACTCATAGCTCTTTTTTGTTTTGGAGCGGGCGACGGGACTCGAACCCGCGACCTGCTGCTTGGAAGGCAGCTGCTCTACCACTGAGCTACGCCCGCTGTGGAGGGGGCAGGATTCGAACCTGCGCAGGGCGGAGCCCGGGGGATTTACAGTCCCCTGCCTTTGGCCACTCGGCCACCCCTCCTGGCGCACCTCACAAGCTGGCGGTGGGACTTGAACCCACGACCGCGGGATTACAAATCCCGCGCTCTGCCAACTGAGCTACGCCAGCTCCAAAATCAGTAAAATATTATATTTCAAGGTACAACTTGGATCAACCTTTTTTGTCATACAAAATACAGAACTATAGCGGTTATCACTACATTAAGAAGGGCTATTGGTAGCAGTATTTTCCAAGCTATTTCTGTTATGTCCCTTGCCTGAAACCTTGGCAGTGTCCAGTGTAGCCAAAGCACAAAGAAAACCAAGAGGAACGTTTTCAACACAAACCATACATAGGGAGAGATAGGACCAAAGATGCTAGGACCTGACCAACCACCCAAAAAGAGCACCACAGCAAGAGCGGAAAGAGCCATCACATTAAGATACCACTCTGCCAGAGGAAACACACCAAAACGCATACCTCCATATTCCACATTGTAGCCTGTTACAAGCTCTGCTTCTGCCTCCTGTATGTCAAAAGGCACACGACCAGACTCTGCAAGCATACAAAAGAGAAAGAGCACAAAAGCAACAGGTTGGTAGAGTATATACCAAACACCGCTCTTTATCTGAGCCTCCACTATACCCACAGTGCTCATAGTTCCAGCAAGAAGCACCACTCCAAGGACAGAAAAGCCCAATATCACCTCATAAGCTATCATCACAGCGCTCTTTCTTAAAGAACCAATAAAGGCATACTTAGAGTTAGATGCCCACCCCGAAAAGATAGTGCCATATACCGCAAGAGAGCCCATAGCAAACAGAAAGATGAGCGCTATATTCACATCAGCCACTATAGGCTTTATCTCATAGCCAAAGACACTAAAGCCTGGACCAAAGGGAATAACAGAAAACAGCAAAAGGGAAGGTGTAAGAGCCAAGACTATAGCAAGGTAATATACAGGTTTGTCCGCATTTCTTGGGATAATGGACTCTTTGGTGAGCAGTTTTATACCGTCTGCCAAAGGTTGCAAAAGACCAAAAGGACCAACAAGTTTTGGTCCCATACGAGCCTGAATGTGCCCTGCCAGCTTTCTTTCAAACCAAGTAAGGTAAGCTCCCAAACCCAAGAAAACACCCAGAATAAAAAGGACTTTTATGAATGTTATCCCCAGATTTATCCACAGTTCTATCATATTACGCTCCTTCCACTAAACATTATACACACACTTTAGAGTGATGCAAATCACATTGCCAATTCTTTATGACCTGCATATCTTAAAACTACAACAAAATTGTAGGAGGTAGTGAGATGCAACAGAGTGCTATGAATTTCTTTGTGACAGAGAAGGCAACCCAAGAGGTGTTAAGAATAGCTAAAGAAAATAATATCACCGAACCTATTCTTAGGATAAGAGTAGTGCCTGGTGGATGTTCAGGCTTCCAATACGCAATGGGCTTTGACGACACCATAGAGGAAGGCGATCACGTGTTTGAGTATGGTGGTCTCAAAGTGGTCATAGACCAATTCTCCATGCCCTATGTGAATAACGCAGAGCTTGACTATGTGGTAGATTTCATGGGTGGTGGTTTTACCATCAGAAACCCCAACGTTACAGGTACTTGCGGTTGTGGAAACTCTTTCTCCTGCGGATAATACCTTACCGCCCTTGTGGCGGTCTTCTTTTTACATAAACCTTTACATACTCTGGTTCAACACTTGATGGATATATAAGGACTTTAAAGGGACTTTCTACCTGTACTTTCAATACATACTCTCCCTCACCCAAACCTTTCACGTCAACTATGGCTCTTACTCCTTCAATACTTTCATTAAGACTTAGTCTTTCAATGATCAAGAGTTTTATCCTTGCCTTTTTTCTCTCAAGCTTGTATGTATAATTGGGATCTTCGTTAACAATTTCTATGTTCCTTTCCACCATTATAGGCACTCTCACTCCCAGATTCACCACAAGCCATAGAGAAAAGCCTATAAAAAGTGCTAACAGTTTATACTGCCAATTGTTCAAAATTACCCTCCTAAGCATTGTTTATCCCCAGCTCCTTAAAGAGTAAATTTTTTAGCCCTTCTGGATCTAAGTTCCTGTAAAACTTTTCATTCACCGCTACAGATATCTCTCCTGTCTCTTCAGAAACAACGATGGCTATAGCATCGCTCTCTTCTGCTATACCAAGAGCTGCCCTGTGGCGCGTTCCATACTTTTTAGGAAGGTCTGGAGACTTAGAAAGAGGCAATATACAAGACGCAAAGGCTATTCTGTCACCCCTTATTACCACCGCTCCATCATGCAACGGCGTCAAAGGATCAAATATGGTTATCAGAAGCTCAACGGATACTAAGCTGTCTATGGCAACACAACCCTCAATAAGTCCTTCAATATTCTGGCCCCTTTCTATAACTATCAGAGCTCCTATCTGCCTTTCAGACAGAAAACTACATGCTCTTACTATCTTTTCCACCACCCTTTCTTCAACAAACTTTATACTCATTACGTGAGTTTTTTGGCCTAACCTTGATAAAGCTTTTCTTATCTCAGGTTGGAAAATGACTACCAAAGAAAAAAGCCCTACAGTCCAAAACTTGTCAAAGATCCACGAAAGGGTCCTAAGCCCAAGAAGTTCCGCAAACACCCAAAAGAAACCTATGAAGGCAAGACCTTTGAGTATCTGAAAACCTTTGGTTATCCTCAAAAAGTGTATAACTATGTATATAAAAAAAGAGACACTCAATATGTCAATAACATCCCTAAAAGAAAAAAATCTTAGAAAGTCAAAATTCACCATAAGTTCTTACCGTATCAAGAAGGGCAAGAAATTCTTTTGTTTCTTTCACGTCATGCACCCTCACTATGTTGGCACCCTCTATTACAGGATATGCAAGGGCACCAAGGCTTCCATAGAGCCTTTCCCAAGGCTCGGTCTTTTTCCTCAGCAATCCCTCTATTATTAGTCCTATAAAGGACTTTCTTGAAACTCCTACCAAAAGAGGGCGACCAAAAATTTTTAGCTCCCTGAATCTCTTTAGTATTTCTATGTTATGCTCAGGAAGCTTACCAAAGCCTATACATGGGTCTATTATTATATCACCTTTATAGTTTTTCTCCTTTAGCTTTTGTATCCTCTCCTGAAAGTAGTTGATAAGTTCTTCCACTACATCTTCATAGGTTATATACATGCTTTTCCACTCTTCTGGTCTTCCTTTTGTGTGTCCTAGCACGTAGGGACAGTTATACTTAGCTATCACATCAAACATATGCTCATCAAAAGTGCCACCGCTTATGTCGTTTATCATGTCCGCACCTTCTTCCAAACACACTTCTGCCACCTTAGCTTTGTATGTGTCTATGGAGATCCACACATTACTTAACTCTTTTCTGAGTTCCTTGAGCACCGGAAGGATACGTCTTAGTTCTTCCTCTGCGTCTATTCTCTCTGAGCCTGGTCTTGTGGATTCTCCTCCTATGTCTATTATCTCCGCACCTTCTTGAGCCATCTGAATGCCTCTCTTGACTGCCTGTGAAACATCCATATACAAGCCACCATCGGAAAAAGAGTCTGGCGTGACGTTTAAAATGCCCATCACCGCTGTTTTTATACCCAATGGCAGTATCTTTCCGTTGTATTGGAGCTTAAAAGACTTTCTTCTGTAGTTTATGAGGTTTTCAAGTATTTTAAAAGCTAACTCTCTTTTTTCTTTAACAATGCAGGAGCAAAAGTCCTTTATATTGGACTCACTGCCACAAAGAGCGTACTTATCTTCGTTGTTGAACACAGAAACACAAGACTTTCTTGCACACTCAAAGATCACAGAAGGGTTTAGGTTCTTTTCCTCAAAGTATACAACATGAAACACTCCTTCAAAGGCTCTGCTGTCTGCCTCTTTAAAGAACACACCTACCTTCTCTTTGAGAAACCTGTAAAAGGCATCTCTGTCGCTAAAGCTTTTTATCAGCATGATAATAGTTTAAGTTAATATGTAGTTTATTATTTCCTCAAGACTGATCTTTTCATCTACGCGAAAACCTTCCACATGAAGATCACCAAGCACGAGCTTTTTAAAACCTTTTATAGATTTCCAACCTTCCAACAGCACCACATCAAAATCAGAAAAGTACCTCTCTATGACTTTTAGTGGATCATCTTGTGTTTTTTCCCACAGGGTAAGTTTTCCAGCACCCAAAAGAGCCACCTTATCAAGGATTTGAAAAAGTCTGTAGGAATCGCTTCCCTCTTTGTCTGTGATACCATGACCTTTGGGATCGTGCTTTATGTATCCTACACGGTAGCCTCTGAGAGTTAGCTCCTTTGAGAGTTTTTCAGCCAGAGTGGTTTTGCCCGTGTTGTGATAGCCTACAATAAAGACAACTATTGGCATGTTCTAGTCTAAAAGCTTTATGCCCTCTTCAAGCACCTTTTGGGTTTGCTCCTCTTCTGGCATTTCCGCATACACTCTTATTAAAGGTTCTGTGCCCGATGCCCTAAAGAGTATCCATCCGTCATTTTCAAAAAGGAGCTTTAGTCCATCGGTGGTATTTACCTCTCTGACTTTGTAGCTCAGTAGCCTTTCTGGTGGATGCTGTATCAACCAAGAGAGTTTTTGTTTTTTGTCTTCTTGTGCGTGTAGGTCATACCTTTTGTAATAGGCTCTACCGTATTTTTTAAATATCTCCTCTATCATTTCTGATAGTGTTTTTCCGCTTGTCTGCAAAAGCTCAAGTATGTTAAGACCTGAAAAGAGTCCATCTCTTTCGGGTAGAAAGCTAACTATTCCGTATCCTCCGCTCTCCTCACCGCCAAATATAACTTTTTCTTTAAGAATAACCTCGTTTATGTTTTTAAATCCTACCGCAACTTCCTTTAACTGTATGCCCTCTTCTTTGCATATTCTATCCGCAAGGTAGGTGGTGGATACTGTCTTTACCACTATACCGTCCCTTATACCCTTATTCTTGAGCAAATGGTAAAGTAAAAGCACATACACCATCTGGGAATTTACAAACTTTCCTCTTTCATCTACAAGAGCTATCCTATCCCCATCACCGTCGTTGGCTATTCCCAAGCTTGCAGAAACCGCCCTTACTTTTTCCATCAGAGGAGATAGGTGCTTTTCCACAGGCTCAGGTGCATGACCACCAAAAAGAGGGTCCCTGTAAGCTCTTATGGGAAGCACGCTAACTTTTGTCCCAGCAAGCACCTGCGCATATGTATTGACAGAAGAGCCATACATGGCATCATGCACCAAAAGTATGTCCCCTTCATTTAAAAGCTCTTGACTGATAAGTCCCTTTACCTTCCTTATGTACTCTCCCCACACATTTATGTAATCTACCTTTACGCCTTGGGTTTTTACATCTTTTGCTTTTTCAAGTTCTTTCTCCACCTCTTTTATAAACTCAGTGGTTGCGGAACCACCAAAGCTGTCTTTTATCTTATAACCGTTATACTCAGGAGGGTTGTGAGAAGCGGTTATCATAACTCCGTTATCAAATCCCATGTACTTGACCGCAAAAGAAACCATAGGTGTGGTGCATGCCCTGTTGGTCATATACGCCTCAAAACCCATCTGTTTAAAAACACTACACACCTCCTGAGCAAACCTTTCTGACATAAATCTGTGATCATAGCCTACAATCACCTTGGTTTTTCCCTGACGCTCCAACACCTTAGCGTGAGCATAGGCTACCTTCCTAACATTATCAAAGGTAAAGTCCTCCCCTATTATAGCTCTCCACCCATCAGTGCCAAATTTTACGGACATACTACCATTATGCTCTGTTGTCAAGCTTCTTTGTATGATCTATATCATACTACCACTTGGAGCTAAATTTGGAAGGTCTGCAAGATAAACTCTAAAACAGTCATATAACACTATCCTTAGCGTTTTCTTACCTTGTATCTATAGCTGTTTGAAAAATAGCAAAAAAGCTTTCCGCAATAACACCCAAAACAATGGGAAAATCTGCCATCTAACACACAAGGCTTATTCTCTTTAAAGCTTATTTTTTGAGTTTTTGAAGACCGTTTTAAGAAATAATTTTTCAAACAGCCTCTGTATTTAAGAAGCTAAAAACAGTTTCCCTTAATTGTGAAATAACATCAACCTCACCAAATTAACAATCCGCCCCATTCTTTCAGCTCTCTGTGCCTCTGCTTCCAGTCTGGCAGGACTTTAGCAACAACCATCCAAAAACTTCTGTCATGACCATGATGCCTTAGATGTGCTAACT
The DNA here is from genome assembly GCA_023255875.1 of Hydrogenobacter sp. Taxonomy (GTDB): domain Bacteria; phylum Aquificota; class Aquificia; order Aquificales; family Aquificaceae; genus Hydrogenobacter. The sequence continues at coordinate 227 of JAGDVY010000003.1, read as the reverse complement.
CGTGAACTACTATGTAATCAATCAGCTTGTCAGGAAGTTGAATTAATTTCCAATTGAACTCGAGAGTCCCTGTGCTAGCTTTGCACAATCCCCATTTGCTTTTCCATTCCCTCAACTCAATTCTTTCAGGCTTCACACCCAAAACCTCCGCAAACTTTTTGAGTTTTTCTCTTATCACTCTTATTGCTTGTCTTCTTAGCCACTTTACAACTAAAGCCCTTTGTCGG
>JAGDVY010000041.1 GCA_023255875.1 Hydrogenobacter sp. | reverse complement strand
GCCATATGGCTGTAGAACTTGACAACTGAATATGGTTTGCGATCCTTTGGGGTTTTTAAGCCCACTGTGTGGGATTGAAACCCTCCACTTTGTCAATGCCCAAAAATCTCTGTCAATGTTTTTAAGCCCACTGTGTGGGATTGAAACTGATGTCAAAGAAAAGTAAATCTATTCCCTCTTCATAGTTTTTAAGCCCACTGTGTGGGATTGAAACAGTTAAAATCTCAACATCAACCTGTGGGGGCGAAAAAGTTTGTAAGCCCACTGTGTGGGATTGAAACTAGATGACTTCCAAAGCATACTTGAAAGCTTCCAACGTTTTTAAGCCCACTGTGTGGGATTGTGATCCCTAACACATCTGTTAGTAAACTTTCATTAAACTTGGTTTTCTCCAAGTCCTTATAGATAGGGATATTAGGTAGGAAGATTTAGCGCCTACAGGATGGACGGAAAAACAGTTTTTCTGGACCTAATAGGTGTTTCCTTACTGTCCTTGTTTTTCCAAAGATGATAAAATATACCTTTCATGAAGGACTATAAGGAAACGCTAAATCTTCCCAAAACAGATTTTCCTATGAAAGCCAACCTGCCAGAAAGAGAACCTATCATTCTCAAAAAGTGGGAAGGTCTATACAAAAAGTTAGAATCCGCTACGAAAGATAGACCTCTTTTTGTGCTTCACGATGGACCACCCTATGCTAATGGCAACATACATATAGGACATGCGCTAAACAAGGTATTAAAAGATGTCATAAACAAATACATGCTCATGTCTGGCTACAGGATACACTACATACCAGGATGGGACTGTCATGGACTTCCCATAGAACAGCAGGTGGAAAAAGAGCTAAAAGCCAAAAAGATAGACAAAGAGAGCATAAGCAAAGTGGAGTTTAGGAAACTTTGCAGAGAGTACGCAAAGAAGTTTGTAGAAATTCAAAGAGAGGAGTTCAAAAGGTTAGGTGTGCTGGGAAACTGGGAAGAGCCCTATCTGACCATGGACCCAAGCTATCAGGCAGGTGAGGTAAGAGAACTGGGAAGACTCTTTAAAAAGGGTTTTGTGATAAAAAGCAAAAAGCCTGTCTATTGGTGTATATACGATAAGACAGCGGAAGCGGAGGCAGAGGTAGAGTACTACGAAAGACAAGACCCAAGCATTTATGTAAAGTTCCCTCTGATAAACCAAGAAAACACCCATCTTGTCATATGGACTACTACACCTTGGACACTTCCCGCAAATATGGGTGTTATGGTAGGAGAGGACTATGAGTATGTCTTTTACCAAGTGGGAGATGAGACATACATAATTGCTAAGGAGCTTGTTGAGGACTTTGAAAACACCACTCAGCTCAAAGGTAAGGTAGTTAAAAGCGTTAAGGGGAAAGACCTTTTGGGACTTGAGTACCAATCACCTTACGGAGGAATAAATAAGGTTTATCCCTCGGAGTTTGTGGAGTTAGATACGGGCACAGGTATAGTTCATATGGCACCAGGACACGGTAGAGAGGACTACCTTGTGGGAATAAGGTATGGACTTGAACCTTTTGCACCCGTTGATGATGAGGGAAGGTTTATACCACCTGCACCTGAGTTTTTAAGAGGCATAAGGGTATTTGATGCCAACAAACTCATCATAGAGGACCTAAAGGGCAGGGGGCTTTTGCTTTATGAGGGCACGATTACTCACTCCTATCCACACTGCTGGAGATGTAAAAACCCAGTGATATTTAGAGCAACATCTCAGTGGTTTATAAGCATGGAAGGCAAAAAAGACGGAAAAACCCTCAGAGAGTTAGCCCTTGAGGAGATAGACAAAGTCAAGTGGATACCATCATACGGTATAAACAGAATAAGGTCTATGGTGGAATCAAGGCCAGATTGGTGCATATCAAGACAGCGCTACTGGGGAGTTCCCATAACGGTCTTTTACTGCAAAAGATGTGGCCATGTAATAGCAGAAGAAGAAGTATTTGAGCATGTGGCAAAGCTTATAGAAAATCACCCTTATGGTGCAGATGTGTGGTTTGAGCGGACAGAAAAAGAGCTTCTGCCAGAAGGTTATGTATGTCCCAAGTGTGGAAGTGATGAGTTTAGGAAGGAAGAGGACATTCTTGATGTGTGGTTTGATTCTGGTTCCTCTCATGCGTGCGTTTTGAGAAAAATGGGCATAGAAACCGCAGATATGTACTTGGAAGGTTCTGACCAACACAGAGGATGGTTTCAGTCATCACTCCTTGAGTCAGTGGCATCTTACGGAAAAGCTCCCTATAGGTCTGTACTCACACATGGCTTTACCGTTGATGAACAAGGAAGGAAGATGTCCAAATCCTTAGGTAATGTGGTCTCTCCTCAGGAAGTCATAAAAGATTTAGGAGCGGACATTTTAAGACTGTGGGTAGTATCTGAGGATTACACCCAAGATGTAAAGTTGGGCAGGTCCATACTCCAAAGAGTAGTTGAGGACTACAAGAAGATAAGGAACACCCTAAGGTTTTTACTGGCTAACCTTTATGACTTTACTTCACGGGATGTTCTTCCCTATCATCAGCTTCACCACTTTGACAGATGGATGATATCACGCCTTCAGCTTATATTAAAGGAACTGCACAAGCACTACAGGGATTATGCCTTCCACAGAGTTTATCAGCTCATCAGAAACTTCTGCAGTGTGGAACTTTCAAGTCTGTATTTTGATGTGCTAAAGGACAGGCTCTATACCTACGCACCAGACTCTTGGGAAAGAAGATCCGCTCAGACAGTTTTGTACCATCTTCTAAAAGCTCTGACCTTATCTATGGCACCCTTTTTGAGCTTTACCGCGGAAGAAGTTTGGGAATACATAAGAAAGATGGACGAAAGTCTCAAAGAGAGCGTTTTCTTCCACAGCATACCATCTCCAGACGATAACCTGATAGACCAAGAACTGCTCACAGATTACTCCAAGCTTGAAAAATTAAGGGATGAGGTTATGAAAGCCATAGAGATGGCAAGAAAAGACAAGTACATTAACCATCCTTACGAAGCCAAGGTTTTCCTTTGGGGTAATCAGGAGTACATGGACCTTGTAAGAAAGTACCAAGACTACATAAAGTTTTATCTCACAGTCAGTCAAGTGGAGCTATCAGAAGGAGGTTCTTACATAAACAACAGCGAGGAAGGTATATTTGTAGGTGTGCAAAAAGCAGAAGGCAGGAAATGTCCCAGATGTTGGATGTACTACAGAGAAGAAGAGTTTGTAGGGGAACTTTGTAATAGATGCGCAACAGCAGTGGCTAAGATGGGTCTGCAGGTGTAAATTATAAAGGTTTGGAGGTAGTCATGAGATACGAAGGCATACCTATTATAGATATGCTAAAAGAGGAAAAGGGTTCTATACTTGTGTTTTCTCACGAAAATCCCGATGCAGACACTCTTGGAAGCGCCTTAGCTCTGTATCTCTTTTTAAAGAAAAAGGGTAAGAATGTTAAAGTGGGATGTAAAGACAAAGTACCTCACTTTCTTGATTTTCTGCCACATGCCAATGAAGTCATACAACTTCCTACACCTGAGGTGTTTGATACGGGAATAATAGTAGATGCAAGCAGTTTTTATAGAGCGGGTACAGAGGTCAGAGCCATAAAAAAGGTGAGAATAGACCACCACATAGGAGGAGAGTTTTACTCACCATATGACTACGTAGATCCTTCCGCTCCTTCCACCACAGCCATAATATACCATCTTCTTAAAACATGGGATGAGTCCGCAATAGATCAAGAGATAGCAGAGTGTCTTTATGCAGGTCTTGCCACTGATACGGGCTTTTTCAAATATTCCAACACCAACGCAGATACCTTCCAGATAGCAAAGGAGCTTGTAGAAAAAGGTGCGGATCCTCATAGAGTTTACAAGATGTTTAGCGAAAGGGAATCTTTAGGGAAAATGCGTCTTATCTCCAAAGTACTTGACACATTGACGCTTTACGAAGATGGTTTGGTGGCAGGCATTATTATTTATGATAGGTTCTTTAAAGAGACAGGCACCACTTATCCAGACAGTGAAGGGCTTGTAAATTTTCCAAGATCTATAGAAGGCGTGGAAGTGGCTTTTGCACTCATAGAAAAAGCGGATGAAGGTGTATGGAAAGTATCTCTAAGGTCCAAAGAGAAGGTAAATGTGGCAAACATAGCACAAAGGCTTGGAGGAGGAGGACACAAGTACGCATCTGGATGCAAAATAAAAGCGGATTCTGCACAATCTGCTTTAGAACTTCTACTTTCTGCCATCAGAGAAGAACTAAACCAAGAGCAAGCACAACTGCAGGTCCCATGCCCCGCTTAGGTGTCCATGTATCTTCTGCTGGTTCCATAATAAATACCTTTGAGAGAGCCAAGCAAGTAGGAGCAGAAGTCTTTCAGTTCTTTTTGAGAAGTCCAAGAGCTTGGAAAGCAAAAGATATAAGCCAAGAAGAAGTAGAAATCTTTAAGGAGCTTAAAAGGAGCTGGGATTATATTATGGTGCATGCCCCTTATCTTTTAAACTTAGCAAGCCAAGATAATAGCTTGAGAAAAAAGTCTGTAGAGGTGTTTCTTGAGGAGCTAAAGCTTTGCGACCTTCTTGGAGTAGATTACTATAACTTTCATCCTGGTACTGCAAAAGGCATAAGCGATGAAGAAGGCATAAGAAACATCATAAAGAGCTTGGAGGAGGTATTTTCTACATATACACCAAAGCATACGTGCGTGCTTTTTGAGAACACAGCGGGAGAAAAGGGAGACCTTGGCAAAAACTTTGAGGAGCTCAAAAGACTCATAGAACCTTTCAAGGACCTAAAAGTAGGCATATGCATAGACACGTGCCATGCCTTTGCTTACGGCTATGCTATAAATACTGTGGAAGGTTTTGATGCCTTTAAAAAAGAGGCAGAAAGCATGGTAGGTATAGAAAGTATAAAAGCGGTGCATTGCAACGACTCAAAAGTACCGTTAGGTGGTAAAAAAGACAGGCACGAACACATAGGTTTAGGATACATGGGCATACAGGCTTTTGAACTTTTCCTAAAAGACCCATACTTTTCAAACCTGCCTTACTATTTGGAAACACCAAAGGAAGATGATTGGGATATCAGGAATTTACAAACTCTAAGAAGCATTCTTTAAAGGGTTTTACACGTAAATTTAATATAAACGGAGGAGTTTATCATGATATATGCTCTAATAGAAGAGGTGAGCAAAAGAACTGAAGGTGGTCCGTGAGAACTGTAGGTAATGGCACATGCTCCCAGGTGGGTATATACTCGCCCTATCATCAAAAGACAATTTCTTTTACCTGCTCACCAAGTTTTAAAAATTACACCGCTGCTAATAGTTTTCTCTTTCTTAGCACAAATTCCCTAACACCTTTAACATCTCTTGTGTTGAGTACGAGCTCTGGCACTGCCCAACCTCTTCTTGCCAAGCCTACGCCTAAGTGCATGTATTGAAGATGTGCTGGTGCATGTGCATCTGTTACTATAGCTATAAAAACTCCTTTTGCCATACACATGCGCACATACTCAGGAGACAGATCCGCCCTGAAGGTGTTCAGCTCAAGTGCAGTACCTGTTTCTTTTGCTACTTCTATGACCTTTTCCATGTCCAAAATGTAGCCCTGCCTTGAACCATAAGACTTACCCGTTGGATGCCCAATGAGATTCACATAGGGGTTTTCCATGGCTTTGAGTATCCTGTAGGTGTTGTCCTGAGAAAATCTTGTGTGTATGGATGCCACTACAAAATCAAATTCCGCAAGCACGCTATCAGGAAGGTCCAGACTCCCATCGGGAAGTATATCCACCTCGCAACCTTTTAAGATGTAAAAACCTTTAGAGGAGTACTCTTTCTGTAGCCTATCTATCTCTTTCCACTGCTTTTTGTACCTTTCCACATCAAGTCCATTTGCTACCCTTGCGGACTGGGAGTGATCGCCTATGACCACATACTCATAGCCCATTTGGTAAGCCATATTCACCATCTCTTCCAAAGAGCCTATACCATCGCTCCAGTTAGTGTGTATGTGAAAGTCCCCTTTTATGTCTTGGAAAGATACGAGCCGAGGTAGCCTTCCCTCAAGAGCTAACTCTATCTCTCCTGTGTTTTCCCTTATTTCTGGAGGTGGCATTTGCATACCTATCAGCTCATAGACCTCCTCTTCACTACTGCCTCCAATCCACTGGTCTGTATCCGCTTTGAACACTCCATACTCACTTATTTTCAAACCCTTTGACTTGGCTATGTCTCTGATCCTTATGTTGTGTTCCTTTGAACCCGTAAAGTACTGGAGTGCTGACCCCCACTGATGTGGTTCAACGGTTCTTAGATCCACCTGCCTTGCGTTTTCCAATATTACGCTTGATTTAGTTTCTCCTTTCAAAAGCACCTCTTTTACACCGTGAAAGCTTACAAAGTGTTCGTGTATTTTGCTCCAATTTTGGCGAGGTGCGGACACAAGAATGTCTATGTCCCCTACTGTTTCTTTCCTTCTTCTGAGGCTTCCTGCAAGTTCAACTTTCTCTATAATGCCCTTCAACTCCTTCAAGTAATTGAGGTACTCTTGGCCTATCTCAAAAGCTTCTATTAAAGTCATTCTCTCTTTGCTCTTTTCCCAAAGCTCTATACCCCTCATAATGTTCTGAAGCTTTTTCTCACCAAAGCCAGGCAAAGTAGCCAGCATACCGCTACGTACCGCCCTAATAAAGTCATCTTTACTTCTTACGCCCAGCTTTTCGTAAGCTAACTTTAGAGTCTTTGGACCTATATTGGGAACTTCCATAAGTTCAAGAAGGTCCTCTGGTACTTTATTTTTGAGCTCTTCGTACTTGGATATCTTTCCTGTCCTAAGATACTCAATGATCTTCTCCACGCTTGACTGCCCTATACCGGGTATGTGGTATATCTTTCCGCTCTTTAGGAGCTCTTCAACATCTACATTAAGTTCTGAGAGGACATTGGCAACTCGTCTGTATGTGGCTATCCTGTAGGGATTATCACCAAGAAACTCAAGGATATCAGCCATCTTTTCAAAGATGCGAGCTATCTCCTTGTTTCTGTTCATAGCTTTAAATTTAATGCGATCTTGTTTCCATAATCATCTTTAGAAGTTCCTTTTTACCTCTGCCTTCTTTGGCTGATGTGATTATAACCTCTTGCACACCCATCTTTCTTAGCTCCTTCAAGCTTTCTGAAAGCTCCCTTTGGTCCGCTTTGTCGCTTTTTGTAAGCACCACTAAGTAATTTATTCCTTTGTATCTCAACCACTCTATCATTAATCTATCAAGCTCTGTAGGTCCCACCTTACTGTCTATTAGTACAAACACGCACTTTATGTGATCCTTCCTTTCATTAAAGTACCTTTCCATAAGCTCTTTCCACCTTTCTCTCTCTTCTTTTGAAACCTTTGCAAAACCGTATCCTGGCACATCAACGAGCTTTATCTGATCCTCTAATAGAAAAACATTTATAGCCCTTGTTCTACCTGGCTCTTTGCTCACTTTTGCGATGGGTTTTCCTACTAACATATTTATGAGTGAGGACTTGCCCACATTGGATCTTCCTACAAACACCACTTCCTTTATGCTATCTTGCGGAAGCTCTTTAACGTAAGAGCCTAAGAACTCAACCTTCATAGTTTTCTCGCATGTTCCATAGCGGATTTTACTTCCCCCACCAAGTAAAGAGAGCCTATCACAAGAAGATCCTCATCTATATAAGGCACTTCCTCGGAAGAAGAGAGAGGTACAACTTCTCTGAAACCTACCTCTTTTGCATGCTTTTCAAGAACCTCAAGCTTTTCTCCTCTATGATGTTTTATTTGAACCAGATATATGCGTTCAGAAAGCTCCCTCAGAAAGTACATGCTCTCCTTCCACTCCTTTTCCTTTAGACCTGTAAATACGGGAGTTATACCACCTATGTACTTTTTTACTTCTCTGACCACCTTCTTTATGCTATCCGTGTTGTGCGCACCATCAAGGATAAGGAGTGGATTACTCCTAACTATCTCCATTCTCCCTTCCCAATAAGTATTCTTTAAAGCCTCTTTTAGTATGTCAGCATTGAGTTTTATAAGACTGCCTGCGGCGGTTATGGCCAAGCTAGCATTTCCTATCTGCCACTTTCCCCACAGTCCCAAAGGCACTTCTTTAATGTGCATATTTTTCCACACATACTCCTCAAGAACCGTTTTTTCTTTGCTTATTCTACCGTAAGAGAAAAAGTCCAAGCCTCCCACTATTAAGTCTCTAGGATCGCACATTTCCAAAGCTTTAGTATATAAAGGGAACTTCATACTTCCAAGGATCAGAGGAACACCCTTTCTGTAAATGCCGAGCTTTTCCACCGCCCTGCTTTCCACATCTGTACCCAGCCATTTAGTGTGATCCCGTTCCACATTGGTAATTACACACACCGAAGGATTGCACATTTTTGTTGCATCCCACCTTCCCCCCATGCCCACCTCAAAAACCGCTACATCTACCTTTTCGTCCTCAAAGTATTTAAGAGCTATCAAAGTACAGGCTTCAAAATAAGTGAGTTCAAATCTTTCAAAAACACCTTTTAACTCTTTTACATAATGCTCTAACTTTGTAGAAGGCATTTTTTGACCGTTTATTCTCCATCTTTCCTCTTCTTCTACTAAGTGAGGAGATACAAACCAGCCTGTTTTGTATCCGTGATGTCTTAGTATGCTTTCCAAAAAGGCACATGTAGATCCTTTGCCGTTAGTACCTCCTACCTGAAAGGATACATAATGCAGATTCTCTAAACCAAGAAACTTTACCGCCTTTTGGATACGATCAAGAGTAGGAACTATACGGTAATCCTTCCCTTTGTAAAGGTCATATAGAAGCATAAAAAAATAATATAAGCCCCCAAAAGGGGGCACGAGGAGAAAACTTATCTTAGTACTCTTACATTCTTGGCTCTTGGTCCTTTAGTGTCCTCCTCTATCTCAAACTCTACTCTCTGTCCCTGTTCTAGGGTTTTGAAACCCCTCTGCTGTATGGCAGAATAATGGACAAAAACGTCCCCTTGGTTATCATCACGGGTTATGAAACCATAACCCTTTTCCTTGCTAAACCACTTTACAGTACCTCTGAGTGCCATGGAACTAAAAACCTCCTTAAAACTAATTTACGGAGATTAAAGTAGCGAAGGTTAGGCGCCCTCCCTTCCGCTTACCTTAACTCCTACCCTTAATAATAATCCCTGCACTTGTTTTTGTCAAGCCCAAGATTATAATAAAAAGGTAGGAGGTGAAAATATGCATTTCCCTTTGCCTTGGCAACTTATACTTATACTTTTGGTGGTCTTTATAATATTTGGAGCAAGTAGGTTACCTGAACTTGGAAGAGGTCTTGGAGAAGGCATAAGGAACTTCAAAAAGGCTCTCTCTGGAGATACACAAGATCAAAAGGAAGGAGGATAACATGTTTCACACACCTACCCTACCAGAACTTTTGGTGATCCTTGTTATCATATTTTTTCTCTTTGGAGCATCTCGCCTTCCCGAGGCTGGAAGAGCTCTTGGAGAAGGCATAAGGAACTTCAAAAAGGCTCTCTCTGGAGAAATAGAGGAAGAAAAGAAAGTCAAAGAGGTAAAGGCTGAAGAAGTAAATAAAGAAGAGAAAAAAACCTGAGTTTTTGAATTAAACTATAACTATGGAACTCCAAATAGCGCTAATACTTCTTATAGCCTTTATTGTCTTAGGACCAGAAAAGATGATGGAGCTTGCCACACAGCTGGGAGACTTTCTCAGGAAGGTGAGGGAGACTTGGGACGAACTGAGATATCAGATGTATCTAGAAAGCATAAACAGAAAGGTACTTGAAAAGCAGAACGAAGAAATTCAAGAGGTGAAAGAAGATGGAACCGCAGGAACTTCCCAAGATGCCCCTGACGGAGCATCTGAGGGAACTAAGAAGCAGACTGATTAAATCCATACTTGCGGTGCTTGTAGGTGTAGGTATATCTTTTTACTTTGCAAGTTATATTTTTGAAGTTCTAAAAGAACCTGTCAAAAAATCCTACCCACAGGTGCAACTTATCACACTATCACCCACAGAACCTTTATTTATACTGCTTAAGATATCCTTTGTGTTTGGTTTCATATTGGCTTCCCCAGTAGTGCTCTATCAGGCATGGAAGTTTGTAGAGCCTGCACTCTACCCCAATGAGAAAAGGCTCGTAATTCCTATAACACTCTTTTCTATAGTGCTCTTCCTTTTGGGTGGCAGTTTTGCTTATTTTGCTGTGCTTCCCATAGCCCTAAAGTTTCTCATAGGTATAGGCTTTTCCCAACTTCAGGCTACTCCCTTTCTTTCAGTAGATATGTATATTTCTTTTCTGCTAAAGATGATAATAGGTTTTGGCTTGGCTTTTGAGATGCCCATAATACTTTATCTTCTACAGAGAGCTGGATTGGTCACAGAAGAGCAGTTAAAGAGCTTTAGAAAGTACTTTATAGTAATAGCTTTTACCGTGGGTGCTTTGATTGCGCCAGATGTTACCACACAGGTACTTATGGCTATTCCCCTTATCTTGCTTTACGAAATTTCCATATTACTTGGAAAATTAGCTAAAAGAAAGAACAAAACTACCGCTATAGAGGTAGCGGGAGAATGAAAGTGCTAATAACGGGCAGTACAGGCTTTGTGGGAAGATACATAGTAGAAAACCTGCTGAATGAAGGTTATGAGGTAGCATCTCCTGTTAGAAATGCGGATAAGGTGAAGAGTCTCTATGGGGAAAAGGTAAAAGCTTACAAAGTAAACTTTGAGGAGATACCATCTATAAAGCAGGCTTTTGAGGACTTCAAACCAGACTATCTTATACATCTTATTGGTATCCTTTACCAAGAACCAAGCAAAGGCATCACCTTTTACAAAGTTCATTACCTTTACTCAAAAAATCTCTATCAAGTAGCTAAAGAGTATGGTGTAAAAAAGGTCCTTCATATGAGCGCTTTGGGTACACATCCTGATGCACCTTCTTCTTATCACAAGACTAAATACATGGCTGAGCAAGAACTTATAAACACTGGACTGGACTACACCATATTTAGACCCTCCATCGTGCTTGGGCCTGAGCAGAGACTCTTTTTTGATATGTGGAAGATAACACGTTACCTGCCTGCTATTGCGCTTCCCGGAGGTGGTTCTTACCTATTCCAGCCTGTAGATGTGAGAGATTTAGCTTGCTGTTTTACAAAGGCTCTAAAAGATGAACAAAGCAGTAGAAAGATTTACGAAGTGTGTGGTGATAAAAAGGTGAGCTTTAAAGAACTTTTAGAGGATATATTTTCTTACTGGAATAGGAAAGTCGTGTTGTTGCCCTTTCCCAAGGTTTTCATGTATATAGGCGGACTCATAGCGGAAAAAATCCTTGAGCCACCACCCTTTAGCTCGGACCAAGTATTAATGATGTGGAGAGACAATGTGTGTGGTCTTGATAAAGATGTGGAAAGCCAAGCGGTGCAAAAGCTCTGTGGTAAAGAACCCATTCCCTACGAAGAGAGCCTAAGATGGAGTTTAGAAGGGTTTAAAAAGTTGTTATGAGAGCGAAGCTTTACCTTGCAGGAGGTTTCATAAATGCATGATCTTTCCATCACTCTTTTTGGGATAACCTTTAAAAATCCCGTTTGGACCGCAAGTGGAACTTTTGGCTACGGAATTGAAGCAATGGAGCTATATGATGTATCTAAGCTGGGTGCGGTGGTTACTAAGGGTATATCTTTAAAACCCAGAGAAGGTAATCCTCCAGAGAGGATCGCAGAGACGCCCTGTGGAATGTTAAACTCTATAGGACTTCAAAATCCCGGTGTGGAGGGATTTTTGAAAAAGATATATCCAAAAATAAAGCATGTGGATACGCACTTTATAGCCAACGTTTTTGGAGAGACAGAGGAAGAGTATTTAGAGGTGTGTCTTGCCTTGGAATCTGCGGAAAAGATAGTGGCTTACGAGCTTAACGTTTCCTGTCCTAATGTGAAGAAGGGAGGATTGCTTTTTGGACATGATCCTGTGGTTCTGGGAAGGCTTGTGGAAAAAATAAAGGCAAAAGTGAAAAAACCTGTGCTTGTAAAGTTATCTCCAAATACAGGCAGTATAAAGGAGTTTGCTAAGGTTTGTATAGATGCGGGTGCGGACGGTTTGGTCTTGATAAACACTCTTTTGGGAATGAAGATAGATGTGCGATCTCAAAAACCTGATCTTTCAACCTTTACAGGTGGGTTATCTGGTCCTGCCATACTGCCCATCGCGGTAAGAATGGTCTGGGAAGTCTTTTCTGAGTTTGGAAATACTGTCCCTATTGTGGGTGTAGGTGGCATACACGATACTGACTCTGCACTACAGCATATTTTGGCAGGTGCCAGTGCGGTACAAGTGGGAACCGCAAACTTTTCAGACCCCCTTTGTCCTCTGAGGATAATAGAAGGTATAAAAGAGTACATGGAGGAAAGAAAGGAAAGATCCTTTAAGAACCTTATAGGTAAGGCTCACGGACTTAAACTAAACCCTCACTTCCTGTAAGAAGGGCTTTATCCATAGGTACTCATCTCTTTCTGGTCCTGTGGAGAGCATGACTACAGGCACACCCGTGTACGTCTCTATAAAGTTTATGTAATCTTTGGCTCTTTCTGGTAAGTCCTCTATTCTTTTTGCTCCCTTTGTGTCTTTTAACCATCCTTTGAAGGTCTTATACACAGGTTTTACCTTTTCAAGGACGCTAAGGCTTGCGGGAAAGTGTTCTATATACCTGCCATCATACTCATACCCTACACAAACTTTTATTTCCTCAAAAGTGTCAAGCACATCAAGTTTTGTAAGTATCAGACCATCAAGACCGTTTATATCTACCGCATACTTTAAGGCTACAAGATCAAGCCATCCACACCTCCTTGGCCTTCCTGTAGTAGAGCCGTACTCTTTACCCCTGTTTCTAAGATTTTCTCCTTCTTCGTTAAAGAGCTCCGTAGGAAAAGGACCTTCTCCTACTCTTGTAGTGTAAGCTTTTGACACACCAAGGAAGAAGGTATTGGTAAAAAACTTAGGCGAAAGTCCTGTACCGTTGGGAAGGCCAAGAGCAGATGCGTTGGAAGATGTCACATAAGGGTAAGTGCCCATATCCACATCTAACATAGTGCCTTGTGCACCCTCAAAGAGCATACTCTTGTCCGCATTTTGCATAAGAAACCTTGATACATCAACCACACAATCTTTTATAAACTCGTAATAGCTAAGGGTGTCCTCATAAACCTTGTCTATGTCAATGGAGTGATTCTCACAGTATATTTTTTCACATATGTCCTTTACAAACTCCCAATCCTCTTTTATAAGTTTGTAGAGCCTATTCTTGTCCTCAAGATCGCACACCCTTATACCCTTTCTGCCATACTTAAACATATAAGAAGGACCTATCCCCCTAAGAGTTGTTCCTATCTTGCTTTTTCTTTCCAAAAGAGCATCAAGAAGCTTGTGGTAAGGCATAACAAGGTGCGCCCGATCGCTCACAAGTAGTCTCTCTCTTACGCTGATCCCTCTGGCTTCTAAATGCTCTATCTCTGCTTTGAGAAGTTCCAAGTCCAACACCATACCCTGCGCAACTATACCTGTTGTGTGCTGGTGAAGCATTCCGGTAGGCAAAAGATGGAGTATAAATTTTTCTTCCCCTACAACTACCGTGTGTCCTGCGTTGCTACCACCCTGATACCTTATTACTATCTGATAGTTGCTAGAAAGAAGGTCCACCACTTTGCCCTTACCTTCATCTCCCCACTGAGCACCCAAAAGCAGAAGGTCCTTCTTCATCTTCCCACCTCTGTAAGCTCCTCCACAGTTTGTTTTATTACATCCATAAGCTTTCTCAATCCCCAACCCCTTTTGACAGAGATCACCACGCTTTTTTCACTTAGAAAAGCTGGTTCTGTGAGAAATTCTGTGTCTTCCTCTTTTTCTACCACTTTGTCCGCTTTGTTAAAAACGTATATAGTTGGCTTATCCTCTACACCAAGTTCTGATAGTACCTTTTTGACTACTTTGACTTTCTCTAGCCACTTTCTGTCAGATATATCCACCACATGAAGCAGTATGTCCGACTCTTGTAGCTCTTCCAATGTGGCTTTAAAGGACTCTATAAGCTCGTGAGGAAGGTCCCTTATAAAACCCACAGTGTCTGTTAAAAGAATCCTTATGTCCTGTGAGAGGTTCATACCAGAAGTTTTTGTGTCCAATGTGGCAAAGGGCATATCCGCTATGAAGGTTTCTTTTCCAGTGAGTGCCTGCATAAGGCTTGATTTACCCACATTGGTATAGCCAACAAGCGCTATCTTTATTAGCTTTTTGTCTGCACTTAATCTTTCTCTGCTCTTTCTTTGTTCCTTTCTCTGTTTTTTTATCTCCTCAAGCTCCTCTTTTATCTGCTGGATTCTCCTCTTTATCCACCTTCTTCGCATCTCTGCCTCTTGCTCACCTGGACCCCTTGTTCCCACACCACCCCCAAGCCTTGAAAGTTCTTTACCTTTACCGTAAAGTCTTGGAAGCTCAAGCTCCAACCTTGCCAACTCTACCTGAAGCTTAGCGGTCTTGCTTCTGACCCTCCTTGAGAATATCTCAAGTACCAGGTCCGCTTTATCAAGAACCTTTACCTTTAGTGCGCTCTCAAGATGGTGTATTTGAGATGGGCTCAGAAAGCCATTAAAAACCACTGTATCCGCACTTATACCCTCAAGTATCTGCCTTATTTCCTCTACTTTCCCAGCTCCTATATAAAAGCGCACATCGGGAGAACTTCTTTTTTGCACTACATACCCAAGCACCTTTCCATCTACCGCTCTGACTAACTCTTTGAGCTCTTCCAAAGATTCCCTTATATCTTCCTTTTTTTGATTTGGAAAGGCAAGGCTTACAAGTAGCGCCCTCATTAAGCTCCTTGAACTATGGTGCTTATGGCATGCTTGTATATTAGGTTAGGTTGGCCATCTACTTCAAGTAGTATGGTGTATTTGTCGTGGTTTAAGATTCTTCCCGTTATTCTGTTTCCTCTTGTTAGAAAAATAGTTACCGTTGTGCCTTTTCTCTTAAATTCCTCTATCAATTCATCCTGAATATTGTTGTTTTTCTCTATTGGGTACATACCTTACCTCCACTATTAATTATAGAATAATTTTCTTTGAGTGCAACGGGTTTATATTAAATATCTATGGAGTTTCCACTACTCAGAGCCAGAAGGCTTAGGAGTAAGGAAGGTATAAGGCGTTTAGTAAGAGAGACCAAGTTAGACCTTAACGACCTTATATGCCCTGTGTTTGTGCGCTACGGTGAGGGTATAAAGGAAGAAATACCCTCCATGCCAGGCATTTTTAGGTATAGCCTTGACAAGCTAATAGATGAGGTAAAGGAGATAAGAGATCTGGGCATTCCTGCCATTATACTCTTTGGTATCCCAGAACACAAAGATCATGTAGGCTCAGACACTTGGAACGAAGAGGGTATTATCCAAAGAGCTCTGAGGCTTATAAAGAAAGAAGTTCCTGACATTTATGTGATCACAGATGTTTGCTTTTGTGAATACACTACACACGGACACTGTGGTGTGGTAGTAAATGGCGATGTGGATAATGACCTTACCCTTGAAAACCTGAAAAAACAGGTGGTTTCTCATGCTATGAACGGTGCGGATATGGTGGCTCCTTCGGGTATGATGGATGGTATGGTAAAGGCTATAAGGACTGCTCTGGACGAAGCTGGTTTTTATCACATACCCATAATGGCTTATTCTGCTAAGTTTGCCTCCGCTTTTTATGGACCCTTTAGAGATGCTGCCGAATCAGCGCCTGCCTTTGGTGATAGAAGAACCTATCAGATGGATCCGGCAAATGCGAGGGAAGCTTTAAAAGAAGTACTCTTAGATGTGGAAGAAGGTGCGGACATAGTAATGGTAAAACCCGCTCTTTCTTACCTTGATGTAATTTACCGTGTGAAGGAAATTACTCTTCTGCCTGTGTGTGCATACAATGTTAGCGGTGAGTACTCTATGATAAAAGCGGCAGGAAGGCTCGGATGGATAGATGAAAAGAAAGTTATGTGGGAAGTGCTCACTTCTATAAAGCGTGCAGGCGCTGATATGATAATAACTTACTTTGCAAAGGAAGTAGCCAAAATTATAAACAGAGGTGAGGTATGAAGTATTACATAAAGACTTTTGGATGTCAGATGAACTTTAACGACAGTGAGAGGATAAAGGGAATATTGCATACCCTTGGATATGAAGAAACAGAAAACTGGCAGGAGGCAGACCTTATTCTTATAAACACATGCACCATAAGGGAAAAGCCAGACCAAAAGGTGTTTTCTCATTTGGGTGAGTACAGGAAGATAAAAGAAGAAAACCCCAAGGCTCTTATAGGTGTGTGTGGATGTTTGGCTCAAAGGATGGGCTATCAGCTTGTTCAAAAAGCTCCAGTGGTAGATATTATGTTTTCCAGCTTTAATATACACCAGCTACCAGAGCTCATACAGCGTGCTCAAGCAGGCTACAAAGCCATAGCCATACTAGAAGAGCCACCACAAGATGAGGACAAGCTTTGGGAGTATCCCACCGTAAGGGATAACCCTTACTGTGCTTATGTTACCGTTATGAAAGGTTGTGATAAGAACTGCACCTACTGTGTAGTGCCAAAAACCAGAGGAAGACAGAGATCAAGAAGCATAGAGAGCATACTAAAAGAGGTAAAACAGTTAGTATCAGAAGGTGTAAAGGAGATACACCTGCTTGGGCAAAACGTTACCGCATGGGGTCAAGACATAGGAAGCCACTTTTCGGAACTTCTCTACAGAGTTGCAGAAGTTGAAGGAGTGGAAAGAATAAGATTCACCACAGGACATCCCAAGGACCTTGATGAAAAGATAGTAAAAGCCATGGCGGAGGTACCCCAAGTGTGTGAGCACATACATCTTCCCTTCCAAGCAGGTTCTGACAGAATACTCAAGCTCATGGACAGAGGCTACACCAAACAAGAGTATCTTGAGAAGATAGAGATGTTAAGAGAGTATGTGAAAGGTATCACCTTTTCCACAGATGTGATAGTAGGTTTTCCAACAGAAACAGAGGAAGATTTTGAAGAGACCCTTGATGTGCTGAAAAAAGTAAGATTTGAGCAAGTTTTCTCCTTTAAGTTTTCTCCAAGGCCAGACACACCCGCCTATCACATGCAGGATCAAGTCCCAGATGAGATAAAGACCCAAAGGATGCAAAGGCTTTTGGAACTGCAAAAAAGCATACTTGGAGAAATAGCCAAATCCTACGAAGGAACCACTCAGGAAGTGCTCATTGAAAGTGTAGAGGACGGAAATAAATTTATAGGAAGGACTAGAACCAACAGGTGGGCAAGCGTGAAAAGCGAAGAGGACCTGCTTGGGAAGATAGTAAAGGTAAAAGTAATTAAGTCTCACCCCTTTAATATGGAGTGTGAGCTTTTAACTTAGGAGGTAAGTGCTATGATAGAGATGGTTGTACATGGCGTCACTTTAGATCCCGTGTCTCAGATGCCCATAGTAGTGCTCAGAGCAAAGGACAACGAGGAGATACTTCTTCCCATATGGATAGGTATTTTTGAAGCGGACAGTATAGTAAGAGAGCTACAAAAGGTAGAACCTCCAAGACCCATGACCTACGAACTTCTCAAAAGTATAATCCAGCAGATGGGAGGCACTGTAGAAAAGGTTGTGATAACTGACTTGCGCGACAGCACATACTATGCAGAAATATACATAGTTCATGGCACTAACACGCTTGTAGTGGATTCAAGGCCAAGTGATGCCATAAACATAGCTCTGAGGTTTGAAGCTCCCATATACGTGGAACCAGAAGTTCTTGAAAAGTCAAAAGTTCCCAAACCAGAGGAAGATGAAGAGAAGAGACAGTTAAGAGAGTGGCTTGAGAACATAAAACCTGAGGACTTTGAAAAAGGCTTAAGTTGAAAGTGCCCTTTTCAAACAGGAATACATCACCTCTGCAGATGGCGTTCCCACATCTACTATTGGTTCTACCATCTTTAGCTCACCAAACTTCCTTAGATGTTCAAGAAGTATCTTATAGATCTTTGTAAGTCCCTCCTCAAAGCTAACACCTTCCTCAAACACATAAAGGTCCAAATCCTCTCTGTAATGAAGCTCCTTATCGTTAATGGGTATATCTGTACCTATAGCATAGGCGTAAGCTGACTTTATGGCTATTTCTTGCGGAAGGTACTCCTTTGCGTAGCACTCCATATCCACATCTTTGAGCTTTTCATCCTTAGGGACTGCAACCACATAGAGAGCTCCCTCTTCCCTTGATGTTCCATCTTGATAAAAAGCCCTAAGCTGTATGTAATAAACCCAAGACCTCATGACAAAGCTCCTTTATAGATATTATCTTTAAGTCCTTATAATAAAAGCTCTTACTTGTTGTGTTTATGACTAACGCCCTTACGTGCTTTTCGGGGTAGATTTCTTTCATCTCCTGTATCTGCCTTTGTACTTGTTTGTGAGTATTCTCAAGCCTTTTGCCTTTTAGCTTACCTGCCTTTACCTCAAGTATTAGGATTTGATCTTCACCTAAGATAAGAAAATCAATGTTGCCATATGTTATCTTCATATCGCTTATAAGCAAAGCACTTGGAGGAAGGCATGCTCTTAGGATTTGCTCCACTTGTTCTTCTACCTTTCTCCCAATTCTGTAGTTTTCTGACCTTCTACGGTAGCTCAAAGATCCTATGAACATAATTGTGCTCAAACTTGCACCTAACATGAAGGGCATTAGGTCCAAAAAAGACATCATCAGAGGAAAAGGAGAAAGTGCCAACATGGACATGGAGATTAATTTAAACTTCCATTCATTCCACCTTAAGTAAAGCCTCATATAATTTTATCCTCCCATAAATAGGTTATACAGAAAGAGTATGGGAGGATACATTATCTTGCCAAGAACTCCTGTAAATAAAAGCAAGGTAAGGATAAGAAATCCATACATCTCAAATCTGTAAAAAGCTTCCCAGTATTTGAAAGAAAAGAAACTCATAAGTGCCCTTGAACCGTCAAGGGGAGGTATGGGTATAGCGTTAAAAACAGCCAAAATAACATTTATCAATACTGATTTGGCAAAAAATATGGCTAAAGGCAGAACTATTTTTTGTCCAAAAAAGTCCAAATAACCAGCATCTACAAGTCTGTAAAGAAAGCCAAAGATGAAAGCCAACATTAAGTTCATTCCTACACCAGCGATGGAGACAAGAAAGGTACCTATTTTGAGGTCTCTAAATCTCAGTGGATTTATGGGTACGGGTTTGGCCCAACCAAAAAGTATAGGAGAACCAATTAGGATAAACACAGCGGGTAATATGAGTGTGCCAAAGGGGTCTATGTGGGGTATGGGATTTAGGGTTAAGCGCCCAGCCTCTTTGGCTGTTGGATCTCCCATTTTATATGCCATCCAACCGTGTGCGTACTCGTGAAGTATAACTGCCACCATAAGGGCAGGTATAGTTATTATTGCTTCTCTTAGGTCCATTTTTCTTGATGATTATAGCACTAAACTCCAGGCTTCACAACCGCAAAATATACAATTAACAAGGAAATCACCAATAAAGGCAGAGCTACTATATAAATAAAAAGGTCGTATCTTTTGTAAGCCTTTAGCTTATCTTGAGACTTAGGTATGTATATATTAACAAACCAAAAATTGAGTGCCTCAAGGGGCAAAATAACTCCAAACACCAAAGGAAGCTTGTAATTAAGCCAAGGTATATCAAACTTATAGCGTAGTAAGTGTAGCATGTAAAGACCAGAAAAAATAGCTAAAACAAAGCCAGCTATTTCAAGGTTAGTCATCCAACGGTAGAAGTTTCTGAGTATGTGCTGATTGCAACCAGTTTCTTTTATTGTTGAATACATCATGAAAAGTCCCAATGAAGATGAAGCGCCTACCCAAATAAAAATTCCCAAAAGATGAAGGAACTTTGTTATCGCGTAGTCCATCGTTTTGCGTACCTTAAACTCCTTTTAACCTGATTATATATTGCTTTACCTGCAAAAGGAATGCGTTTTAACTTCACAATTTCACGCTTTGATACTTTTGCAAGAAAAATTACGCTGAGAATATAAAAAGGTACTGTAGGAAGCAAAGGAAGAAAGATCCCTATAGTTCCAAGGATGAGGAAGAATATGCCCATTAACTTTAAAAGCTTCTTCATGTCTCCTTTTTCCTGATTATAAGCATTAAATTTAAAACTCATGGAAAGAGTTGTTGTGATAGGTGCGGGTCTTGCGGGTTCGGAAGCGGCATACAGGTTAGCGGAGGAAGGCTTTCGGGTGGTTCTTTATGAGATGAGACCAAAAAAGCAGACACCTGCCCATAAAACGGATAAGTTTGCGGAGCTTGTTTGTAGCAACACACTTGGCAGTATGGAGATAACTTCAGGAAGCGGTCTTCTAAAAGCTGAAATGGAGCTTTTGGGATCGCTTGTTTTGTCTGCAGGAAGGTACGCTTATGTACCTGCAGGGAGCGCCCTTGGTGTTGACAGGAATATTTTTTCTGAGTACATCACTCAAAAGATCTTGAGCCATCCCAACATACAGGTTATAAGAGAAGAAGTCAAAAAAGTGCCCAGAGATGAGGTGGTCATAGTAGCAACGGGACCTCTTACATCTGAAGAACTCTCGGAGGACATAAAAGAGTTAGTGGGACAGGACTATCTATACTTTTATGATGCCATATCTCCCATAGTGGAGGCAGATAGCGTGGACTTTACAAAAGGTTTTTGGGGTTCGCGCTATGGCAAAGGTGGGGAGGAAGACTACTTTAACTGCACCCTTACAGAGGAGGAATATAAGGTTTTTTACGAGGAGCTTCTTAAAGCTCAAAAGGTAGTGCCAAAGGATTTTGAAAAGGCTGTGTATTTTGAAGGATGTATGCCTATAGAAGAGTTGGCAAGAAGGGGCTTTAAGACCTTGCTTTTTGGTCCCATGAAGCCAGTGGGTTTGAAAGGTCCCGATGGCAAAACTCCCTTTGCGGTAGTACAACTCAGAAAAGAAAACAGAGAAGGCACTCTTCTATCTTTGGTAGGCTTTCAAACCCAGATGACTTACTCGGAGCAAAAGAGGGTACTGAGACTAATACCCTGTCTTAGAAATGCTGTTTTTGTAAGGCTTGGATCTATGCACAGAAACACCTTTATACAGTCCAACAAAGTTTTAACACCTTTTTTGAACACTAGGAAAATGGAGAACATATTCTTTGCTGGTCAGATAACAGGTGTTGAAGGTTATGTTGCTTCTGCAGCAACAGGTATAGTTGCAGGTATAAACGCAGGAAGGCTCTTAAGAGGAGAAAGACTCCTGCGCTTTCCTGAGGAGACTATGATAGGTGCCCTCATAAACTATATAACCACCAAGGAAGGACAGCTTCAGCCCATGTCTCCAGTTATGGGACTTTTGCCACCTCTTGAGGAAAAGGTCAAAGACAAAGCTCTTAGAAAGAAGCTTTTGGCAGAACGATCTTTAAGGGTTTTGAAGAGCTTTATAGAAGAGTTTTTACTTTCTGAAAAGGAGGTTAAGTATTAAAGTGAGGATAAGACTCAAAAGCAGAGAGGTTGCCAAAGGAAAGTAAAAGACAAAGTTATCTCTCTTTATGACTATGTCTCCCGGAAGTCTTCCAAGACCCAAAGGCAGTTTTTCAAAGAACATCATAATAACACCCATCAGAAGAAGCATCGCACCAAGAAGCACTAAAAGTTTGCCCATGTCTTCCATCATGCATTAACCGTTAAACCTTCTACTGTAGGATCAGGTCTTTTTCCTGTGAGCATTTCCAAAAGCTCTTTTACTGAGATAATGCCCTGCTTTTTGAGAAGATATCCGTTTGCACCGCTTATGAATATACCTTCTTCGTAATTTCCAAGCCATGCAGCACCCAATCTGTCCGCTATACAAAAGCCCACCTTTTTAGCTTCCTCACCTTTGTTGCAGGGAGTTATGCAGTGAGAAACGCATCCGTTCCACCCGTTGTATCCTGCCAACAGCCTCTCCACAAAAGGAGTTCTTATGACCCTCAAGGGATAGCCTACAGGAGACTTAAGAAGGATTATGTCTTCTTCTTCTGCATTCAGCAAAACTTCTTTGTATATAAGGGGTGCATCACATTCGTGGGTTGCTATGAATCTCGTTGCCATCTGGACACCAGCTGCACCTTGATTTATGTAAAAGAGTATGTCTTTGTAGCTCCATATACCACCAGCCACTATAACAGGAATGCCACCCCACTTCTGGGCTTCTTCCAGCACCGAAGGAAAGAGGTTTTCAAGCTGGTATTCTTCCATAAAACACTCTTCGTACTTAAAGCCTTGATGCCCTCCTGATTTGGGACCTTCTAACACTACCGCATCAGGTAGTCTTTTGTACTTTTTTTCCCAAGTTCTGCATATGAGGTTTAGAGCTCTTGCGGAAGAAACTATGGGTACAAGAGCCACATCTGCACCATCCACATACTCAGGAAGTCTTAGTGGAAGACCAGCACCAGAGATGATAAGATCCGCACCAGCCTCTACCGCATCACGTGCTACCCTACCATAATCCGTTATAGCACAGAGTATATTTACTCCTATGAGACCCCTACCTTCTGATATCCTTTTGGCATCCTGTATTATTCTCGTTAGTGCTTCCTTATTGTGTGTGTAAATGGATCCTATGGGTCTTCCAAACTTGTCCCTCTTTACCAAGTTGGGATGCCTATAACCTGTGCCTACCGCAGATACCACACCTACAGCGCCTTCTTTGGCAACCGCACCTGCGAGCTTCTCCCAAGATATACCCACTCCCATGCCACCCTGTATAATGGGTATCTCTGCTGTCTTTTTTCCCAGCTTAAGCGGTGGTAGGTTCATGATAAACTCCTCTTTTGTCTTGCTTATATTATAATTCCTAAAATAGTTTAGTCAAGGAGAAACAGATGCTTGACCCTAAGGTCCTTGAAAGTTGGGACAAGGAGTACTTTTGGCATCCCTTCACCCAAATGAAGGTATACAGAGAGGAAGAAAACCTCATCTTTGAAAGAGCAGAAGGTGTTTATCTTTACGATATTTATGGAAGAAAGTATATAGATGCCATATCCTCCCTTTGGTGCAATGTTCACGGACACAACCACCCAAAGCTTAATCAAGCCATCATTGACCAGCTTAAAAAAGTAGCGCATACTACCACCTTGGGTTCTTCCAATGTGCCTGCCATACTTCTTGCCAAAAGACTTGTAGAAATAGCTCCTAAGGGTCTTACCAAGGTTTTTTACTCAGAAGATGGTGCGGAAGCTGTTGAGATAGCCATAAAGCTTGCCTACCAGTATTGGATAAACAGAGGAAAAAGGAAAAAGATCTTCATCACTTTATCTGAAGCTTACCACGGGGACACCATAGGCGCGGTGAGCTTAGGCGGGATTGATCTCTTCCATGGAGCTTATAAGGACCTCCTTTTTAACACTATAAAACTTCCCTCACCTTACCTTTACTGCAAACAAAACTACCAAAGACTTTGCGATGAGTGTAAAAATGACCTCCTTGAGATGCTTGAAGAGATCCTAAAGGACAAGGCTCAAGATGTGGTAGCTATAAGCCTAGAGGCAGGTATTCAGGGTGCGGCGGGTATGCTACCTTTTCCCAGAGGTTTCTTAAAGGGCGTAAGGGAGCTCACTAAAAAGTATGAGGTTTTGATGATAGTAGATGAAGTGGCAACGGGTTTTGGAAGAACAGGAAGCATGTTTTACTGCGAGCAAGAGGGAGTAACACCTGACTTTATGTGTTTGGGTAAGGGCATAACGGGCGGATACCTTCCTTTGGCGGCTACGCTGACTACTGATGAAGTTTTTGATGCTTTTTTGGGAGAGTTTGGAGAGATGAAACATTTTTATCATGGACACACATACACAGGAAACAACTTGGCATGTGCGGTAGCTCTTGCAAACCTTGAGGTGTTTGAAGAAGAAAAGACCTTAGAAAATCTAAAGCCTAAAATAAATTACCTGTCAGAAAGATTACAGGAGTTTTGGGAACTAAAGCATGTGGGAGATGTAAGACAGCTGGGATTTATGGCAGGTATTGAGCTGGTAAAGGACAAAGAGAGAGGTGAGCCCTTTCCTTACGGAGATCGCACTGGCTTTAAGGTGGCATACAAATGCAGAGAAAGGGGAGTTTTTATGAGGCCCTTGGGTGATGTGATGGTACTTATGATGCCTCTTGTCATATCCTTTGAAGACATGGATAGAGTCTTAGAGGCTCTCTTTGATGCCATAAAGTCATTGGAATGAGTAGGTTTTCCTGCCTTGTTTGGCTTGAGGAGGTTAGTTCCACACAGGACTTTTTAAAAGAAAGGGAAGACTTAAACTGTGTAGTTTGTGCAAAAAGGCAGACATTGGGTAGGGGAAGGTACGGAAGGAGCTGGCACTCAGATGAGGGTGGTCTATATCTAAGCTTTCCTCTGAGAGAGGAACTAAAAGATGAACAAACTTTGCCCCTTGTGGTGGCACTTTCCGTTTGCCAAATGCTTGAAGATTATGGTTTTTTAACGAGCATAAAGTGGATAAACGATGTGTATGTAGCGGGTAAAAAGATATCTGGTACCCTTGTGGAAAAGATCAAAAACAGAAGCATTGTAGGTATAGGTATTAATGTAAATCAAAAGAACTTTCCCCCAGACCTTCCTGCTACATCCATGTCCTTAGTTTCTGGAAAATCCTACAGTATAGCTTGCGTGCTTTTCTCCCTTTTGGACAAAATAGATGCAAATCTTGACCTTCTGAAAGAAGAAGGCTTTAGAGCCTTCAGAGAGGACATAAAGAAAAGGCTTCTCTTTTTGGATCAGGAGGTGATCCTACACACAGATCCACCAACTGTGGGTATACTCAAGGACATCTCAGAAGAAGGACACCTCATACTCCTGACCGCAGAAGGAGAAAAGAAGATCATCAGTGGAGATATCACCTTAAGAGGTGGGATTTTCTCTTAGTAAAGCTATAATTTTAAGCTATGAGCCTGAGAATATACAACACCTTGAGCGGAAAGGTAGAGGAGTTTGTTCCTTTGGACCCACCAAAAGTCCTCATATACACATGTGGTGTGACTGTTTATGATGATTCCCATGTGGGACACGGTAGAAGCCTGATAGTTTTTGATGTGTTCAGAAGGTACTTGGAGCATCTTGGCTACAGAGTTAAGTTTGTGAGAAACTTCACCGATGTAGATGACAAGATAATAAACAAAGCCAAAGAGGAAGGTAAGGACTTTATGACCATTGCCAACAGATACATAGCCAGCTACTATGTGGATATGGAGCGCATAAGAGTAAGACCTGCAGATGTAGAACCAAGAGTTACAGAACACATAAAGGAGATCATAGAGGTTATAAAGGAGCTTATAGATAAAGGTTATGCTTACGAGTCTGGTGGTGATGTTTACTTTTCTGTGAAGGCTTTTCCTCAGTATGGTAAGCTTTCCAAAAGAAGCATAGAGGAGCTGGAGGTAGGAGCAAGGATAGAACCCTCTGAAAAGAAGAGGGACCCTTTGGACTTTGCCCTCTGGAAGTCTGCAAAGGCAGGAGAGCCCGCATGGGAGAGTCCTTGGGGACTGGGAAGACCTGGATGGCACACAGAGTGTGTTGCTATGATCTTTAAGCATTTGGGACACACCATAGATATTCACGGTGGTGGTCTTGATCTTGTCTTTCCGCACCATGAGAATGAGATAGCGCAGGCAGAAGCCCTAACAGGAAAGCCCTTTGCCCGATACTGGATGCACAACGGACTTGTCACAGTGAATGGACAGAAAATGTCCAAGTCCCTTGGCAACTACATAACCCTCAAAGAAGTGTATAAAAAGTACCATCCAGATGTGCTAAGACTTCTTGTCCTTTTCACCCATTACAGAAGCCCCCTTGACTTTTCTTGGGAAAAGATGGAAGAAGCCAAAAGGTCTTATGAGAGGATAAAGCGTGCCATAGAGGACCTTGAAATGCTCAAAAACCTCCCAATAGAAGATGGTGCTTTCACAAGCGAACTTTACGATAAAACAAAGGAGGCAGAAGAGGAGTTTTTCAAAGAACTGAGTAATGACTTTAACACTCCTTCCGCACTCTCTCACATCTTTGGACTTGTAGGAGAGCTTGGAAAGATCAAAAACAAAGCGCTTTTGGAAAAGAAGATAAACAAACACGAACTTTCCGCCTACGAGTTTGCGGTGAGTTCCATTCTTAAGCACATGAGAGGCATATTTGGACTTTTTGAGGACCTATATCCAGAAAAGCCCGTTGAGGAAGTGGTCCAAAAAGAGCTCGAAGCGGGACATGTGCTGGATGAAAAACTTATAGACTTACTCATACAGGTAAGAGACATGGCAAGGAAGGAAAGGGTTTTTAAGATAGCGGATTACATAAGGGATGAGCTCAGAAACCTGGGAATAGCATTGGAAGACACACCCACGGGAACAAAGTGGAGGAAGCTATGAGAGTCATAAGCGGTATGAGACCAACGGGCAAACTACATTTGGGACACTACTTTGGTGTAATAAAAAACTGGATAGATCTTCAGGAAAACCATGAGACTTTGTTTTTCATAGCGGACTGGCACGCTCTGACCACTGCTTATAAAAAAACCTCCGAGCTAAAGGAAAACATAAGAGAAGTGATGCTTGATTGGATAGCCTTAGGGCTTGATCCCAAAAAGAGCCTTCTCTTCATACAGTCCAGAGTAAAAGAGCACGCAGAACTCTTTTTACTCTTCAGTATGATAACGCCAAAGAGCTGGCTTGAGTGGAACCCAAGCTACAAAGATATGAAGTACAATCTTCTGAGAATACAGGATTTGGAGATACAGTTCAAAGGTGGCATAAGGGACCTCATAAAAGAGCTGACTTCAAAGCTCCCCTACAAAGTTGAAGACTTTGAAGCTCTTGAGGAAATGGTCCTTGATGAGTTGTCAGAAGCTTTAGTAAGAGCTGTATTTGAAGGATACATGGAAAGCAATATACTCAAGGAGCTCAATGTATCCAAAAGAGAGTTTTATGACACAGACACCTACGGGTTTTTAGGTTATCCTGTGCTTCAAGCGGCGGACATTCTAATATACAAAGCTAACGTTGTTCCAGTAGGTGAAGATCAGCTTCCCCATATAGAGTTAGCAAGAGAGATAGCAAGAAGGTTTAACCATCTTTATGGTGATACCTTCCCCGAGCCTCAGGCTATGCTCACTCAAACACCCAAACTATTAGGCATAGATGGCAGAAAAATGAGCAAATCCTACAACAACGCCATATACTTTGCAGACACAAAAGAGGAAGTAAAGCAAAAGGTCATGAGATTCTTTACTGATCCCCAAAAGCTCCGTAAAGGTGATCCCGGAAGACCAGAGATATGTCCCGTCTTTATGTATCACAAACTTTTTACGCAAGATGAGAAAGTTCTGCAAATAGAGAAGGATTGCAAAAGTGGAAAGCTCGGATGCGTTGAGTGCAAAAGGATCATGTTTGAAGGGCTTGAGAGCTTTTTAGAACCAATAAGAGAAAGAAGGGAAAGCCTCAAAAAAGACATTAAGCATTTAGAGGAACTGTTTGAAGAGGGTTCCCAAAAAGCAAGACAGATAGCTATAAAGACCCTTGAAGAAGTAGAGAAAAAAATGAATCTCAGATGATATGGTTTGTTATTGTACTATTGGCTTCTTACTTAGCCTTCCTTTACCTGTATCCTATCAAGTGGGTAAAAGCAAGAAGGTCTAAAGAGTTCTTTGAACCTCCTGATTTTTATGTGTATTCTTACGAGTTTCACATACACACACAGTTCTCTTATGATTCTTTGGGTAAGCCAGAAGACATAAAGATGAGTATGTATTCTGAGGACATAGATTATGCAATAATCACAGATCACGACACAGACGCTATAAAACATTTCTGTGATGAGCAAAAGATGATTGCAGGTGTTGAAAGAAAGATTACAGATCACAAAGGAAAGATCCTCGGAGACCTAATAGAGATAGATGACCTTAAAGTCATAGCTCATCCCTTTAAAGAAAAGTACAGGTGGAAGCTAAGTAGAGATAAAGATTACCTATTGGAGATAATAAACCTAAAAGATGCTCTCCTTGAGAATAAATTCATACTCTTTTTGTACTTGCTTCCCACACTGATTACCTTTCCCATCCTCAAAGAAAGATCCCTATCCCTTTTGCGAAAAGTTATAAACATTGAAAAATACGCTCGCGCTTATTTAAAAGAAGGCTGGAATAATCCTGTCATAGGAGGACTTGATCACCATGTTAAAATATACATAAGGGAAGTGGGGATGAGATTTTTGTTCCCTCATTACAGACACTCTTTTATGCTTATGAGAAACTTCCTTTTGTCTAAAGAAAAGATAGCTTCTGTCAAGGAACTTATTACCGCAATAAAAAGTAATCTTACCATTATATCCTTCATACCTAAACCATCTTTGGTGTGGAAGGAAGGTAAAAAGCTCTTTGTTCAAACTCCCTACGACAACTCTATTGTATTTGTGGAAGGAACACAAAAGAACTGTTTTGAAGGTAGTTGTGTAAGCACAGAGCTGAATGATGGTGTGTTTGTAGTTTACGCTTACAGATATCTTTTAAAAGTGGGAAGATTATATTTAGGACTTAAGCCCATGTTTATAACTGCGTTAGAGGTAGGAAAAGATGGAGATGCCCTTGCCTGAGGAAATAAAGGAAAAGGTACTACAAAAGGTGGGAAACAAAGCCCTTGCACAAAAGGCTTTTGAGTATGTAAAGGTAGTTAAAATGCCAGATGGAAACCTTTATGTAAAAGAGGAATTCAACGATATAAATAACCACGCCCTGTGGTTTATGGTCTTAGCGGTTGTAAATTACGCACAAAGACTTTTGAGAGGTGAGGATATAGATGACATATGATCAATACTTGGCACTTGGTTTTGCTGTGCTTTTTGCATCTTTTGCCCTTGGCTTTAAAAGTAGCGTTGTAAAAAAGCTTTCCGCTCTGTTTAGTGTATCCTTTTTGCTACAAACAGTTGCTGGTTTTTTAAACGAGAAGTATCTAAATCTCCTCTTGATCTTTTACAGCTACTTGCTCATTGCCATAGCTTTCTTTTATAGCATATCCTTAAATAAGACCATAAGGTTGCTAAGGAGCAAAGCATATTTAGATGAACTTACAAAGGTAAATAACAGAACGTTTTTTGAAGAAGTTTTAAAAAAAGAGCTTGAAAATTATGAAAGGTTTGGTATAAGCTATTGCATACTATTTATTGATATGTATAATTTTAAAAGTATCAACGACACTTACGGTCATACCAAAGGAGATGAGGTTTTGGCAGAGGTAGGGCGTAGACTCAGAGAACATTTAAGGCATGACGACTTTGTTGTAAGATACGGTGGTGATGAGTTCGTTGTGGTCTTAAAAGATGTAAGAGAAGAAAACATACCTGCAATCATAGAGAGACTGAAAAGTATACTGACATTTGAAGTTGATGGTATTCAAGTAAAAGCTAACATTGGATACGCTCTATATCCCAAGGATGGTAGAAATGTAATTGATCTTATAAAGATCGCCAGTGCTCGTATGTACGAAGACAAGAAACTTTATGATAAAAAAACTAAGTGAGACTCCTCAAAGAGCTCTCTAAGGCATCAAGGAAGGCATCGTTTTCTTCTGGAAGACCAACGCTTACTCTTAGGCATCTTTCCAATCTGGGAAGATATGATACGTTCCTGACAAGAACGCCCCTAACCAAAAGCTCCTTGTGAAGTTTTTCCGCAGGAAAGCTTGACCTAAAGAGTATAAAATTGGCATCTGACGGAAAAACTTCTATACCTTCCATTTGAGAGAGTTCTCTGATGAGTCTATCTCTTTCTTTGATCACCGTATTTATGCACTCTTCTATAAGTGGATAGAACTCAGTGAGCATAAGGCGAGCTATTACTTGGGAGGGATAAGTAATGTTAAAGGGTAGTCTCATCTTGTTTATTTCGTGAGCGATCTCTTCTTTTGCTATAAGAATGCCCACTCTTAATCCAGCCATACCTATTTTAGAGAGAGTTCTGAGCACTACAGTATCCTCTCTCTTTATAGCGTCCTCTAAGAAAGTTTTCTTGGAGAAGTGAAAGTAAGCCTCATCAATTACAGTAAAAAGTCCCTCTTGTCTTATACTTTCTATTTTGCTTTTAGTAAAACACCTTCCCGTTGGGTTATTGGGATACGATATGAAAGCAAGTATAGGTGAGCGTGTCTTGATAGCGCTGAGGGATGAGGGCAAATCTATGTCCATGTTCTCATCTAAGGGCACTTCTACCCTCTCTCTTCCAAAAACTTTTGCGGATATCTCATACATGGGAAAGGTAGGAACAGGATAAAACACTCCCCTGTTTGGCTCACCTACCGCTACGCTAAGGTAATAAATGAGTTCATCAGAGCCATTTCCCAAAACTATGTTTTCTTCTTTCACTTTTAGGTGATCGGATAAGACTTCTTTGAGCTCTGTAGCGTTTGGGTCTGGATACTTGTTTATGGGAATTTTTGATACCTCCTTAGCTATCCTAATGCGCACATCTTCAGGTAGATATAAGGGTAATTCGTTGGAGGAGAGCCTAATCTTTGCTTGTGTAGTTTCCGTTTTGTAAGGAGATAACTTCTTTATTCTATCGCTTATCACGACTGAGCTTGTTCCTCTTCCTTCTCTTCTCCTTCTTCTCCTTCTTCTTCTTCTTCTGATCTTCCAAGGTAAAGTTCAAGCTCGGCAACTGTGGATTCCATAAGCTTGTCTTCAAGTATGCCCTTTATCAGCCTGTTTAGCTTCCTCTCATCACCCATAGCTATACCGTTAAGTACATAATAAAGCCTTTTGGGAAGTGAAAGCACTACTCTTTTGTATCTTGGTCCTCCTTTCTTTCTGCCTTTTCTTGCCATTATACTCCTCCTTTACTAAATTTATAATTCTATTTTAGCATGCTTTTAAAGCTTTTAGTGCTTCTATTAATGATTTTTTCTATAGGAGATAATAGAGATTTGGAACAGCTTATAAAAGAAGCAGACATTATTTACATACCTGAAGAGCATACTTCAGATCAAGATCATCGCTTTCAGCTAAGTGTTATTAAATATATGCAGGCAAAAGGGTACAAATTTGTCATAGGTATGGAAATGTTTCAACAAAGCTTTCAGAAATATTTGGATGATTACATAGAGGGAAAGATATCCGAAGAAGAGATGATTGAAAAAACTCAGTACAGAAAAAGATGGGGATATGATCCTTCCCTTTACTCTTCCATATGGAGGTTTGCCAGAGAGAAAGGCATAAGGCTTTATGCCCTTAATCTACCTTCTGAACTTCTTCAGGAGGTAAAACTCTATGGTATCCAAAAAGTGGAAAGTCCCATCATACCCAAACCCCTTATAGAACAAAAAGAGGAAGAAAAGGAGGACTTGCTCAAAGTGTTAAAATCTCATCCTAAGGTGGACCAAAAGTCCTTTCTTGAGGTTCAAAACCTGTGGGACAACGTTATGGCTTACGCTATAGTTAGGATCGCAAAGGAAAATCCCAACACAAAAGTGGTAGTGCTTGCAGGCAAAGGACACATAGGAAGGATGGATATGGGCATACCCTACAGGGTAAAAAAATTAGACCCTTCTCTAAGACAAGTAATTCTCACACCTAAGAGTTGTGCTCCACTATCACAGGATAGTGAGCCTTCTCAAGGGATTTAAGATGCTCAGGTAAGCTATTTAGCTCTTCCATCAGGGTTTCTCTTATCTGCTGTAAGGTGGGAAGGTTCTTTTTTAATGTACCTTGTTCTACTATCAGTTCCACAAGCCCACCTTCTGTGTATTTTACTACGCGATCATACTCCATCTTTCCACCCGCATAGTGTCTTATAATCTGCCTTTTGTAGGGAAAGGTGGCTTTTCCGGGGCTCAGTTTGTATTTGGGTTTTCCTTCATACTCAACGAGCTTATAAGCTATGTCCAGATAGGGCGCATCGTGGGAGGTTATAAACTTGGTGCCTACACCAAAGGCATCTATGGGGCATCCTGCAGAGAGCCATCTTTGTATGTCCCACTCATCAACACCTCCACTTACCACTATCTTTACATCTTTAAAGCCTTCTTTGTCAAAGATTTCTCTGACTTTTTTTGAGAGCTCCTGTATATCTCCGCTATCTAATCTGACTCCCACCACTTTTACACCTTCCTTCATGAGCTTGACTGCCTTTTTTGCACCTTCAAGAGTGTCGTATGTGTCTATGAGCAGTATGGTTCTTTCTGGAAAAGACTTTGCAAAAGCTCTAAAGGCTGACAGCTCTTCTTCAAACACCATCACAAAGGAGTGTGCCATAGTACCAAAAACAGGTATGCCAAACTTTATACCTGCAAGAAGATTAGAAGTCCCTGCAAAACCTGCTATGTAGCTTGCTCTTGCAGCATAAAGTCCAGCCTCTGGCGTGTGAGCCCTTCTTAGTCCAAAATCAATAAGAGTTTTACCTTTTGAAACAAGATAACTTCTTACCGCTTTGGAAGCTATCAATGTTTGAAAATGTATAACGTTTATGACCAAAGTCTCAAGTATCTGGACATCTGGCAGGGGACCTTCCACTTGCACAAGGGGTTCGTTCTCAAAAACTATCCTTCCCTCCGGCACCGCGTAAATATTTCCGGTAAATTTATACTCCCTTAGGTAATCAAGGAAGCTGTCTTTAAACAGGTTAAGACTTTTGAGGTATCTTAGTTCTTCATCACCAAACCTAAATTTTTGGATGTACTCAAGCAGTGTCTCAAGCCCGCAAGAGACCAAAAAGTTTCTGTTTGGTGGGAGCTTTCTAACAAAGAGGCTAAAAACCGCATTACCCAGTTTAGAGTTCTCCAAATAAACCTGAGCCATAGTGAGCTGATATAGGTCTGTGATGAGAGCGGTAGAGGACATAATTAGATTATAGCAAAAGCAGGCTAACTCCCATATAATTATAGAGCTATGGGATACAGAGTTGCTATAGTGGGAGCCACTGGTGAGGTAGGCAGGGCTTTTTTGAGGGTCTTGGAGGAGAGGGACTTTCCTGTAGATCACTTGGAGCTCTTTGCCTCAGAAAAGTCAGAAGGTACGCTTTTGACCTTCAAAGGTGAGAAAATAAAGGTTCAGGCTCTTAACAAAAGGACAGACTTTAAAGGTATTGATATAGCGCTCTTTTCTGCTGGAAGTTCCATAAGTAAAGAGTATGCACCCAAATTTGTATCAGATGGAGCGGTGGTAATAGACAACTCTTCTGCATGGAGGCTTGAGCCCCATGTACCTTTAGTAGTTCCAGAGGTAAACCCTGAAGATGTCAAGGAGCACAAAGGTATAATAGCTAACCCTAACTGCTCCACTATACAGATGGTTGTAGCCCTAAAGCCCATATACGACGTTGCAGGTATAGAAGCCATAGTGGTTTCCACCTATCAATCTGTATCTGGTGCTGGTGCAAAAGCCATAAGGGAGTTAGAAGATCAAGTAAAAGCTTGGTGTCAAGATGGAAGCATACCACAACCCAAAAACTTACCCAGAAGTATAGCTTTCAATGTGGTGCCCCAGATAGATGTTTTTACAGAGAACGGCTACACAAAGGAAGAGATGAAGATGCTAAACGAAACTCGCAAGATTATGCACGATCCAGAGATAAAAGTCTCTGCCACTACGGTGAGAGTTCCCGTATTCTACGGACACTCGGAGGCGGTCAGTGTAAAGCTCAAGAGAGAGCTAAGCGTTGAAGAGGCAAAAGAGATACTCTCAAAGGCAAAGGGAGTTGTATTGCATCCAGACTATCCCACACCCTTAGAAGTTGCAGGAAGAGATGAGGTCTTTGTAGGAAGAATAAGGAAGGACTTAGTTTTTGAGCCGGGACTTTCCATGTGGATCGTGGCGGATAACATACGCAAAGGTGCAGCCACAAATGCGGTACAGATAGCAGAACTTTTAACGCAGTTTGCTATGGTGTGAGACATGCTTAGGATAAAGGGATCAGCCTTGCAAAAGATCATAGCCCAAGCAGAAAGAGATTATCCATACGAGACATGCGGACTCCTTTTGGGAAAGGTAGAAGGTGATATAAGAACAGTCTTTGGAGCTTTTGAAACTCCCAATGCTAACCAAGACAGAAAGAACGACAGATACGAAATACATCCCAAGGACTATTTAAAGGCGGAGGAAAAGGCTAAGATCTTTGGACTTGAGATAGTGGGAGTCTATCACTCGCATCCAGATCATCCAGATAGACCATCGCAGTTTGATGAAGAGAGAGCCTTTGAAGGTTGGTCTTACATAATACTCTCTGTAAGCAAAGGTAAGGTGGTGTCCTATAGATCTTGGGAGCTAATTGACGGGAAGTTTAGGGAAGAGCAAATACTCATATTTGGCTGACTTAAACCTTTATGTACTCTAAGTCTATACTCAGTATGAATTCGGGATAGTTTTTGTCAAGAAAGTTGCGCACCTTTGAAAGGGTCTCCTCTACTATGGATTTTTCTGCACCTACACAAACCACCGCTAACTGAGACCTCTGCCAAAGGTCATGGTAATCCACCTCTGCAACAGAAACATTAAAACCTGACTTTAAGCGATCTTTGATGGACCTAAGATAGTACCTCTTTTCCTTCAAAGAGTGGTTATCAGGAAAAAAGAGATCCAGTTTGAGTATACCCAAGAACATTCCTGCCCCTAATTATTATAATAGAGCTGAGGGCTTTTGAAAAATCCCGGACATTGACATAAAAGCTAAACACCGCAAACCTATCAAGCACATATTACCTACTCAAGCTTTGAAAGTACATTTGTGAGGTTTAGGATTGGTTTCAATCCCACACAGTGGGCTTAAAAACAGTATAGGACGCCTCCAGCGTCTATTTACCACCATCCGTCTTAATCCCACACAGTGGGCTTACAAACATCAGAGAGACCATCACACCTTCTGCAAAAATCCAAGTTTCAATCCCACACAGTGGGCTTACAAACAGGTTTTGGATCGCATAGATCAGCTTTCTCAGTCAGAGTCTC